>NZ_JBGGGT010000001.1:107500-422500 GCF_041276405.1 Microvirga sp. TS319 | reverse complement strand
CCGCTTGAAGGCACCGGGGCGATTCCTGGGGATGATCCGGTCGATGCATCGGAGCGCGCCACCGGACTGATCGACCCCGCGGACAGCCCCGAAACCGCCGTCGTCCGGCACGATGAGATTGCCACCATGAGGGAGTTGATCGAGGACTTGCCCTTTCCCTTTCGGGAGACGCTGATTTTGCGTGAACTCGAGGAACTCTCTTATCACGAGATTGCTGAAACGACGGGGACACCGATCGGCACCGTGATGTCGCGCCTTGCCCGAGCCCGGCACCTGCTCGCCGAGGCTTGGCGCCGACGGACTGCAGACGGAGAGGAGACTTGATCATGACAGTGCCCTGCTCTGACATGAAAGTTCTCCTACATGGACACCTGGACGGGGAACTTGATGCCGCCAATGCCTTTCGGGTCGAGGATCACTTGAGAACCTGTCCTGTCTGTGCGAGCGAATATCAGCACCTCCAGGAGCTTCGGGCCATCCTCGGGCAGGAACCGATGCGATATCGGGCGCCCGATGCACTCCGGGCGCGAGTGCTGAAAGCTCTTGAGCCTGCCCCGATCTCCACGAGCGCACCGGCGAGTGCCCGCTGGTGGCAGCGCTTGTGGCAGAAACAGCGTCTTGGCATCCCTGTCGCTGCGTTTGCGGCGGGCCTTGCCGTAGCCCTGGTCGTGCCGCGCTCTTCGCCGGATCTGGCGCAGGAGCTTGTCGCCGAGCATGTCCGATCCCTCATGGCGAACCACATCACGGATGTGACGACGTCCGATCAGCATACGGTGAAACCCTGGTTCGACGGCCGGATCGACTTCGCCCCTCCGGTTGTCGATCTTGCGAATGAGGGCTTTGCGCTGACTGGAGGACGCCTTGACTATATTGCCGGACGGGCCGTTGCCGCCTTGGTCTACAAACGCCGCGAGCACATCATCAACCTGTTCATCTGGCCGGCGGAGAAGAGCGAGGGCGGCATTGCGCAGCCGCAGGCATCGGTCAATAATGGGTACAACATGCTTCACTGGTCCGGCAGCGGAATGACATTCTGGGCGGTTTCGGATCTCAATGCGGCTGAATTGCAAGAGTTCATGCGCCGCTTCCAGGATCATATCGCCCACTAGCGCATCGTGCGGAGCCGGTTGCGATGCTCCTATCGACCCACTCAGCCCGCCCGGCGCGTCACCGACACCGGATGAGCCTGTCGGGGAATCGTGCTCCATCACGGTCATGCCAAACATGCAGCCTGCAACCACGGGATCTTCCACAAAGTGGAAAGGGATTTTGACGAGACCGGAAAGTGGTCGCTCTGAAGTCGAAGGAAAGTGTCACGGCCCCGTGAAGGAGGATCGGGGCCAGCAGGAACCGTCCTTCAAGAAAAAGAAGAAGACCGGCTATCTTTGACGAAATGACCTATCGTCCGCGACATTGCGATCTCCCGCTGCGGACCACAGCGGAAAGAGGTGAGCGACGTCATCGCTCACCGAGTAGGATCAAGCAGCTATTTTCCGTCTAGCGCTTTCTCAAGGTCCTCGCGCTCCTCGCAACCACCTGGACAGAGTTTGACCAACGCGGCGAGTTGCTCCTTGGCTTTGTCGATATCACCGGTCTCGACATAGAGCTCACCCAGATACTCTCGGGCCGCCTTGTAATCGGGCTGGAGCTGAAGTGCCTTGTTGTAGTAGGTCAGCGAGGTTTGATAATCGCCTGTCTTACGAAGCGTATATCCCATCAGGTTGTAGATGTCTGCCTGCTGCGTGTCTTCAGCCAGCCCACGGAGTTCTTCCAGCGCTGCGGTATAGTTCTCTGCCTTGATTTTGTCTCGCACGGCAGTCAGATCGACCGAGCCGGTCGACGTGTCGTCATCGACTGCGAGGGCAGCGCTGCTTATCAGGACAGGCGTGAGCGCCAGCGTGGCCAAGAGAGCCACGGACAAGAGAGAGGTTTTCTTTAACATGGTCGATCCTCGCTTGGCGGGTTAAATCTCTACCGGGGCGAACGCGTAGGCATTGCCATCCTTCACGAACGTGCCGATCCCGGGGAACGGGAAGTGGGCGCCGCAGATCATCATTCTGTCCGCGATCACGCGGTCGATGATCTGGTGGCGGGCCGTGACTGCCATTGGCCCGTCCTGATCGTAGCTGCCCTGCCATTCTGGATGAGGCGCAAGAAGAGCCGGAACATACATGGTGTCGTTCGACACCATCAACTGATCTCTGCCAGACGTCACCAGGAAGACGGAGTGACCGGGCGTATGTCCGAAGGCTTCAAGGATCTGAATGCCGGGCGCGACCTCAACACCGCTCTCGACGAGCCTCCAGTTCTTCCACGTCGGGAAGATATCGGCGATGCGCTTTCCGGCTTGGCGGCGGCCTTCCGGAAGTCGTTCGAGAACGCCCTGTTCCGTCCAGAATCTGTACTCGACACTATTCACCACCAATTCGGCTTCAGGGAATACTGCGGCGTTCGTGCCTTTCTCCATCAAGCCCCACACGTGGTCGGGATGGAAGTGAGAGATCAGGATCGTGCTGATCTTTCTTCGATCGATGCCGGCAGCCTGCATGTTGGCAGGCAAATGGGTCGCATTCGCCTGCCATTGACCGACACCGGACCCAGCATCGATCATGATGTATTTGTCGCCGATCTTCAGGACCAGCACCGTAAGCGGGATCGGCATGAAGTCGGTCGTCAGTCCGGCCGTGGCGAGCGCTGCCTTCGTCTGGTCGACAGTCGCATTCTTGATGAAGGCTGGATCGTGGGGTTTGCGCCAGATGCCGTCATAGACGGCGGTCGCTTCGATCGAGCCGACCTTGTACTTGTAAAAGCCTATTGTCGGCTCGACAGGCGTCTCTGCATGTGCGTCGGCAATCAACGCCATGGGGTTGGGCAGCCCGAAAGCCGCCGCCATGGCCGCGCTTACCAGAACGCCTCGGCGTGACAGATTCAACATCCCGGTTCTCCGTCAATCGAGGGATCGAGGAGCTGTGTGGACAACGGGTCTTGTCACAGCCCCTGCCAGCAAGACTATGGTGACGGCAGATTTATTCCCGGGACGGGGAACGCAACCTTATGGACGACCTACAGCATCGAACGTGAAATCGAACCCACCTCCGATGCCGTGGAACGGCTACGGCAAGGTCAGTTGAAAACTGACCTCGCTCAAAATCTGGCTGCCTGTTCGTGCACCGCCCGAGGCAGTGACCCGAGCGCACTGGTGCCAGAGAAAGCTGCGAAGCTGGATAAAGTGATTGCGATGGTGGCCGCGATCATGAAGACGGCGTCGGCTTTCTTGAAGCCTGGCGCATTCAGGACCGTCCGTGGCCCATCGGGTGAGAGACCGCGCGCTTCCAGCGCGACCGCGGTTCGTCCGGCCCGGCGGATCGCGAAGGCAAGCAGTGGGATCACGAGAGACATGATTTCTCCCGGTCCCGGCACCCGCCGGATGCGGCGTCCCGTTTTCATGGCACGGGCGATCCGCATCTGCTGCGCTTCCGATGCTAGATCCGGAACAAGCAACATCGCGGCAAAAAGGGAATAGCCGATCCGGGGCGGCAATCGGGCATGAACCATCAAGGCGCGCACCAAGGAGCCGGGATCGGTGGTCAGGGCGAAAAATATCGAGATCATCCCGCAGGCGATGGCACGAAAGAACAAGGTGAGCCCTGCCGAGAATGCCGGAGAATGCAGGAGGGCTTCGCCAGCCATGCGCGTGGCGAAATCGCTGTCCTGCCGAAACAGCAGGCTGGTGGTCAGAAATCCGAAGCCAAACAGGCAGAACGGCACCATCAGGGCCAGAAGAACCAGTGGCGACGTACGATTGAGAACGAGGAGTGAGAAGCCTGTCAGGACGATCAGGGCAATCTGAAAGCGCGCATCGAAGACGAGGACAGACGCCACCAGCCCAAGAATGCAGACGATAAGCTTACTGATCGGGTTGAGAGCCTTCAGCATGACGCAACCCGTCGCAGCCAGTGCAGGGCTCCGGCGCAGGATGGCTCTGCCAGTCCGGCGCGCTGGAGGAGAGCCGTGTCCCCCATCAGCGCCTGCGTCGGGCCATCCGCTAGAATACCTCCTTCACCGACGAGGATTGAACGGGGGCAAAGACGCAGGGCGAAATCCATGTCGTGGGTGATGACGGCGATGGCGTGCCCCTTCCCGTGCAATGTCAGGATCTCGCTTATGAGCGTGGAGACGCCATGGGCATCGAGCCCTGCCGTCGGCTCATCCAGGACGAGCAGCGGCCAGCGGCCCGAAGCCGTAAGGGCCGCAAGGGCCAATCTTCTCTTCTGACCTTGTGACAATTCGAAGGGATGACGGTTCTCGAGTCCGGAAAGCCCCCATGCAGCCAAGGCTTCCGCCACACGTTCGGCCTTAGCAGTCCCAGCCATCTGCTTGGGAAGTGCATCCAGGATCTCGCCGCGGACCGTCCCCGCGGTGAACTGGTTCTCAGGCCTCTGGAATGCATAGCCGCCCTGTGCGCCGGTTCTATTCCCTGCCTTCAACGGAAGGAGGCCGGACAGGCAAAGACCGAGCGTCGACTTGCCCGCCCCATTCGCCCCCAGAAGGCCGAGAATCTCGCCTTCATGGATGGCCAGATCGATGTTGCGCAGGACCGTTGGGCCAAGGAACGGTGCACAACAGGCATTCACGAGCCGCGCCAGAACAGGAGCACCCGGTGGCGTCTGGAAGCGGCGCTCTGTGTACTCGGCCACGAAAGCCTCGACAGCCGGAAGGGCTCTTTCGATATGCTCGCGAGGAGCCGTTGCGGGATCGACATGTGCCAGGGCCTCGTCGACGGACAGTGGCGCAATTGGAGGCGCAATGCCCGCCTCTTCCAAGCGCGCGTCGAGGGCACTCGCCACCGGGCACCAGATGCCTTCCATCGTCAGAAGGTCGCGCTTGGCGCGGAAGATGGCCCGCGGATGGCCGTCGGCCATGATTGTGCCGTCTCTGCCGAGGACGACTGTCCGGTCGATCTGCCGGATCAGACCCTCCAGCCGGTGATCGACGATGAGAACGCTTCGGGACGAGTCATGCCGGGTCAGCAGGGCGTGCAGGCGGTCCGCTGCCTGCGACGCAAGATGCGCCGTCGGCTCGTCAAGCACGAACAAGGGGGCATTCTGCACAAGCGTGGCGGCCAGGGCGACGAGTTGCCGCTCGCCCCCCGATAGAGTTGACGATGGGCGCTCGCGCCAGTTCTCTGGGACTCCGACCCGACGCATCGCCGCCGTGACGCATTCCGCGATGCATGTGGGCGACAGGGCGCGGTTCTCCAGGGCAAAGGCGATCTCGTCCTCGACCCGCATCCCGCAGAGCGTCTGGTCCGCGTCCTGAAAGTACTGCGCCACCTGCGTCGCCCAGGCCCAGGGCTGTCTCGTCGCGACATTCGTCCCGTAAAGGCAGGTATGCCCGCTGACGGTCGCGGGAATGCTATTGGGCACGAGACCGGTCAGTGTCAGCAGGAGCGTCGACTTGCCCGAGCCCGAAGGTCCGAGAAGGAGCACGCGCTCGCCCTGCCGGATTCCCAAGCTGATTGGCCCGACCGCCTGCCGGTTGGCGAAAGGATACTGAACCGTCACCTCGCGCCATTCGGCTGTGAAACCGCTGCTCGCTCCTGGAGGAGCCCATCGTTCGGAGCGGACCCGCAGGGCCGCGCTAGACGATTGCGGATCGCTTCTCATGATCGATGGCCAGACCGGCAAGAGCACCGGTCCTGTAGAGCGCTTCCACAATGACGTGTCCAAGCCACCCGCCCAAAAGCGCGCCGCTCAGGCAACGCAAGATGAACATGGTAACCAGGATGCCGGGCTGGAGAGCTCCATAATCGAAGCGGACCCAGGTGTAGATGAAGGAGAAAATCGCGGCACCGACGCCTGCCGCCATCAACACCGGCAATGAGTAGTTGCGCCACCGGGTCGCGGCAAAGACAGCCTCCGCGCCTGCACCCTGAACCGCACCCGTCACCAGAAGTAACAAGCCTGCAGGGCTGCCGAGGAGAATCTGCACCGCTGCAGTCAGCACCTCCGCCGCGAAGGCTACGCCTGGTTTGCGGATGACCGCGGCGGCCACGATGGAGGCGATGAACCAGAAGCCCATCACCACATCCATCGTCACTGGGCCGAAGACCGCCTGGGCAATGAGCCAGACCTGCACCCAACCTAGATAGAGGACGGCAAAAACCGCTCCGAGAACCGAGACGATAAGGATTTCCCTCAGCGTCCAACCTCGCGTACCGGACATGATTGTCTCCATGATCTGGAGTTGATGGATGATTGCCTAAACAGCGGTGGGGCTGTTCGCCGAAACTTTGAGATCGAGGGCGACATGGCCCTGCGGTGCGCCGAAGCGCAGGAAGGCCTCGCCCAGCGTTGCGAAGACGGCGCCCGCATCGCCACGCAGCTTGGTGCAGAAGTTCTTCGACCGTTCGAAGACGCCGGAGCTCTTAAGAAAGTCGATGCAGCCGTAGATCTCGTCCATGTGGTGGCCGCTGCCGAGCGGATACAGCGAGAACTGGGCTGCCACGACTTGGCCCGTCTTGGGCGCCGCCTCGACCTGTCGGAGGGCGGATGCGATCCGCTCATCGAGCGGTTGTCCGTAGCGCGAGTCGTTGATTGGCGTGCAGATCGGATCGTCCGGCTCACCCGGGCACCCGCGCGAGACAGTGGCTGCCAGAACGCAGTGCCCGCCATGGCCTGCCGCCGAGATGAAGAGGTCGCGCATGGCCGAGAATAGCTGATCGGGCGGGCCGACGAGCAGCGTCGAGAGATCGTCGGTTTCGATCCGAAAGCTCGGCCGGTAGGGCTCAAGCGCCGCGATGGCCTTGAGAATGACAGCGACGAAATCGTCGGTCATGGGATAAAGGGAAATCTGTGCGCCGGAAAACATCGTCGTCTCGCTCCGCTGGTATTATCCAGATCAGCTTGAGGGTTCGACGATTTCGCACCGTCATCTCAGCCCCGGCATAACGGAGCACCCCTGTCGATGGGGAGTTTCTAGCACTGATCCTGGCACCAGCGCAACCTCTGCCGACATGCCTTTCTTACGAGGCCTGCATGATCCCTGCCCTACCTGTCTGACGATGTGTCAGACAGGTTCCGAGAGGCTGCATTATCACCGTTGAGCGAGCACGTCGTTCTGGTCCATCCAGACCCTGTGCCGGCCGGCAGCCGCAAGTCGTTTACCGATGAAGGTGAAGGTCGGGGCACCGACCATCGAGCATCGTTCTCGCGAAATCTGGGGCCACTTTTCGCACGAGGCGCTAGAATCTCAGCGCCCAGTAAAGAAATATCCCGAACAGTCCGATGGCTACCATTGCCGTTAACGCGACCCAGGTGTGCCATCCTGGCTTTGGCACATTTCCGAAGGGCATACATTCATCCTCTGAGGGAACAGTGTCGCCCTTCAATGTGCTTGGAATATGTCCTCTGGAAGCCCGTACCTGCGAAGCGGGGAGCATGCTGGTCGACGGACAGCCTCGAGCCAGACGTGATGCTCTGCTTCCCCACGGTACGGGAATGCGATAGCGGCAAGGTGGGCCGCTGGAGCGAGATCCCCACAGAGGACAAGAGCGCGGACGACTACAGGCCCCCGGCGCGTAGCGCATCGGGCGATGTCGTCGTGCTCCAAGGCTGAGCTCCGCGGCAGCGAAGCCGATTCAGTGTTCCGTCAGATGTTCCGACGAAGCGGCACCGCGTACGGTGCCGGGGCTTAACGGCCCGTATCGACGATGCGGGGCAGGGTCTCGAACTGGTGGTAGGGCGGCGGAGAGGACAGGGTCCATTCCAGCGTCGTCGCGCCTTCACCCCACGGGTTGTCCGCAGCCCGCTCCTTGCGCCGGAAGGCCTCGATCACTCCGTACATGAAGACGAACAGCCCAAAGAAGAAAATGTAGGCCCCCATCGAGGCGACGAAATTCCAGCCCGCGAACGCATCCGGATAATCCGCGTAGCGGCGCGGCATGCCGGACAGGCCGAGGAAGTGCATCGGGAAGAACAGCACGTTGGCGCCGATGAACGCGATCCAGAAGTGCAGCTTGCCGATCCAGTCGGGCATCACGTAGCCGGTGATCTTCGGGAACCAGTAGTAGATGCCCGCGAAGATCCCAAACACGGAGCCGAGCGAGAGCACGTAGTGGAAGTGCGCCACCACGTAGTAGGTGTCGTGCATGTAGCGGTCAACGGCCGCGTTCGCCAGCACGACGCCGGTGACGCCACCGACCGTGAACAGGAAGATGAAGCCCACGGCCCACTGCATGGCCGCCGTGAAGCGGATCGAGCCGCCCCACATCGTGGCGATCCACGAGAAGATCTTCACGCCGGTGGGAACCGCGATCACCATCGTGGCGAACACGAAATAGGCCTGGGTCTGCAGCGAGAGGCCGACCGTAAACATGTGGTGCGCCCACACGACGAAGCCGACGACGCCGATCGCCACCATGGCGTAGGCCATGCCGAGATAGCCGAAGATCGGCTTCTTCGAGAAGGTGGAGATGATGTGCGACACGATGCCGAAGGCCGGCAGGATCATGATGTACACTTCGGGGTGGCCGAAGAACCAGAACAGGTGCTGGTAGAGCACCGGATCGCCGCCGCCGGCCGGGTCGAAGAAGGTCGTGCCGAAGTTGCGGTCGGTCAGCAGCATCGTGATCGCGCCCGCAAGCACGGGAAGGGTCAGCAAAAGGAGAAAGGCTGTTACCAGCATGCCCCAGGCGAAGAGCGGCATCTTGTGCAGCGTCATGCCCGGTGCGCGCATGTTGAGGATCGTGGTGATGAAGTTGATCGCACCGAGGATCGAGGATGCTCCGGCGAGGTGCAGGGCCAGGATGCCGAAGTCGAATGCCGGGCCGGGATGGCCCATGGTCGAAAGCGGCGGATAAGCGGTCCAGCCGCCGCCGAAGCCGAGCGAGCCCGGAGCGCCTTCCGAAAACAGAGACAGGATCATCAGCCCCAAGGCTGCGACGATGAGCCAGAAGGAGATGTTGTTCATCCGCGGGAAGGCCATGTCGGGCGCCCCGATCATGAGCGGGATGAACCAGTTGCCGAAGCCGCCGATCAGGGTGGGCATGATCACGAAGAACACCATGATGAGGCCATGGCCGGTCACGAAGACGTTGTAGGCCTGCGGATTGGAGAAGAACTGCAGACCGGGCTCCTGGAGTTCCAGGCGCATGGCGATCGACAGAAGGCCGCCGATGATGCCCGCCGTGAAGCCGAAGATGAGGTAGAGGGTGCCGATGTCCTTGTGGTTCGTCGAATAGAACCAGCGCCGCCAGAACGTCGGGCGATCGCTATGGTCGGCAGGATCGGCATGCGCAGTATGAGCCATGATGAAGCTCCTGACGCCCCCGAAGCTGTATTCTAGATGCTTCGCCCCTTGGCCTTGAGTCCCGGGGCCTCTTCGTTATGGTCCCACCGACCAGTCGGCAGATTGCCCAGGTTACGACAGCGGGGCAGGAAGGCAACTCCGAAAAACTGCGTAGACCTGCCTCGAAGCGAAAATGCCCGGCCGGACCGGCACTGCCAGGCCCCTATCCAACCATGGCGTCTACGTCCCGGCCGCACTCAGTCCGTCGCTCGCCCAGGACCAGGTGCCACACCTTCCATTCATCGGTCTCGGTACGAAGAGCACCGCGGAGCCATTCAAGGGTGTGAAACTCTCGCGCCCACACCCAGCTCGACCAGCCGTACCTGGTTATCGCCATCAACTCGATTGTCACTTCCACCCATCGGAGGGAGCATGCCGGCAACCATGCTTCGAGACGCTGCCCCAGCGCGTATCCGGGACGTTTCCCCTGCCGTTCTCGGACTCACCCGGATGTGTGGGCTTGCTCCATCCGGTCGGCACGAAGCTAGGAAAATTCGCCGTGACGATCGGCTCGAAGCGAACTCGGGTAGAAATTGTGACAGCCGAGACCCCTGCGCACATCGGCAGCCAACCTGGAGCCGCGCCGGCGGGCGGACGGAATTGAAGCGGTATGGGGAGACCCAGACAGGGAGCAGGAGCCATACTCGCAAGGACCGAGACCGCGCTCCGCCTTGCCGATGGGAGCCGGCTCTCCTACAGCAGCGGCTTGTAGATCGGCCAGGAATTGAGTGCAGTCTGTCCCCTGTTCCCGGCAGACATCCTCCACTGTATGGGAGCAGGCAATCGGGCAGCCGATACGACGCATCTTGTGATCAAGGAAGACGCGGATCGTCGCAAGCCATCGCCATATACCATCACCGACGAGCTGATTGGCCTCGACCGGCATGACGGCCTACTGGGCAATATCCTGAGTTGCCGCCATGTTAACACGCCTTCTGCCATCGCTCTTTGCGCGACGACAATCAACAAGCCCGAACGGTCGCCGTGGGGATGAAGGGCCGACTGAGACCTTGGCTCCGGCGGCACTCCGCTGCCTGCTGCAATGGATGGAAGAGACAGAGCGTTATCGGGCTCTTCG
This sequence comes from Microvirga sp. TS319, assembly GCF_041276405.1. Lineage (NCBI taxonomy): Bacteria > Pseudomonadati > Pseudomonadota > Alphaproteobacteria > Hyphomicrobiales > Methylobacteriaceae > Microvirga > Microvirga sp. TS319. Next base: position 412,074 of record NZ_JBGGGT010000001.1, on the reverse strand, counting down.
CGTTGCAGATCTTTGCGTCGGCGCGAGGATACCTGCTCCATCATCTGTTGTCCTCGCAGGATAAGGCAGATGCGGGCCTACGGCCAATCTGACGGAGAACTTGGATGAAACCTGAACTACGCAAGATCACGGCTCCTGGCCCGACCGCGGGAGCCGAGCCCTCCCCTTTGCTGGCGCGCGTTCGAACCGTCATGGACACGCTTGACCTGGACTGCCACTGCCGCGGCAAGCTCGACGCTGCCTTGGAACGCTTCGAGGCGCTGGAGAATCGGCGCCAGCTTCGTGGCCTGATCCTCGATGTCCGCCACCAAACGGAACGTATCGGGGCCTGCTCGAACGTGTCGGCGAGTTGGACAGCGTATCCACGGACGAGGCCGCCCTGAGCGTCTACCAGGAGGTCTCGCTCCTGTTCCAGGACATCAAGGCGGCGGCACGAGGTGCCGCGGACATGGTCCGATCCGCAGGCTCCGACCTGCATGGCGTGGGAAACGCCTGACCTCGTCCCATGCCTTTATCAACCGGCATTCCCGTAATGGTCGGCACAGGCGAGCGGCGGATCGAGGGTCTGACGTGCACCCCAGGTAATCCAGCCCTGCGCAATAGGTTGTCAGCAATTTCCGATCCTGCAGCGACCGGCTCCAAAATCGACGTTGAAGTGCTTGCAGAATGCACCTGGATTCGTCGGCTACAAGGTTCGACCCAGGGCCCTGCATGATCGGTCTACTCCTCTTTGATGATTGCCCGGATCGCAGCCATGGCAACATTCATCCGTCAACGCTTGGACAATACGGCCGCGGAGACCAAGGATCTCCGCTCGTAGCTTAAGGCCAAGGCAGATTAGCTGTTTACGGACCGCAATGAGCGATGGGCCCAGAATGCTGCCATGATGAAGCCCTAGTTAGTGCAGTGAGGGTAGAAGCTGGAAAGGATGGCGACGCCGGACTGAGGATATTGGTCGACTAGCGGACGAGCTTCACGGAGGCTTGGCAGTTATCGGGAATGACGAGGCTAAGCTTTCGAGAGAACAGCCGTTCCTGCCAGGATGCCGTGCCGGAGCGCCTGCCGTCATGGCCTTCGGGCTCATCGATTTCTGTACCTTATAGCATTTGACTTCGAGAGACCTGCGCCACTGTTTCAGAACGACGGATCCAGTCCTCTAGGCACGGAACAATAGGCCAAGAGCTCGGCCACCAAACGTCGAAAGTTGTAGCCGGTCCGAATGCGAGCCGACTCGAAGACGAAGGGGAACAGGATGCAGGTCTTTCATCCACGAGCGGACACGATAGCGCGCTTCGTCTTTATCTTGCTCGTGACGGCGCCGTTCCTGTTCATCGTCGTGGGCTTCATGATCGCGCGTTCGCCCTACGTCACAGGGCAGGACGTGGTGCGGGAACAACCGGTCCCGTTTAGCCATCAGCACCATGTCGGCGGGCTGGGTATCGACTGCCGCTACTGCCACAACTCAGTGGAACAGGCTCGCTTCGCAGGAATTCCACCTACGGAAACCTGCATGACCTGCCACTCGCAGATATGGACCAATGCCGGCATGCTTGCACCAGTCCGCACAAGCCTTGCCGACGATCAGCCCCTTCGCTGGCGCCGCGTTCATAATCTTCCGGATTATGTCTATTTCGATCACGCAGCTCATGTGGCCAACGGTGTCGGCTGTTCTACATGTCATGGCCCTGTCGATCAGATGCCACTGATGCGTCAGGCAGCTCCGCTCACGATGGGGTGGTGCCTCGACTGCCATCGTGACCCCGCCCCCAACTTGCGTCCGCGCGAGAGCGTGTTCGACATGTCCTGGATGCCGCCACGGAACCAAGCCGAGCAGGGTCAGAATCTTGTGACGGTCTATCATATCGACACGCAGCATCTCACTGATTGCTCGACATGCCACCGCTGAACGCCGTTCCTGATGCCCACCCTAATATTGCGCCACCCGGCGACACTGAAACGCGCGCCTTCTCCCGCCGTGATGCATTGAAGATTCTCGCTGCTCAGATCACGCTCGCGCTTGGAGCTTGCAGCAAGCCCGACGAGGAAATCCTCCCATACGTGCGCATGCCCGAGAGACTGATCCCTGGGGAACCGCTTCGGTTCGCGACGACGCTGCCGCTAGGCGGATACGGGCGCGGCGTCGTCTGCATCTCGATCGATGGACGGCCGATCAAGGTAGAAGGAAATCCACTCCATCCCGCGAGTCTCGGGTCAACGGATGTCTTCGCGGAGGCCGCTATCTTTGGACTTTATGACCCAGCCCGCTCGCGAACCGTGCTGCAGCACGGCTCCATTGCATCCTGGGAGATGTTCCTTCAGGCACTTCTTCCGCAAATCGATCATCACCGGGTCCACGGGGGCAATGGGTTGCGGCTTCTGACAGGCCGCGTCACCTCTCCGACCCTCCTGCGCCAGATCGATCTTGTTCTCAAGCGATATCCGGGCGCGCGCTGGCACAGCTACGAGCCGATTGGCGATGAAAGCGAGCGCGCCGGAACGGCTCTTGCCTTCGGTCGCCCTCTGCAGCCTCTGCCCCGGATCGAGGAAGCGCGCGCGATCCTCTGCCTTGATGCCGACCCGCTGGGGCCCGGACCGGGGCAGATCCAGCATGCACGGTCATGGATCGGCGGCCGAAGGCCGTTCCATGGCCCAAATCCCTCCCGCCTTTATGTCGTCGAGGCCGTGCCGACACCGACGGGCGCGAAAGCCGATCAGCGTCTCATGCTGCATCCAGGATTGATCCACAATGCTGCGATTGCTGTCGCGAATGCCCTTGGCGCCGGATTGCCCGGGCCTGACCTGTCCGCATCGGCGAGCCGCTTCATCGGTGCCGCCGCGCAGGACCTCCTGGCTCATCGCGAGCGCGCGCTGGTCCTTGCCGGGCGGACCCTTCCGCCGGAAACGCATGCGCTGGTCCATTGGATCAACGCGGAACTCGGAGCAAAGGTAGAGTTCGTCGAGCCCGTGGATACGCTCTCCGGCACGCCTGAGCTGCTTCAGGTGCTGACACAGGATCTCGATCAGGGACGTGTCCGAACGCTCGTCGTGATTGGCGCCAATCCGGCCTACGATACGCCTGCCGAGTTCGGCTTGCAGGAGATGCTGACAAAGGTCCCGTTCAGCGTTCATTGCGGGCCCTATGCGGATGAAACCGCGAGCGTCTGCCGCTGGCATATTCCGGAATCCCACCCTCTCGAAAGCTGGTCGGATCTGCGCGCGATCGATGGGACCGCGAGCCTCGTTCAACCGCTGATCCGTCCGCTTTATGCCACGCACACCGCACATGAGCTGCTGGCAAGTCTTCTCGGGCGGAGCGAGGCGCGATCCTATGAACTCGTGCGAGAAACCTGGTCCGCCACGGGCGTTGCCGATTTCGAGGCCTGGTGGCGACAGGCGCTTCATGACGGGGTACTGGCAGGCAGCGCCGCAAATCCCGTCGCGGTCACGAAACCTCCTCTTCCTGCCATTGTACCTGTGACGGCTCCCGACCTCCCGACAATCGTGCTGCGTCCCGACGATTGCCTTTGGGACGGGCGCTTTGCCAGCAACGCTTGGCTGCAGGAATGCCCGAAGCCGCTGACCAAGCAGGTCTGGGGCAACGCTCTGGCGCTAGGCCCGGCCGATGCGGAGAAGCTCGGGCTCGTGACGGGCGATGTCGTCCGGATCGATGCGGGCGCCCGAAGCGTCACCGGTCCGGTGCTCGTCGAGCCGGGTCACGCGCCCGGAGTAGCAAGCCTGACACTCGGCTATGGCCGCAGGCAGGCGGGCCAAATCGGCACGGCAGTCGGTACCAACGCTTACGAGCTGCGTACCTCCCGCACCCCCTGGCTCGTCGAAGGCGTGCATCTGACGAAGAGTGGCGACCGGCAGGAAATCCTGAATACGCAGAATTACGTGAGGCTTCAGGGTGAGGCACAGGATCTCTACCCGGTCCTTCTGCAAGCCAATCTCGCGCAAGGCGGGACCGTCGGACAGGACGCCGGTGCGCAGCCGAGCCTCTACCCGCCACAGCCATATGCAGGCTATGCCTGGGGCATGGTGATCGATGCTGCCGCCTGCATCGGCTGCAATGCCTGCGTGGTCGCCTGCCAGGCCGAGAACAATGTCCCCGTGGTCGGCCCGGAGGAGATTGCTCAGGGACGCGACATGCACTGGCTGCGCATCGATGTATACGATCATGGGACGCCCGAGAGGCCCAAGCCAGGATTTCAGCCGGTACCGTGCATGCATTGCGAGCTGGCGCCCTGCGAACCGGTCTGTCCCGTAGCGGCTTCGGTCCATGACAGCGAGGGCCTCAACGCCCAGATCTATAACCGCTGCGTCGGTACTCGCTTCTGCGAGGCAAACTGCCCCTACAAGGTGCGTCGCTTCAACTTCTTCGCCTATGCCGACGGTCAGGAGTATGGTAATCTCGGTGCGGAATCCATCAAGGCGCAACGCAATCCCAACGTGACGGTGCGAACGCGCGGCGTGATGGAGAAATGTACCTATTGCGTCCAGCGCATCAGCCGCGCCCGGCAGGCTGCCGAGACACAAAACCGCTCCATCGCGGAAGGCGAAGTTGTGACGGCTTGCCAGGCCGCCTGTCCGACTCGGGCCATCACCTTCGGCAATCTCAACGATGGGAAATCGGGAGCCCGCACCGCGAAGAGCGATCCGCGCCATTATGCGCTTCTCGGGACACTCGGAACCCGCCCGCGCACGACCTATCTCGCCGACGTCAAAAATCCAAATCCGGCCATTGATGGAGACGCGACGTGAGAGAGAGCGGGCAAAGCGCGTCGACGAAGCATCCTTGGCTCGCGATGCGACACGCGACCTACGAGACCCTCACCGCCGAGGTGGCCGATCCCATTCTCAAGCACAGGTTCGGACGGGTGTGGTGGTTCGCCCTCGGCGGCAGCTTCCTCTTCCTTCTGGCAACGATTGCCGCCATCAGCTGGCTGTTCATCAATGGCATCGGTTCCTGGGGTGTGAATTCCACCGTGGTCTGGGGTTATGCCATCGCAAGCTATGTCTGGTGGATCGCCATTGGCAGCGGCGGCACCCTCATCTCCTCGATCCTGGTCCTGACACGGCAGGATTGGCGCCACTCCGTCAACCGATTTGCCGAGTCGATGACATTGTTCGCCATCTCGATCGCTGGGGTCTTCCCGATCCTTCATCTTGGCCGCCCCACGTATTTCTACTGGCTTGCGCCGTATCCCAACACCATGTCGCTCTGGCCGCAATGGCGCAGCGCTCTGGTCTGGGATTTCTGGGCGATCCTCAGCTATCTGCTGTTCTCGATCGTCTTTCTCTATGTCGGTCTCCTACCCGACCTGGCCACCATGCGGGACCGAGCCAAGACACGGACCGGACGAGTCTTCTATGGTAGCCTCGCGCTCGGCTGGCGAGGCTCCGTCCGGCACTGGAGTTCTCTGAAAATCCTCCATACGACGCTCGCGGCTCTCGCCCTGCCGCTCGTTACTTCGGTGCACTCCATCGTGGGCCTGGATTTCGCGGCGAGCCTCATGCCCGGCTGGCAGGAGACCATCTTTCCCCCCTACTTCGTCGTCGGTGCTCTCTATTCCGGCTTCGCCATGGTCCTGCTGCTGACGATGCTTGTCCGCTGGGGCCAGCAGCTTCAATCGATCATCACGGTCAATCACTTCGACGCCATGGCGAAGATCATTCTGACCGGATCGATCATCATGACCTACGCCTACGCGACCGAATGGTTCTTGGCCTGGTATGGCGGAAGCCAAGCCGACCGTAGCCTGGTCGCCTACATGTTCAGCGGCGACTATGCTCCGATTTACTGGAGCCTCCTCTTCTGCAATTGTCTCCTGCCGCAGGTCCTGTGGCTCAGGCCGGCCCGCCGCAGCCTTCCGACGTTGGCGATCGTTGCCATTCTGATCCTTGTCGGCATGTGGCTCGAGCGCCTCCTAATCATCTGGAACACCCTCTCCCATGGCTACATGCCGAGTCTCTGGAGATTGTTTCATCCGACCCTTTCGGATTGGGTGCTGCTGATCGGTCCGCTCGGGGTTTTTACCTTCATGTTCCTCTGGTTCCTGAGGCTCTTCCCTGCCGTCTCGATGTACGAAGTCCGCGGGCTCTGCCGGAAAGAGGGGTTGGCATGACCGCGCCGCTTGTCGCCGAGTTCAGAGATGCCGATGCGCTTTCCCGGGCTGCACTGCGGATCAGGGATTCCGGTCATCGGTTGATCGATGCCTTCACTCCCCTCCCGGTCGAGGGGCTCGCCGAGATCTTCGATGCGAAACCCTCGCGCATCCGTTGGACGATGCTGATCGCCGGCATGGCCTTCGCGGCCGTTGCTTACGGGCTTCAGTGGTGGAGCGCCGTTCAAGATTACCCGCTCAATGTCGGCGGACGCCCCTTGAACAGCTGGCCTGTCTTCCTGCTGGTGCCGTTCGAAGTCGGCATGCTCGCTGCGGCGTTTGCAGGCCTCATAGCCTTCCTTCGGCAATGCGGCCTGCCCCGTCTTCATCATCCGATATTCGACGTTGCCGGCTTCGAGCGTACGAGCCAGGACCGGTTCTTCCTGCTGATCCAGGAGGCGCCCGACGGGCAGGAGAAGAACCTGCGCGACGTCCTTTTCGATTCCGGCGCGGTTATGGTCTCGGAGGTCGGGCCATGAGAGGGGCCGCCTTCGTCCTCGCAGCACTGGCCGTTGCAGGCTGCAAGGACCAATCCATGCGCCAGCAGAACCGCTATGATGTCTACGCGCCCGCAGCCCTCTGGCCCGACGGCACCGCGGCTCGCCCACTTCCGGAAAGCGTCGTCGCCCGCGGCGATCTCGCCCGCGCGCAAGAGGCGAGCCACCCTCCCGTTGCCGACGCGGAACTCCTGCACCGGGGGCAGGAGCGCTACCGGATTTTCTGCAGCCCTTGCCATGGCGCCGCAGGCTTCGGCGACGGGATGATCGTGGCCCGTGGTTTTCCGGCACCGCCCTCCTATCATACGGGCCGCCTCAGGTCCGCGCCGGCCCAGCACTTCTTTGATGTCATCACGAATGGTTATGGCGTCATGTACTCCTACGCGGCCCGCGTGCCGCCTCGGGACCGCTGGGCGATCATCGCCTATATCCGCGCCCTGCAGCTCTCGCAGCGCGCTCAGCTCGCGAGCATCCCCGAAGCGCGGGAGAAGCTGCCATGACGGACATGGCCCTGCCCTCTCCCCGCGGCCGCTCTGCGGTGACAGCCCTGGCGATCGGCCTTTCCGGCCTCGCGATCGTCGCGATCGGATGGGCCTTCGCCCCCACGGCCATGGCGCAGGGCTGGCTCCTGGCGTTCCTGTTCTGGAGCAGCATCCCGATCGGGAGCCTTGTCCTTTTGCTGATCCATCGGCTTGTCGGCGGCCGATGGGGAGACGCTTTTGCGCCAGCGCTTCTTGCCGGAGCGGGCTTGATGCCGCTCGCCGCGCTTGCGTTTCTCCCGATCGTCCTTGGCCTGACGCTTATCTTCCCATGGGCTGCGCAGCCGGCCTCAGTGCGGCCGGACGTCGGCCACATCTATCTCAATGCCTCAAGCTTCCTCGTGCGGGCCCTCTTCGGGCTCGGAGGCTGGGCGTTTCTGTCCATTCTGGTGATCCGGGGCCGCTGCACGACGCTCGCAGCAGGCCTCGGGCTTGCCTTCCATGGATTTGCCATTAGCCTCCTCGCCGTCGACTGGATCCTTTCCGTCGATCCGACCTTCACGTCGACCGCATTCGCAGCCTGTATCGCCATCCAGCAGATCCTAGCGGCACTCGCATGGGCGGCGCTGGCCTCTCCCGCGGTTCCGGACAAGGCTGCCGCCGATATTGGCGGCCTGCTGATCGCGGCTCTGCTGGGTGTCGTCTACCTGGGCCTTATGTCCTATATCGTCATTTGGTACGGCAACCTGCCGGACAAGGCTGCCTGGTACCTGATGCGCAACAGCAGCGGGTGGATCTGGATGATTGCGATGGCAGTCCTGATCGGAGCCGTCGTTCCGCTCGGGATGCTGCTGAGGCGCAGCATCCGGCAGAATCATCAGGCATTGCGCCTTGTCGGCGGGCTCGTCCTCATCGGAATTTGGCTCCATCTGGCATGGCTCGTCGCGCCGTCCTTTGATCCCGGCTGGCTGTTGGCGACAGCACTGGGCCTCGTCGCCATGAGCGGGATCTCGCTTGGCGTGATGACGAGGATCACGATACGACCCGGCAGGATTGCCGATCATGCCGGGTAGATTACCACCAGCCAAGGATGCGCCCCGGAGACCCGATGGGCAACAAAGGTCCGCGCTCTGGTCTGTGGTCGGGCATGCGGCTTTGGCGTTGCTCCTCATGCTCCGGAGCTCCCCTGCCCGGCAGGGCCGCACGGGGCGCGGATCAGCGACCACTCGGACCTCGGCTCCTTCCGAGCGATCCCGTGATGCCGCACCCAATGTTGCGACGAGACCAGTCTTGTTCACAGTGATCGGATTCTTTGTCTTCGTCGGCCTGTCACTTGCCGCTCTGCGTGCCTATTATGCGTGGAGCACGCGCGAGGCGGCCTTCACCCCACCCCGGTCCTTTGCCGCACCGCGGCTCCAGTCCGATCCGTCGGCCGATCTGGCCCATTTCCAGGCAGACCAGCAGCGCAAGCTCAACGGCTATGCGTTTGTGGACCGCGACCAAGGCCTCATCCGCATCCCGATTGACCGAGCGATGAACCTGATCACCGCGCGGGGAGCTGATGCCTATGCGCCGCTCGACCCGCCGACGGAGCCATCGCCTGTTCGGCCGCCGGAGAAGCAGCCATGAAACGGCTTTCAGGTCTGCTCCTCGCTCTTGCACTCTGCCGCCCAGCTTTAGCAGGCCTGACCGAACGCGATCTCTCCGAAGTGACCCTCGCTCCCCAGCCGGAAGCAAGGGTGCCGGCTTCGCTGAACTTCCGAGATCTCTCGAACAGGAACATGACACTCGGCGAGGCGCTTGCCGGCCGCCCGGCACTCCTCATCCCGGTCGACTATACCTGCCGGTCCACGTGCGGCCCGGCCCTCTCGATCCTCGAAGGCGCTCTCATTCAGACGGGCCTCCAAGCCGGACGCGACTATCGCCTGATCGTGGTCGGCATCGATCCGAAAGACAGCTCGGACGATGCGCGCGCCTTCGTTCACGCCAGGATCGGCGACGACGCGCTCCTCGCATCGATATCGGTCCTGACGGGGGATCCTTCTGCGGTTCGGACCCTCACGGCATCTCTCGGTTACCGGGCCCTCTATGATGCCGGAAAGGACCAGTTCGCGCATCCGAGCGGTGTGGTGGCGCTTTTGCCAGACGGTCGGGTTTCACGTGTTCTTTCGGCTCTTGCTCTCGACCCACAGGACCTTCGCTTCGCCCTTGTCGAAAGCGGAGAGGGACGTATCGGCGGAATGACGGACCGCCTCATGCTGCTGTGTTACGGCTTCGATGCCGTGCACGGCATCTATACGCCCGTAATCAGCCGTGTCCTCCAGGCGGCATGTGCCGGAACCCTCGCCGTGCTCATGCTTGCCCTTGCCGCCTTCCATGTTCGCTCGCGCCATGTCGGATCCTCTTCGCAGGGGAAATCCTGATGCTTGCAGCCCTTATGCCTAGCAGCGCTTCGACTCAAGGTGCCACGACCGATGCGATCTTCTTTGCCCTGCTGGGCCTTTCGGCCGTGATCCTTCTTCTGGTCCTCACGCTCGTCGTCACCTTCGCGATCCGCTATCGCAGGGGCTCGAAAGCCGATCGTGGCGCCCTGCCTGCAATTATCAGCCGGCAATTCGAGCTCGGCTGGACCGCCACGACCCTGTTCGCCTTTCTCTTCCTGTTTTGGTGGGCCGGCTCATCGCAGCTCTCCGCCCTCATCCCTCCCAAGGACGCACTCGAAGTCCATGTGGTCGCCAAGCAATGGATGTGGAAGACGCAGCATGCGAACGGCGCTCGCGAAATCAACGAGCTGCACGCACCGGTCGGCGTTCCGGTGCGCCTCGTCATGACTTCTCAGGACGTCATTCACTCCTTCTTCATTCCTGCATTCCGGATCAAGAAGGATGTTCTCCCAGGACGCTATACCGACACATGGTTCGAGGCCGACAAGGTCGGAGTCTATCACCTCTTCTGTGCGGAGTTCTGCGGTACGGATCACTCGCGCATGCTCGGCCGGATCGTCATCATGACCCCGGAAGACTATGCGCAATGGCTCACATCCCAGCTTGAAGGCGATGACCTCGCCCGCGAGGGCGCGGCACTCTTCACTGCGCGCGGATGCTCCGGATGCCATGGCCCGTCTTCCCCAGTCCACGCTCCGAAACTCGTGGGGCTTTATGGCCGTGCCGTGCCGCTTTCCGACGGGCGCACCGTCATGGCAGACGAAGCCTATATCCGGGACTCGATCCTGCTGCCGCACCGTGATATCGTCGCCGGATACGACCCCATCATGCCGAGCTTCGCCGGCATCCTCTCGGACGGGGAGATCCAGAGCCTCATCGCCTATATCCGCTCCCTGGCAAGTTCCCCCGAACGAAGCGTGCAACCGGGCACCGCATCGAGCGGCTCGCTTGTCCCCGGGACGCCCTCGGAGCGCAGTCCTGCCATGACACCGGGGAACGCCGTCAGGAGGCAGCCCCCTGGCGAGTTCGATGGAGGCAAGCCATGACAACCATCGCCGCTCCGTCCGGCGACCTGCCCGTTTCCTCCGAGCCCAGCTATCTCAGCGCTGGATATACGCTCGGCTCCTGGCTCGGGACGAGCGACCATAAGCGGATCGCAATCCTTTACGCGATCTCGGTCACCTTGTTCTTCTTTCTCGGAGGGATCGCCGTCACGATTGTACGCGTCGAACTCTTCACGCCTGAAGCCGACGTTGTCACGGCCGATACCTACAACAGGCTGTTCACGCTTCATGGCGTGATCATGGTCTGGTTCTTCATGATCCCATCCATTCCGAACATTTTCGGAAACTTTCTCCTGCCGCTGATGATCGGCGCGCCCGACGTCGCATTTCCCCGGCTCAACCTGATGAGCTGGTACCTGAATATCGGCGGCGCATCCTTGACCATCTACGCCCTGATCGCCGGAGGGGTCGATACCGGGTGGACGTTCTATACGCCCTTCTCGACCATGTTCTCCAACACTCACGTCCTTGCAACCGCTGCCGGCGTGTTCCTGGCCGGGTTTTCGTCGATCGCCACGGGAGTGAATTTCATCGCTACGACGCATATGCTGCGCGCGCCGGGCATGACCTGGTTCCGGCTGCCGCTGTTCGTCTGGGCAATCTATGCCACCAGTATCGTCATGGTGCTCGCAACGCCCGTTCTGGCCATAACGCTTATTCTCATCGTGGCGGAGCGCTGGCTCGGCCTTCCGATCTTTGATCCTTCGCGCGGCGGGGATCCGGTTCTGTTCCAGCATCTCTTCTGGTTCTACAGCCATCCGGCGGTCTATATCATGGTGCTACCTGCCATGGGTGTAGTCTCGGAGGTCATCACCTGCTTCGCGCGGCGCCGCGTGTTCGGCTATACCTTCATGGTCTACGCCATGATCGGGATCGCCGGCATCGGCTTCTTCGTGTGGGGACACCACATGTTCGTCGCCGGCATGTCACCCTATGCGGGCCTCATCTTCTCGTTCCTGTCCTTCGTGGTCGCAGTACCATCGGCCATAAAGGTCTTCAACTGGACGGCCACCCTCTATCGCGGACAGATCAGCTTCGACGCGCCCATGCTCTATGCTCTGGGCTTTCTTGGCCTCTTCACGATCGGAGGACTGACAGGGCTGTTTCTTGCCTCGATCCCGGTCGACGTGCATGTGACCGATACCTATTTCGTCGTGGCCCATTTCCACTACATCATGGTTGGTGGCACGGTATCGGCGTTCTTTGCCGCTTTGCATTTCTGGTGGCCCAAAATCACGGGCCGGCTTTACCCGGAGACTTGGGCACGCTTTGCGGCGATCCTGATGTTCTTCGGGTTCAACTTCACGTTCTTCCCGCAGTTCATCGTAGGTTATCTCGGGATGCCGCGGCGCTATCACGTCTATCCTCCGGAATTCCAGGTCTACAACGTCCTGTCGTCGGCAGGCGCGGTCATTCTTGCTGCCGCCTATCTCATGCCGCTTGGATATCTGGCCTGGTCCCTGGTATGGGGCCGCAGGGCCGGCCGCAATCCTTGGGATGCGACGGGCCTTGAATGGCAGACGGCCTCTCCGCCGCCGCGCGAGAATTTCCCGCGGACACCACATGTCGATGTCGGCCCTTACGATTATCACCCGGAAGGTATGTCACCCGCGCCGTATCAACCTCGGCATCGTGGGCAAGGAGACCAAGCGTGACCCAGTCGCCTGCTGTTCTGAAGGAGCCGTGGCAGGATCTTGGCCGGCAGCGTGAGGGGGCTGCCTTCGGCATATGGGTCTTTCTTGCAAGCGAATTGCTCTTCTTCGGCGGCATGATTCTCCTCTACACGGTCTACCGGGTCGAAAATCCGGAGGCTTTCGCTGCCGCAGCCCGCGAGACGGACATCTGGTACGGCACAGTCAATACCGCGGTTCTCCTGACGAGCAGTCTCACCATGGCGGTCGCCGCACAGGGCGCCGAGCAGGACTGGCGGCGGCTCGTCGTCTGGTGCCTTGCCGCAACGGCCCTGCTCGGGCTCACGTTCGGTATTCTGAAGGGCTTTGAATATGCAGAAGACATCCGAAAGAGCCTCATTCCCGGGCCAGACTTCCCCTTGCAGGAACCGGCCGCCCAGTTGTTCTTCGCTCTCTACTGGACCATGACGGGGCTGCACGCGATTCACCTGACCATCGGGATCGGCCTGGTCAGCCGCCTGTGCCTTCTCGGCGCCCTCGGGCGCATCGTCCTGCGCGGAAATCCCCAATTCGAAGTCACGGCTCTCTACTGGCACCTCATCGACGTGATCTGGATCATCCTCTATCCGCTGATCTACCTTCCGGGCAGAGCCTCATGAGCGACCGGACCAGAAACATGAGCGTCTGGTCCCTCTGGCGGCGCAACCTTCTCATATGGCTGGCTCTTCTCATCCTGCTCGGACTGACATTCGCGCTTGCCTACATCCCGCTGGGCCCATTCAATATCGTGGCCGCCTTGGGCATTGCGGCGATCAAGGTCGGTCTGGTCTCGTTTCTGTTCATGGGCCTTGCTCGCTCGAGTGCCCTCATTCGCCTTGCGGCGGCCGCCGGTATTTTCTGGCTGATCGTTCTTTTCTCGCTGACGCTCAGCGATATCCTGACACGCCTCTCAGGCCGCTAACATCGAGCCTCGGAGCCAAGTGCTCTTCTTACTATTGCATCGGACGCGCCATCGAACTCATGCCGATGATATGACATTCTGGTCTTGAGCGCCTTGTTGCGCGAAACCAGTGCCCGCTTTTGCATTCGATGCGCTGGGATGTTCATTGCTCTGCAGACTTTGGTCTGCAGAGCGGCCATCTGAATAAAGCAGAGTGACTGGCAGCGCTGGAGGCTACGGGCACCGAGGCCAGCTCGCAGATCGGGGGCTCACACGGCTTTGAGTTGTAGTCGATCGATATACGGGGAGCTAGAGCCTTTTCCATGAACTTCGGTTCACGGAAAAGGCATTTGTTGTTTGAGAAAGACGCCTTTTCTTCGCAAAACCGGCATCCACTTTTGCGGAAAAGGCTCTAGAGCCGACGATCAAATGCAGGTCGCAAGTCTCCGGGGCTTCCCGCGCGGAGGCAGAGGCGGGTCGCTGGCAGCGAGCCTGCCCCTGAAATGAACGTCACCCCTCCTGCTCGCCGGCCAGGGCTCGTCCTGCCGGCTATTTCTGCTGGGTCGCTCCTCCGCTTGCATTCGGATTGGTCGACGAGCTTCCCGAACTCCCGGTAGATCCTGTGCTTGCCGGTCCGCTCGTGACCGCCTCGAAAGCGGACATGCCATTGGGGCCGATTGTCAGCACGATCGGGTTGCCATCCCGCGTCTTGGCCTGAACGACGAAAGCCTCTTCGACAACCTTGACGTCGGAGAATCCTGCACTCTGAAGATCCTGCGTCAGCTTCTGCCTCGTGATCAGCCCGTTCTGCCCGCTCGGCGGCGCGGCTTGACTGTTAGGAGCGGCCGGCTTGCTCTGGACATTTCCCGGAGGTTGCGAAGCGGAAGGAGTCGACGACTGAGCCAGTGCCATGGGGGAGCTTGCAAGCCCGAGCGCAAGCGCGACGATAACGCCTCTCATGGGGAACTCCTCTGTTGGGACCAAGTTGAGTGATGACTAAAGGAGGGGTGCAGACCCACAGTTCCAGGACGAGAAAACCTTTGTTCGCTGCCGTACCGAGGTATTATGACGGGCAAAGGCGACATAAGCTTATCATACCCAAGCTGGAGTGCCGCCGTGCCGGAGTTCCTTGCTGCAGCAATGCCTTGCCAAGCCTTGGTGAAGAACCGCCTGCTGCAAGGCCTTTTGCCCGGCGATCTCCAGATGCTGTGGCCGCGTCTGGCGCATGTCGAGCTCAAGCCGCGGCAGATCCTCCATCACTCCGGCACCCCGATGGAGTCCATCTACTTTATCGAGAGTGGGCTCGTGGCCGTTTCGGCCAAGGCATCGCCCGGCAAATGGGTCGAAGTCTGGATGATCGGCTCCGAGGGCATGACCGGTCTGCCGGTCCTGCTGGGCGATGCGGAGTGCCCGCCGTTCCGCCGCGTCGTCCAGGTCAGAGGCAGCGCTTTCCGGATCTCCAGGGCCGACTTCCAAAGCGCGGTCGAGAACATCGCATCCTGGCGGGCGATCCTGCTCCGATATACCGAGTTCGTTCTGCTGCAGACCTCGCAATCGGCCATTTGCGAGGCGCACCACACCCTGAAGCAGCGGCTGTGCCGGTGGCTTCTCATGGCCCACGATGCCCTCGACGGCGAAGACATCCCGCTCACCCACCAGATGCTCGCGCGCCTGCTCGGGGTCAGGCGCGCGAGCATTACGGAATGCCTGCGGGCGCTCGGCGACGAGGGCGCTCTCGACAACACCCGGGCGCTGATCTGCGTGGGCAATCGAGAGCGCCTGGAGAGCTTGGCCTGTGACTGCCATACCCTCATCAGGAGCGAGTATCGGCGTCTCATCAAATAAACCGGCCGGCAGAATAGGCCCGAGTTGGAACCTGCCTCGCGAGGGACACGTTCACTGCTGCCAGTGGGACTCTCCTCGATGACGATACACAATCCAAATTCTGCAACGGAACAGGACACTTCGTCTGCAGACGAAGCCGTTCCTCTGGCCGAGGAGGTGCTCCATATTGATAAGACAATCGTCACAACCGGAAAGGTCCGAGTGCGGACCGTCACCGATGTCGTCAGCGAACTCGCTCAGGCTTCACTCGACGCGGAGAAAGTCGAGGTGACGCGCGTCCCTGTCAATCGCGTGGTAGATCGGGCCCCGGACATCCGGACGGAAAATGGCGCGACCATCGTGCCTGTTCTCGAAGAAATCCTCGTCGTGGAGAAGCGGCTGGTACTAAAAGAAGAACTGCATATTCGCAAGCGGATCGAAACAGAGAATGTCGAGATTCCTGTCGAGCTTCGTAAGCAGCACGCTATCGTCGAGCGCGATCCCACTGATGACGAAGAAGGCAATAGCAGCGCGTGATTTGACGCACATCCCTGCGCCCCTGGAACGAAGTCGCAGAGGCGTCATTGTAGGTCAATGCGCTGTTGCCGCGTGTTCACTCCGATCTGCGGCAGCAATTTTTTGAAAATGGAACGCCCAACAATTACGCCACGCGTTAAGGTGGCTTTGGAGATCGCGTCAATGACCAAAACCGTCACGTGTCTATTCAGCAGCGAAGCTCAAGCCTCCCCTGTCGTGCATCGTTTGGAGGACGGCGGCATCGATCGTGGCAATATTTGCCTGCTCAGCAACACCGGCACAAGCCAACTCTGGGATAATACGCCCGGCTTTGACGAGCAGTCGAAAAACATCTCGGACGAAACGATTTCCCGCTATCTCCAGGATAACGGCGTTCTTTCCGGCGACGCTCACGCTTACGCTGAAGGCGTGCGGCGCGGGAACGCGCTCGTGGCCGTGCGCTGTGATGACAATGAGGTCGATAGGGTCGTCAGCATTCTTGATCGAGACGATGCACTTGACATCGACGAGCGGCAGACGGCTTGGCGCACCGAGGGTTGGACCGGGTATGGCGCGGGCCTAGCCGGCACCGCAGATTCCGCCACGACCGCGCGGGCCAGCATGATGGACGACGGCGACATCCGCGATCGGAGCACGCCCGCGACAGGGGAACGTGAGGAAGTCATCCCGGTAGCGGAAGAGGATCTGAACGTGGGCAAGCGCGAGGTCGGCCGTGGCCGCGTCCGCATCGTGTCCCATATTGTCGAGCGCCCCGCTCAGGAGCAAGTCACCTTACGAGAAGAGCAGGTGAATGTAGAGCGCCGCCCGGTCGAGGGGACGACGCGCAGCGGCGCCATGAGCAATGACGACCTCTTCCGTGAGCGCAGTATCGAGATGGAAGAGCGAGCTGAAGAAGCGGTCGTGTCGAAAGAGGCCCGCGTGACCGAGGAGGTCGCCGTCCGCAAGGATGTCGATACCCGCACGGAAACCATTTCCGACACGGTGCGTAAGACTGAGGTTGAGATTGAGGACGAGCGCAACAATCGCTCTTCCCGCACTGGCACCACGGACGACCGCCGTTAAGTCCCCAGCCCTGCTGTAGCCTCGCCCAGAGCGCCTCGCTCTGGGCGTTTTGAGTTCCTCCTCAACCCCATCGCAGCGGGGTCCTGCCGTTCGTACGTGGTCTCCCTGATCCCTATGGGCTTGAGCGGAAGAATTGACAACATCGCGTCATCTCTCGTCCTTGTACTTCAGCTCCCGGATGGCCTCAGCAAGTTCCCGCGAAACAAGATTTCGCGTTACTTGGTAATCTGGACCCAGGAGCCTGCTGTATCGGTTTCTGCTCGCCAGACGCGACGTTTCGCACAGCTTTGCAGCTCTCTCCAAGGCATCGTTCTCGGCGTCCCGAATGACTGCGGCGATCCTGGCGAAGCCCTTATCGGTCAGCATCCAAGAGTGTCCAGTTCCCTCGCTCTCAGCAAAAGCGATATACATCTGAAGTGCCTCTCGCAGGCTTTTGGCACGTTCCTCAGGGGTCATAGGCGTCATACTCGAGCTCCACCGAATTGCTGTCCGGGCCCACGTTTGCGCATCGTGCCGACGCGCCGCGCTAGCGAAGAGTGGCCCCGGTTTCTCGCAAGAACGATGCGCTCTTTCCAAGAAGCGAGCACCGGATGCAATCCCATAAGTGGATTCCACTTTTCACGTCCGATGCTCTAGGAACAAATGGAGTGCCATTGAATACCGTCAACGCGCACTCTGCTTTCGCGAACTCCCGCATGTCTTCAATAGCGCAGGATTGGAGAAAACTCTGCGATGACCGGACCACGACAGCGGATCACGCGTGATCCCACAACTCCGCGTAGTTCTCAAATTTTCGCAAGAGCGGATCCTGGCGCGTCGGTTCGAGCCAGGGCAATAGATGTCGCAGGATAGGATTGATGACGGCCGACGTGTGCCGCACGTAGAGATCGATCGGATCGAGCCTGTGGCGCAGATGAAACTTTGGCTCGTAGCTCAATCCACTGCTGCAATATGACCGGTAGCCGTTGGCGATGGCCCACGTAATCACGTCGCGAACGGCAACAAAATAAAGATGCAAATCGAGTGCGACCGCATAATCGAGACCGATATACTCGCTATAGATGGCGTCCCCCTGGACCATGCAGAGGTTGAAGGCAATAATTCTCCCTAACTGACGCCAAACGAAGAAGCGGGACTTGTCCGGCATGACATGTCCGAGCGCGCAGAAAAACTCCGGCGTCAATTTTTCGAAGTGCTGCTTGGATCGCGCATAGACCTGTAGATACAATGGATAGATCTCGCCGATGATTGGCGCAATGTCGGTCTCAAGGCTCACCTCGACCGGCGGTGCATGGTTAAGAGCCTGGAATGCCCGATGCAGCTTTGCGCGTCGCGACGAGTGAAGAGCACAACGCATATAGTCCTCGAAACTACCATACTTGATCTCAAGGCGAGTCATCGGAAGGCTCGGCACACGAACGAAACCGGCCCGCATGAAGCATGCGAGGGTCGGCCGGTATTTCGCGGGAAACTCCTTCATCACCACGAGACGGATCTTCATCGCGCGCGCATAATGGATAATAGCGGACGCCAGTCGGCGCGCGCCCTCCTGGCGCGACGATTCATCGGCACCGTCAAAATGACCTTCGCCTGCCACACACCCGACCATGAGCGTTCGCAGCTTCAGGAAGCCGGGCCACAGGCGGCGGATTGTTGCGGCGACAGCTTGCGCGTGCGAACCCGTTCCGGCCAGGAGATCCTGATCGAGGACGAAGAATGGCTGAACCGTACAGGGCTCGCCCCGATCGCCATGAATGATGAAGTACCGGTACTCGAACTCCGGATTAATCGTATCCTCCACGATCTCGTAGAAGCGATGGTCCTTGCGTTCGTTCGCGAAGGCGGAAGGCCAGCAGCGGTACTGCGCCAGTGCGGCGCGCGTAACGACCGTCACGCGGTCGCCCGGCTCGGCGCTAGCCTCTGCCCGCGCCAGAGAAGCGTATAAGGTTTGTGCAATAAACCTCAGCAATTCGGACGAACCATAAATACGGGTCGAACAACAGGTAGTTTGATGCTACATTATGGCCGAATTTCATGCATTCCGGCAGCCTGGGTTATCTGGAAGATGGGTGGGCCCATCTGGAGGGGCGTGACGTTCGTCTGCGCTTTTCCATATGATGCGCTTCTATTGTGGGAGCATCGAATTGACCCAAAAATGTATTCTACTTTTCACGACCGGTGCTCTAGCCGAGCTTAGAGTCAGAGGAGACATTGCCGCGCCATTGGCAAAGCGGCCTGCGATGAGACGACACCATCAGAACGCTCGCGACGACGGTTGACTTAGGTTATTCTCGAACCATGCGAAGTCCGGTGCAGGCTCGAAACGAGCGGCGCGTACTCTGTGTATTCCCTGCCTACAGCCCATCATTCGGGACGTTCTCGCATGCCTATCGCCTGCTCGGGCGAGTTCGTGCCTTCATGCCCCCGCAGGGTCTCCTCGTGATCGCATCCTATTTGCCGGAGCGCTGGCAGGTGCGCTTCATCGACGAGAACATAGTGTCCGCAGGCCCGAGCGACTTTGCCTGGTCCGACATTGTGTTCGTCAGTGGCATGCATATCCAGGCGCCGCAAATCCGCGACATTCAGGCTCGGGCGAAAAGAGCCGGTACGATCACCGTGCTTGGGGGCCCGTCGGTCTCGGGCACTCCTGAGAGTTACCCCGAATTCGATTATCTCCATATTGGGGAAATCGGAGACGCAACCGACCGCCTCATCGCATGCCTGGACGAGAGCACGACCGCTCCCCCGGCGCAGATGCGTTTTGAGACCACCGAACGCCTGCCGCTCTATGACTTTCCTCTTCCCGCCTACCATCTGGCGGGTGCGGACCGGTATTTCATCGGAAGCCTGCAGTTCTCGAGCGGATGCCCTTATCGCTGCGAGTTTTGCGATATTCCGGCGCTCTACGGTCGACAGCCGCGCCTGAAAACACCCGAACAGGTCATTACCGAGCTGGACGCCATTGTGGATCTGCCTCACCCGCTGGCCATCTACTTTGTCGACGACAACTTCATTGGCAATCGGAAAGCAGTCCGCGCGTTGCTGCCACACCTTGTTGCCTGGCAGCAGCGGCATGGCTATCCGGTTGTCTTCGCATGCGAGGCAACGCTCAATCTGGCCAAGCAGCCCGACATCCTGGAACTGATGCGAGAGGCGAACTTCCATACCGTCTTTGTTGGAATTGAGACACCGGATCCAGTCGCCCTCAAGGCGATCGACAAGGGGCACAACGCGTCGGTGCCGATGCTGGACGCCATCCGGACCTTGAACGGCTACGGTCTGGAGGTGGTATCGGGCATTATCCTGGGCCTGGACACCGACACCGCGGAGACGGGGGCAAGCCTCGTCGCGTTCGTCGAGCAATCACAAATTCCCATGCTGACGATCAATCTCCTGCAGGCCCTCCCCCGAACACCCCTGTGGGACCGCTTGAGGGACACAAATCGCATCGTCGACGACCCCTGTCGGGAATCGAATGTCCGCTTTATTCGCCCCTATGAAGAGGTGGTCGAGATGTGGCGTCGATGCATCCAGGAGGTTTACGACCCCGAGAGGTTGTTCTCCCGCTTCATGCACCAAGTGGACGCAACCTATCCCAATCGCATCCGACGTCCTGCACGGGGCCAACTCACGGCGAGCAATCTCCACCAAGCCTTCAGGCTTGCGCTCAACCTTGCGGTCCGTGCCGGCCTTCTCTCGACCTACCGCCGGCCCTTCTGGCGGGCTGTGAGATACGCAATCTCCCGTGGACAGATCGATGCCGCCTTCGGTATGGGGCTGGTCGCGTACCATCTGATCGCGTTTTCACGAGAGGCGGTCCGTGGAGAACAGAATGCCTCGTTCTACGCTGCAAAGGTCCGCAATCAGGCATCCCCATATAGGCGTCTTTCGCGCCACGCTCGGTCATGAACGCAAGGCCTGATCGGGCTCGCTCACAGGCAGGCCGAGGTCGTGACGACCGGGAGCAGGGTCCACAGCGTGGCGACCAGGGCGGCGACGGCCAGCGTTCGGCTCACTCCGTGCACGAAGGCCGAGCGCGATGTGAAGCGGGGTGAGTGCAGGACGACGAGGAAGACGAGCTGGAGCGCGACGGCAGCGGCCCAGGCTGTGGTCAAGGCAATACGGCCCGCGGTGAGGTCAAGACCCGCCTCGGCCCAGCGGTCCGAGCAAACCAAGCCCTGGAGCCCATAGACGGCGCTGAAGGCCGCGAGCCAAGCCGTGAGCGGGAGCGAGAGGCGGAGGATGTCGGTCACGTCAGCACCTCCGGCAGCCAAGCGGCGCCCAAGCCCAGAACTGCGGCGGCGACGGCGTAGTCGATCCAGAGCCGCACGATCCGCGCCTCGCCGATGCGCCGGGCCGAGAGATAGCCGGCGCCCGCGCGCAGCACGAGAAACACGGTCATGAGCCCCGCGACGGCGGCATGAAAGACGACGTAGCCCGCCACGACCCAGAGGGTGGCGTCGTAGGCATGGGCATCGTGGGTGGTCCGCGCGAGCACCGTGATGGCAGCTGACCCGAGGGCGGCAAGGCCCGCGAGGCTCAGAAGCAGGCCCAGCCAAGGTCCCGCATTGCAGCGGATTGCGCGGTCGGCAAGGCGGATGCCGCCGAAGGCCAGGACCGCGCCGCCGAGCGCCAGCAGCGGCCCGGAAAGGCCAGGCTCGAGCCAGGCAGGCGGGGGCCAGTTCGGCGCGACCGTCCAGAGGAAGACGTAGCCGAAGAGGAGCGCCCCGAAGAACACCCCGTCGGCAAGGAGCAGGAACAGCGAGCCCCACCAACCCGGCGGTCGCGCCACCTCCGAAGCCCGCAGCAGAACAAGCCCATGCCCGACCGGCTGCAGCCCCAGGTCGCCGCGGTTTCCCAGGCTCCAGGCCCACCAGGCCGCGAGCGCCGCCACGCCAAGGACGGAAAGTGGCACGAGCCAGTAGATCTTGATCAGCATTCCGACAAAGATTCCGCCGGTGACGAAGGCCATGACGATGGGCAGCGCCGAATTGGTCGGAAAGATGACGAGGCAACTCGGCCGCCCGCTCGCGATCTCCACCGCGAGGATCTCGCGCAAGCCGCTGCCTGGGTCTCCCAGGTATCCCTCGCCACGCGCAATGCGCACCGGCAGGTCGGGATCATCCTGGAGAGGGTTGCGGCTGTGGACCTTGGGGAGCGAGGCGAGATTGTAGGAGGGCGACGGCGACGGCATGGCCCATTCCAGGGTTCCCGCACCCCAGGGATTGCGCCGGCCACGGACCGTCACCGCCACGTTCACGCCCACGTCGATGAGCACGAGCGCGAAGCCGATCGCCATGACGAACCCGCCGACCGAGGCCAGGAGGTTGATGAGCTCCCAGCCCGATCCGGGCTCGATGCTGTCGATCCGCCGCCTCATCCCCAGCAGGCCCGCCCAGTGCAGGAGCAGGAAGGTCCCGTGAAAGCCCAGGACGATGAGCCAGAACGCCGTTTTACCCAGCTTGAAGTAGCGCTGCCGCCCTGTGAAATGCGGCAGCCAATAATAGAGCCCGGCGAGCATCGGAAACACGAAGCCGCCGACCAGGACATAGTGGAGATGCGCCACGACGAAGTAGGTGTCGTGCGATTGCCAGTCGAAGGGCACCATCGCCACCATGACGCCGGTGAGCCCTCCCATCACGAAGGTCGCGAAGAAGGCGAGAATCCAGAGCATCGGCAGGTGCATCTCCGGCCGGCCCTTCCAGAGTGTCCCGATCCAGGCGAAGATCTGCACCCCTGTGGGCACCGCCACCAACGTCGAGGCCGCCGAGAAGAACGCCAGGCCCATATGCGGGATGCCGGTCGCGTACATGTGGTGGACCCAGATCCCGAAGCTCATGACCCCGAGGGTGATGGCCCCCGCCACGATCCAGCCGTAACCCAGCAGCGTCGTTCGCGCCATCACCGGTAGGACCGTGGAGACGACACCTGCGGCAGGCAGGAAGATGATGTAGACCTCCGGATGTCCGAAGAGCCAGAACAGATGCTGCCAGAGGATGGAATCGCCTCCGGCCGCAGCCTGGAAGAAGGGCATTCCGAAGGCGCGCTCGAGCTCGAGCAGAAGCGAGCCCAGGATCAGCGGCGGAAAGCCCGTCAGGATCATCACCGCCACGACCAGCATGTACCAGGCGAAGATCGGCAGCTTGTCGAGCGACATGCCGGGTGCGCGGTAGAGCAGCACGGTCACGACGATCTCGACCGAAGCCGAGATCGCGGAAATCTCGACGAAGGTGATCCCGAGGAGCCAAAAATCCGCGTTGATCCCCGGCGAGCCGAGCGTTGAGGAGAGCGGCGGGTACATGAACCAGCCGCTCTCGGGCGCAATCCCGGCGAGAAGCGAAACGATCAGCAGCGAGCCTCCGAAGGCGTAGCACCAGAAACCGAAGGCGCTGAGCCGGGGAAAGGCCAGATCGCGCGTTCCGAGCATCTTGGGCAGCAGATAGACCGTCAGCCCTTCGAAGAGCGGGATCGCGAACAGGAACATCATGACGGTCCCGTGCATGGTGAAGACCTGATTGTAGACGTCAGGTCCCATGAAGGCGGAGCGCGGGGTGGCGAGTTGCGCGCGGATCAGCATCGCGAGGATGCCGCCGACCGCAAAGAACGTCACCGCCAGGGACAGAAACATCAGCCCGATATCGTTGTTGTTCACGGTCGTGAGCTTGCCGCGCCAGCCCGGCCGGGAGGCCCAGATGCGTTCGAGCGCGCGGTGGCGGCGCAGGGCATTCATCGGGTCTCTCCGCGGAGAAAGGCGTTCCAGGCGGCGCTGTCATGCGCCCGCACGGTGAAGCGGTGCTTGGTGTAGCCCTGGCCGTTGAACTCGGCGCTGACGCCCGCGTAGTCGCCCGGGGCGTCCGCCTCGATGCGTAGAACGTTCACATGGCCCGGGATCGCGTCGAGCTTTCCTGCGAGCCGCGGCACCCAGAAGCTGTGGATGACGTCGGCGCTGGTGATCTCCACGTTCACTGGCTGCCCGGCCGGGATGTGGAGGAGACCCTCGGTCGCGCGCCCCGGCGCATCGGCGTAGCCGAAGGACCATGTCCACTGCCGCCCTTCTGCGCGGACGGTCACGACCTCCGGTCCCGGTCGAGGCAGGAGCTGCTCGCCGATAGAGAGCCCGTAGACGGTCAGGGCAGCCAAGATCGCGAGCGAGAAGCCAAGACCAAGACCGTGGATCCAGACCCGCTCGCGCCAAATATCCGCCTCAGACCCGGACGGCCCTTCGCCGCTTCGGAGCGCCAGCACAAGCAGGGTCATGACGAGCAGGAAGATCGCTGCCGCCCCGGTCAGCATGATCCACCACAAGGTGGCGATGGTGTCGGCGGCGGGTCCCGCCGGATCGACGGTCGAGAGAGGCTCCTGGCAACCAGCCAGAGCAATGGGCGTTAGGCACCCGACCAGACCCTGCAGGAGCCGCCGCCCGTGTCCGAGACTGAATTTCAGACCAAGGACGAGACCCTCGTCGACCCTGTCGCTCAGCGACCCGGCTTCGATGAGACCAGGTCGACGATCGCGATCGCCGGCCACCCGATCCATGCCATGACCGTGGCCTTCCCTATTGCTCTTACCTTCTGCAATTTCGGCGCGGATGCGTTCTACTGGTGGACGGGCGACGTGTTCTGGGCGCGGGCCGGCGTGTGGGCGGCAGGGATGGCCTTCCTCATTGGCCTTGCCGCCGCGGCCTCGGGGACGATGGAACTGCTGATGGTCCCCGGTATCCGCGCAAGGGCTTCCGCCTGGACTCACGCGGCGATTGCGGTGGCGCTCCTGTCGATTCTGGGTGCGAACTGGGGCTATCGGCTTCACGGCTACGAGACGGCGGTGCTGCCTTACGGCATCCTGCTGTCGGGCTTCTGCGTCGTTATGGTGGGCGCAACAGGATGGCATGGCGGAAAGCTCGTCTTCGACTATCGCCTGGGCACATCGAACGGGAGCTGACCGCCCCTCGGCTGCATGAGCCAGTTCGGCAGCGGAACCTCCTCCAGCGCAGGCTTGGCCAGGACCAGGATCAGGATTGCGAGGACCAGAAGGAGCAGGAGGAGCAGGGGCACCAGAGGCTCGGGCGTCTGCTGCTCTCCCTCGGTTTCGGCCACGGCGACGATCGTGTGGCCGACCCAGGCATGGTAGCCGATGAGCAGCGCCACAAAGACGAGCTTTGCGAACATCCACACGACGAAGACGTCTCGCAGGAAAATCAGGAGCGTGCCCGCTGCGATGGCGACTAGGGCGGCGGGAGTGACCAGTCCGACATAGCCGTAATGGGATGCCAGCCTGATCCGGCTGTAGTCGGCCTGCCCGATCGCCGGGTCGTGACGGGCCAGCATCAGGGGCAGCGCAAACAGTCCCGCGCACCAGAGCACCAGGGCTGCAACATGGAGCGCCTTCAGATAGGGGATCGCGCTGTCGAGCCACGGGATCATGCGAGTCCTTGCGCCATCGTGTGCCATCCCCGACGTGCAACGACAGCTCCCCAGGCCGCGAAGGGGAGGCCGGCCGGGACCCACATGATGAGCCCGCCCAGTTGCTGATCGCCGAGCGGCGTGAAGCCCCAGTCCAGAGGCGCGACCGCGTGGATTGCATAGAGCGCCCGGGGCGCGAAGGTGAGGAGCGCCCCGAGGAGCGCCATCTGCATATAGCCTCCCAACACCCCGAGGAGGCCCACGCCCAGCGCCTGTTCCGGATGGATGACAGCCCGCCAGAAGACGAGGGCCGAGCCGAGGAGCGTCGCCTGCATCGCCCAATAGGCCGCCACGTTCGACAGCGCCAGATCGTAGGCCCGAGGCCAGTGCCAGGCCCAGAGGACTACCGTCGCGACGAGGAGCGGCACCACCGGAGATCTCGGCCTGCGCCCCGGCCAGGCGAGCGCAAGGAGCGGAGCGGCCACCGCCACGAGCAGGACATGGTGCACGACCCGCGCCGAAAACAGCGCCGCCGAGAGCGCGCAGAGCGGCGACACGAAGGCGACTGCCAGCACGACCATGGCGAGCGCCCCCGCTCTGTTCCGCCCTGCTGCGAGGGCCAGGAGCCCAAGCACCAGGAGCAGCGCCGGGTCGAGATTCCAGCGCAACCAGATGTCCGCCGGAAGAGGCGCCGGGCCGCAATATGTCCCCTCCAGCGCCGCCATCATGCGTCTCCTCCATCGAGCCGGATGCGAGCGGGCGCGCCCCTGCAGGTCGGCGTCTTCGACAACGTGTCTTGAAAGCCCACAGGGATCAGGGGATAGGGCTCGGTGACTGGCGCGGCCGAGCTCGCGGTGCCGGCGTTGCAGATTGGAACGTAGACGAACATCTTCGCTCCTGTTCCCGCGAGGGCCCGTGCCATTTCCCATCCGGGGCTGGAAGCCCCAGCGGTGATCGGAACGCGTGGCTCCACGGCCATCTCTGTTCCTTGTCCTAACGCGCGAGGGTCTGGCTTGGTTGTGGCGCTCGGGCATCCATTCATGACTGCCGCAAAAGGAATATTGGTTGGGCCAGGCCGGCACTGCTGTCCCATTGGACATCCGGTATCGGCGCACACGCTGGCGGAATAAAACCGCAGTTTTAAGAAAGGCTCGTGGCCTGCAGGATGAACCGTCACTCCGGGATAACGAGCGTGCGATGAAGCTGAATGACACGCATCCAGGCGCAGACCATCAAGGTTCCGGCGGTCCTGGTCCTTCTGGGGGTCCTGTTCCCCCTGGGGTCCTGGCAGGGGGCCCTTGGCCGGATCACAGGGGTGCTTCTTGCCGTGCCGGTGCTCGCTACGCTGCGGGCGATCTTCGACTTCGTTCGAAAGCGGCTCCGAACCGAAGAGATGACGTCCCACGCACATGGGACCTCTGAAGTGCCAGCGATGTACCATCACCAGGAGATAATGATGTCCGAACACACCACCCCGAACGGCGCATCCTCGGTTCTGGCCGGCATGGGCACGCTGCTGCCCGACCTGGAGGCGCTCTACAAGGACATCCACGCCCATCCCGAACTGTCGATGCAGGAGACCCGGACGGCAGGCATCGCCGCCGAGCGGCTCACGCAAGCCGGCTATGACGTGACGACCGGGGTCGGCAAGACCGGCGTCGTGGGCCTGCTCCGCAACGGCGATGGGCCGACGGTGATGCTGCGCGCCGATATGGATGCGCTGCCCATCGCCGAGAACACGGGCCTGCCCTATGCCAGCACGGTCACGGCGGTCAATGCCGCCGGACAACCCGTGCCGGTCGGGCACATGTGCGGCCACGACCTGCATGTCACCTGGCTGGTCGGTGCGGCGACCTTGCTGTCGCAGGCGCGCAATGCCTGGAAGGGGACGCTGATGGCCGTCTTCCAGCCGGGCGAGGAAACCGCGCAAGGGGCGCAGGCGATGATCGACGACGGCCTGCTCACGCGCTTTCCCATGCCGAAGGTCGTGCTCGGCCAGCACGTCATGGTGGGGCCCGCCGGTTTCGTCGCCGGAAGCTCCGGCCCGATCACCTCGGCGGCCGACAGCCTGCAGATCCGCCTGTTCGGGCGCGGCGCGCATGGGTCGATGCCGCAAGCCAGCATCGATCCCGTCGTGATGGCGGCGTCCGTCGTCCTGCGGCTCCAGACCATCGTGTCTCGCGAGGTCGCCGCCACCGAGGCGGCGGTGGTGACCATTGGCGTTCTGCAGGCCGGCACGAAGGAGAACGTGATCCCCGACGATGCGACCATCAAGCTCAACGTGCGGACCTTCGATGCCGGAGTGCGCAAGCGTGTGCTCAAGGCGATCGAGCGGATCGTCAATGCCGAGGCCGAAGCCTCGGGCGCCCCGCGCAAGCCGGAGATCACGCCGCTCGACCGCTATCCGCTGAACGTCAACGACGAGACGGCAAGCAACCGCATCGCCGAGGCGTTTCGCGGCTATTTCGCGCCCGAACGGGTGAAACACACCGGGCCTGCGCCGGCCAGCGAGGATTTCGGCTGCTTCGGCACCGCATGGCAGGTGCCGTCGGTGTTCTGGTTCGTCGGCGGCACCGATCCGGCGACCTATGCCAAGGCGAAGGCTGAGGGGAGACTGAACGACCTGCCGGTCAATCACAGCCCGCAATTCGCACCTGTCCTGCACCCCACCCTAGAGACAGGCGTCGAGGCGCTGGTCGTCGGCGCGCTGGCTTGGCTTGGCACGAAAGGAAGCTGAAGGATACAGCATCGAACGCAAAACCGGCCCCCACTTTTGCGTTCGATGCTCTAACGAGTCGAGCCCAGCAGGCGGTCAGCGATGGCTTGATAAAGGGGCAGTGTCGTCGGGTCGTTGGCGGCGTTGCCCGCTTCCGGATGCGAAGCGAACCTGGCAATCACGGCATGGGCGGTGGGGTCTACATAGAGGGACTGGCCGTACACGCCACGCGCCATGAAAGCACCATTCTTGTTGTGGGTTACCCACCACATGCTGCGGTAGCTCCACCCGGCGAGTTGGGAGTAACCAGCCTTTGCAAAGGCGCTCCTGCTGCCGCCTTGCCTGATGCTGTTCAACGCCGCTTCCGGCACGACCGCAGTGCCATCGACCATGCCGCCGTCGAGGAATAGCTGGCCGATGCGTGCAAGGTCCCGGAGGCCCCCGTTGAAGCCGCCTCCGGCAAATGGTGTGCCGATGGAATCTACCGTGAAATAGGCTTCGAGATCGGCGCCGATCCGGCTCCAGATCCGCTCCGCGAGCAAATCGCCGAGCGGCCGGCCGGTCACTCGGCTGAGGATCCAGCCCATAGCGTCGGTATTCACGGTCTTGTAGCCGAAGGCGGCACCGTGAGCGCCGCTTCGACGGACTGTGACCAGGTATTCGTAGTAGTTGCGGGGACCGGAGTAATCAGCCGGTTTGGGCAGCGGGTTGCCCGCCGTCGCATGTCGCCACACGTCGGCTGAGGGATCGGCATAATCCTCGCTGAATTCGAGGCCTGTGGTCATGTCGAGGACCTGTCGAACGGTCGCATCTCCAAAGGCACTCGCCGCAAGCTCGGGAACATAGGAATCGACGCGGCGGTTTTCGTCGAGTGTGCCCTCGGCAATGAGGAGTTCCGAAAGCAGGCCAATGAGCGACTTTGTGACCGACATCGCCGCATGTCTGTTCTGCTCCGACAGACAACCGGCATAGCGCTCATAGACGATGCGCCCTTCGTGCAGGATGACGATCCCGTCGGTGAAGTTCCGGTCGAATGCTTCCATGAACGTCATCGGCTCGGTCGCGCCTGTCGGGGTGAAGCGAACGGTTTCGATGTCGGCCCGTGCAGCCCTCTCGAGCGGACGCGGTGCCCCCAGGCCCCGCGAGACCGGTGTCGTCGGCATCAGCTGCTGAAAATGGCAGACGGACCAACGCCATTGTGGAAACGAACGATAGGTGCCATCCGCAAAGCGGATGATCCGGTCCGGCGGCGGCGGCGAACCCTGCATCCACCCCAGGGCAATCGGATTGGACGTCTGTGACGTCCATGCCGGCTGAGCCAGGGTGCTTGCGGGACCGCTCACGTCGACTGCCAAGGCAAGGGCGAGCAGATGCCGCTTGCCCTTCGGAAGAAACATTGCCGACCGTCCTCCACGCTGTATCCTCGGAGCCGAATGATCCCAGCGCATCGTGCAAAAAGCGGCCCGGTTTTTCGCGAGACCCATGCGCTCATTCCAGGAAGGGAGCATCGCAGGATTATGTGGCCTGAATGCGGGCGTATCAGGGGAATGCCCATGAGGACGTGGGTAAAATCTCTCGTTGACCTGACGTTTTGAGGAGTGGCACCCTGCGCCTGCAGACCTCTGACGGAGCATTGGCATGTACGATCCCGGGCAGTTCCGTCTCGATCATGAAGTGGCTCTGGTAACGGGAGCAGGCGCCGGTATCGGCCAGGCCATTGCCCAGATCTTCGCCGAGGCCGGCGCGGCCGTGGTGGTCAGCGACCTCAAGGCGGAGACCGCTGAGGCAGTCGCCGCCGAGGTCGTACGCACAGGCGGCCGGGCTGTGGGGATCGGCTGCAACGTCACGCGGGAGGCCGACCTTCAGACTGCGCTCCAGGCAACCGTCGACGGCTTCGGCGCACTCACGATCCTGGTCAACAATGCCGGTGGCGGCGGCCCCAAGCCCTTCGACATGCCGATGGCGGATTTCCGCGGGGCCTTCGAGCTCAACCTGTTCTCGCTCTTTCGCCTGTCGCAACTGGCTGCGCCTCACATGGCCTCGAAAGGCCATGGCGCGATTCTCAACATCTCGTCCATGGCCGGTGAGAACAGGAATATGCGGATGACCTCCTACGGCTCCTCCAAGGCGGCAGTGAACCACCTCACCCGAAACATGGCTTTCGACCTCGGACCGCAAGGCATCCGGGTCAATGCGATCGCGCCGGGCGCGATCCGCACGGACGCGCTGGCCAGTGTGCTGACGCCCGAGGTCGAGAAGGCGATGCTGCGGCATACTCCGCTCGGACGCCTCGGCCGGCCCGAGGACATCGCCAACGCCGCCCTGTTCCTGTGCTCACCAGCCGCGTCCTGGATCAGTGGCCAAGTCCTCACCGTCTCAGGTGGGGGTATCCAGGAGCTGGACTGACATTTCAGAAGGGCTGGAGCGTCCCGCAGGATGAAAGGAGATTCCGATGGCCCGTTTCGATTCCTTCGCGGACTTTCGCATGGATGGGCATGTCGCCCTCGTCACTGGGACCCACGCCCGCTTTCTTTCTGCTCGTGACCACATCGTCAGGAGGATCTCGTGATTGTCGCAGATGTCATGACCACACCGGTGATCAGCGTCGAGCCGTCCGCCACCATCGCCGAAGCGGCGCAGCTCATGCTGGCGGAGCGGATCAGCGGCCTTCCCGTTACGACGCGGGACGGCACCCTGGCCGGGATGATCAGCGAAGGCGACCTTCTGCGCAGAGGGGAGCTCGGCACCGAGCGTAAGCGGTCCTCATGGCTCGAATTCCTCGTCGGTCCGGGCAAGCTGGCCGATGAATACGTGCGGACCCACGGCCGCAGGGTCGAGCAGGTGATGTCGACGGATCCCGTGACGACACGCCGGGATGCGCCGCTCGAAGAGGTCGTCACGGCGATGAGCCGCCACCAGATCAAGCGGCTGCCGGTGCTCGACAACGGCAAGGTGGTCGGGATCGTGGCCCGCTCCGACGTGTTGCGGGCGCTCGCGCGAGCCCTGCCCACGGCCTCCCCTGCCACTATTGCCGATGATCAGATCCGCAAAGCCGTGCTGGCGGAGCTCGACAAACAGAGCTGGGGCGGCAGGTTCATCCGGGTGCATGTCGAGAATGGCGTGGTGACCCTAACGGGCGCAATCTTCGATGAACGCATGCGCCATGCCGCCAAGGTCGTGGCCGAGAACGTGCCTGGGGTGCAGGCGGTGATCGATCAGGTGGCGTGGGTCGAGCCGCATTCGGGAATCGTGGTCCTGCCGGAGGAGAGCGGAACTCATCAGGAAGCCTCGCAGTAAAAGGCAGCGCCCATTGCTCTAATAGGAAGAGGCTTCTGACTGGCTGCTTCCGAGCAGGAAAGGAGGCGAACATGTCACGAAAATAGGTCCTTTCCCGATCGAAAAGGCAGGCCGGGTCCGAAACCTCGTGGAAGCGCCCGTCCGAAGCGGAAAACCTGCTTGCAAATATGATGTCCGAACATGGACATCCCACGATTGTCCGAAGGACTTTAACCAGCTTCCTTGACGACTGTCGGCTTGGTGGGGCTGCGTCAGCAATCCTAGAGCATCGGACGCAGGAAGTGGACTCCACTTTTGGGTCCGATGCTCTAAAAAGCCCACCAAGCAGCTTGAACCAAGTCACCGATCTTTGTCAGCCATTATAAAGAGTTGGATCGACGACGTCCTTATTCAGGTTGATCCAGTCGGCATAGCTACGCAGAATGAACGTCTGCTTACTGCTCGTGACCTGACTAAAGCGCTACTTCCTGTTCGTGCCACGACCGGACTTTCCTCTTCGGCATCATGGCCGCGCTCGGCGAAGGCAGCCAGCCTGTCGCACGCGGCTTGGTCCGGAAAGGGTGGGCGCGTGTCCACCGTCGCCAGATAGGTTCTGGCCCGCGGATCCGCGTCCGCGATCAGGTCGAGTTCTTGCGTCGGTACTACTCTTGTGCGCCGGTCTTCGTTCAGGCGGCGTCCACCTTCTTCACCCGCGTTCGTTCCCAGCCGAGCGGGAGACCATCGGCGGTGCACAGTTCCAGACGGGAAATGGGTTCGTTCGTTTCAGTGTTGATGAGCGAGGACCGGGGCTCGCCGGGGCGATAAAGATGGTCCTCGCCCCATTGCCGAAGCGCGACGATGACGAGAAACAGGCCGCGCCCCTTCTCGGTCAGCACATATTCCCGATACGCGCTGCCGTCGGAAGCAGGAGCGGTTTCCAGGATGCCGTGCTCCGTCAGATTGCGCAGGCGGGACGTCAGGATGCCTTTGGCAATGCCGAGACTGGCCTCGAACTCGCTGAAGCGCCGCACGCCGTCGAAGGCATCGCGGATGACCAGGAGCGACCACCAGTCGCCGATCACGTCCAGCGCCCGTGCCACGGGGCACGGCGCATGGCCGAAGCTAACCCGTTTGACCATGACGTCACCACCTCTCCGACACCTGCTATCTGGTTCTAAATTAGAACTAGATTTGGCGAGACGCAAGTGGTCTCAATATAGGACCAATTCACTTGTCATGGGAAGCGATCGTGCCGCAGGATGCCAGAAGGCAAACGTGCCGTCCGACCGGAGGCGGTCTGACGCGAGCCACCACAGTGCTCTTTGCCGTCGCAGGAGGGCTCAGCGTCGCCAACATCTATTATGCCCAACCCCTTCTCGACGCGATGGCGCGAGACTTCAGCATCGCGCCGGCTGCCATCGGCCTCGTCGTCACGCTGACGCAGGTCGGCTATGCACTGGGGCTGGTCTTCATTGTGCCGCTCGGCGATCTTGTCGACCGGCGTTGCCTCATCGTCGGACAGGCATTGTTGTCAGCGGTCGCGCTCAGCCTCGTGGCGACGGCCGGAACGGCTTCGATCCTCTTCGCAGGCATGGCGATGACTGGCGTCCTGGCGGTGGTGGTGCAGGTGCTGGTGGCCTTTGCCGCGACGCTGGCCACACCAAGCGATCGCGGCAAGGCGGTCGGAACCGTAACGAGTGGCGTGGTGATCGGCATTCTGGGAGCCCGCTTCGCCGCCGGGCTTCTCGCCGATCTCGGCGGCTGGCGGGCTGTCTACCTGACCTCCGCCGTCCTGACGCTCTGGATGGCCGGCCTGCTTCTGCGGGTCCTGCCGCGTGGGCTCCCTCCGGTGAGTCGCGAGGGCTATGGAACTGCGCTCCGCTCAGTCCCCGCCCTGTTCTTGCGCGACCGAGTTCTCCTCGTGCGCGGCCTCCTGGCGCTACTGATCTTCGCGGCCTTCAGCACCTTCTGGACGGCGCTGGTGCTGCCGCTGGGCCAAGAACCCTTCTCCTATTCCCATACGCAGATTGGTCTGTTCGGCCTCGTCGGGATGGCGGGCGCCCTGGCGGCGTCGGGAGCTGGCCGGCTTGCCGACCGAGGGCTCGGCCAATGGACGACAGGGCTGTCGCTCACGCTTCTTGCAGCATCATGGGGGCTTATCGCCTTCCTGCCGCACTCGGTCCTGTTTCTTCTCGCTGGTGTGATCCTGCTCGACCTTGCGGTGCAGGCCATCCACGTCACCAACCAGAGCATTATCCTGGCCCTGCACCCGGAGGCCAGCAGCCGCCTCGTCGGAGGCTACATGGTGTTCTATTCGGTGGGCAGCGCCATCGGCGCTATCGGCGCGACCATGATCTACGATCAAGCCGGATGGCAGGGTGTCTGCGGGCTTGGCGCCTTGTTCAGCACTGTTGCCCTGTTCACATGGGCCTTCAACCGGTCTGATCAAGAGCAATCCGGAACTGGCAAGTCGGCTTGGAGTCAACCTGAGCCCTCAACCGAGGTCACGTGAAAGTCACCTCGCTCCTCCGTTGCGGAAGCAGGGCTAAGGTCCGCCCCATGCCACGACCGGGCTTTCCTCTTTCCAAGATTCATCCCGGGAAATCCGTCGCGATCTTGGAGGCTTTTCGTGCATCCGAAATGATCGGCCCTCGCCGCACTCGGTTGATCGCGGGGATAGCTCCGAGGGCCTAGGTCATGGCCACACAACTTGTCTCGGCGCGCGGAGCGTGGTATTTAATCCCAATGTCTTCGATGCAGAACATTGCTGCTGCTAATGTTCCGTTCGCCGGTCACCCGGCGGGCGCGTTCCCTATTTGCGTCTCCGGATAGCAGCGGGACTCGGCCAGGCCGGCCTCTCCCGCCCGGAGACGATACAACAAGCGGCCTTCCTGACATCAAAGACAGTTTCAATCATGCTCGCATCTTCTCGAGATCGGCGGGAAAGTCCCGTGACTGGCTCCCGTCGTGGAATCATCTTCGCCCTACTGATGCTCTGCGCCGTCCTGTCCCTGGCAGGTACTGACCTCATCCTGCCCGCCGTGCCGGCGCTGCCGGCGATCTTTACGACAAACGAGGCGACCGCCCAGCTCGTGCTGGCCTCCTACGTCGCCGGCACGGCCGTGGGCCTCCTGCTCTTCGGGACGCTGGCCGATCACGTGGCGCTGCGAACCTTGGTCGTGTCCTCGCTCGTTGTCTTTGCCATCGCATCGGTGGCTTGCGCGCTCTCACCGGACATCTGGACCCTGATCGTGCTGCGCTTCGTTCAGGGCACCGCATCGGCGGCCGCACCCGTGTTCGGACCCGCCATCATCCGACAGATCTTCAGCGAGAAAGCCGGGGTCCGGGCCATTGGTTTACTCGGCAGCGTCGAGTCCCTCGTTCCGGGTCTCGCGCCCATCCTCGGCGTCCTGCTCCTCGCCAGGTACGGTTGGCAGAGCTCGTTCGAGCTTGTTGGCGTCGTGGCGATGGTTGCGGCAGCGCTGATCCTCGTGCTGGGACTGCCGCAGCAGCCGAAAGCGGTTGGTGCTCAGGGCAGCTATCGTGCGCTCCTTCTGAACCCGGTGTTCATGCGGTATGCGCTGTCACAGGCAATGACGCTGGCCGGCCTGGTCGTTTTTGTGTTCGGTGCTCCGGCCGTGATCGTCGGGACCATGGGGGGCTCACTCGATCACTTCATTGCCATGCAGGTATGCGGCGTCCTTGGCTTCATCGTTGCCGCCAATCTGACGTCGCGCTTCGCCGAGCGGTGGGGCACCGAGCGTATCATCCTCGTCGGGACCGCCATGGCCCTGGCAAGCGCCGTCATGATCGTGGCCTATGCTCTCGCTGGCGGAAACGACAGCACACTGCTTCCCGCCTTGTTCCTGCCGATGAACGTGGGTCTGGGACTTCGCGGCCCCCTCGGGTTCTATCGCGGGATCGTTGCGTCCGGCCCCAACAGCGCTCGCGGCTCGGCTCTGATCGTGTTCTTCATTCTGGCCATGACCAGTCTGGGCACATTGGTCGCTGCGCCTTTGATCAACCAGGGTTTGTGGACCCTCGGTGCAGTGACCTGCGGGATCCATGCCTTGTCCGTCGGCCTGCTTGTACTGCTGCCCAAAATGCCGGAGCCGAAGTGAAAAGATGGGAGGCGGTCCGGAAACCGTCGGACCGCCTCACCACGGCATTCATGAGCCGCCTCCGAGCCAGTCGGTATCAGAGCCTCCCGATCCAACGGGGTATGTCTGACAAAGGAGATCAGTTTGAAGCAGAGCATCGCGCATATCGCTCTCGTGGTTCGCGACTACGACGAAGCCATCGATTTTTACGTCAGCAAGCTCCAGTTCGAGCTGGTTGAAGACACGTACCAGCCGGAGCAGGACAAGCGCTGGGTTGTCGTACGCCCTCGAGGCGATGGAACGACGTCGTTGCTTCTGGCCCGCGCCTCC
This sequence comes from Microvirga sp. TS319, assembly GCF_041276405.1. Classification (NCBI taxonomy): domain Bacteria; kingdom Pseudomonadati; phylum Pseudomonadota; class Alphaproteobacteria; order Hyphomicrobiales; family Methylobacteriaceae; genus Microvirga; species Microvirga sp. TS319. Next base: position 376,611 of record NZ_JBGGGT010000001.1, on the reverse strand, counting down.
ACTCCCCACCAGCAGACATTCATCGGCAACCAGGCTGGCGGTCGCGTTTTCCTGTTCCTTCGGACTGATGACTTTCAGAGGGACTACGCTGCGATGGTTGAGCAGGGCATCAAGTTCGTTCGCGAGCCAAAGGAGGCTCCCTACGGCATTGTCGCTGTGTTCGAGGATCTGTACGGCAATCTGTGGGATCTTGTTCAATTCACGGACGGCCGGGACTGAGCGCCCAGCAGACAGTATCCCCGCTAAGGTCGTTTACGGAACGGGTAGCAACCCAACAGGCAGAAGAGGTTGAATGGAGCGATTTATCGTAATTTCTGGCTGTTCAGGCGGTGGTAAATCCACGTTGCTTGCCGAGCTTGGTAGGCGCGGTCACTCCATCGTGGAGGAACCTGGTCGCCGGATTGTCCAACAGGAACTGCAAGAAGGAGGGGTGGCGCTTCCCTGGAATGACGCACAAGCATTTGCACATCGTGCAATCGCTATGGCCCTCGAAGATCGAGTGTCAGCAACCGCTCTACATGGGTGGGTGTTCTTCGACAGGGGCTTGGTCGATGCTGCGGCCTTCCTACAGCACCTGACCAATGAGCCAGTTCTGGCTGCACTCGCTCAGTCGCATCGCTACCACCGGACTGTGTTTCTAACGCCGCCCTGGCCGGAAATTTACGTGAACGACCCAGAACGGCGTCACGGCATCGAGGCAGCCGAAGCTGAATACTCCCGGTTGCTGGAAGCCTACCCAGCACTTGGATACAAAGTGTCGATCTTGCCGGTAGTCAGTGTGTCGGAGCGTGCCGATTTCATTGAGAGGGCTTTGGCCGAGGCATCCTCCTCCCGCGCGTAAAAATGGCACTCACAGCAGACCGGATCTCCTAGAACGGAAATTACGGAATGTGTCGTTCAAGATCAGAGCGTCTCCCGACACTCGTGCGGCATTCGCTAGCAAAGACCGATAAGAGACACGCAAGATCCTGGTCGGAAATGGTTTTCCGCGTGGTAGCCCCTGCCGCCATCGGTCACCTCATTCGAGCGTCCGCGCTTCGTGCAATCGGGTGAGTTGGTAACGACGCCATCCTCGTCATAGGCAAAGGAAATCGAAGTCGTTGTCGCACCGTCTTTCTGCAAGATGATGCTTCGGCCACCATTGATCTGCGCGGCCACCCAATCATAAGTGCTCCACCACTGGCGAGCCAGCGCAAGGAATGCGAGCACCGCGCCCTTGCCGTGTAGGACCTGCTGGATGGTCGGAACCTTCCCGCCGCTGTCGGCACTCAGTTCGACCTCATCCGAAAGCAGACCCGCAAGTGGATCGGCGCTGCCGCTCGCAATGGCTGCCTCGAAGGCGGCGAGCAGTTCCTCCTGCCGATCGGCCGGGGTGACGTGTCTGACCTTGCCTCGGGCGATGTTCTCGCGGGCTCGCGAGACGAGCTTGCGACAGGTTCCCTCCTGAAGGCCGAGCGTGCGCGCGATCTCGGGATAGGGCATCTCAAAAATGTCGTGGAGCAGGTAGGCGGTCGAGAGGGAGGAGGCGAGCACTACGCTTTCCTCCGCTGCTTCTGGAGTGGCGGTCTGGATCGGCTCCGGCAACCAAGGGCCGACATAGTCGACCCTGGCCCTGTTAGGGGCTCTCAGCATGTCGATGCACCGTCGTGTGCAAGCGGTCGTCAGCCAGGATACCGGGTTCTCGATCAGGCCTCGGTCGGTCCCCTGCCATTTCAGATAAGTGTCCTGAACGGCATCCTCGGCATCGGCCCAGGAGCCGAGGATGCGATAGGCCAGCCCGAGGAGCCTGGACCTCGATTGCTCGAAGGCGAGAACGTCGTTGCGGTCCAGCATCCCATCGTCTCCCGAGATCAGATCAATCCGCCCTTCGCCCACACCGGGGTGACGGCGCGGACGTCCGGCTCTCCGGCAATCAGGGGTGTCACCTCCTCGATGTAGGCGGCATACCACGGGGCCCTGACGAAGTCCTGCGGTGAGATACGGTCGGTGTACTGCTGGAAGGCCAGGATCACATCGGGATCCTTGTCGTCGTAACAGTAGAAGTAGGCCTCGTGCGCGGGGTTGCTGGCAATGTTGGGCTTGAGGTGCTTCTCCCAGACGTGACGGACCTCGTCACGTTTTCCGGGAAGGGTCCTGTGCGTAATGAGAAGGGCGGCCTTGTTCATCGGAACCTCCGAGTTGTCCTGAGCGATGGTGAGATGTTCCGCGGCCCGGCCGCAGCCATCTGCCCGTATGACGGACCAGCAAGCAGGGTTGTGACGCCCATCCGAAAAAATCGGCATTTGATGGATCTGGGAGGGTGATCCGGCAGCGGTCGCTCGTCAGGACTGGGGTCAGACTCAATCTACTGGAATGAAGGCGGGGTTCCACACGATCTCCCAGACGTGGCCGTCGGGATCCTGGAAGTAGCCAGCGTAACCGCCCCAAAACGTGTCCTGGGCGGGCTTGAGAGTCTTGGCCCCGGCCTTCCGGGCTTGCTCCATGACCTCGTCCACTTCGTCCTTGCGGGTGACGTTGTGCCCGATCGTGAAACCCGTCGGGCACGGAGCCGTCTGCGGCAAACCCGTGTCGTGGGCAAGATCAGCGCGAGGCCACACGGCCAGCTTCACCTGGGACTGAAGGTCGAAGAAGGCCACGGCTCCGTGTTCGAACTCCTTGCCGACGACGCCCTCGGTCGGCAGCCCGAGCCCATCGCGGTAGAACGCGACGGCCCGCTCCAAATCCTCGACCCCAAGCGTCAACACCGAAATGCGTGGTCTCATTCGTCCTCCGCTCCAAGTACGGTCGCCATCGTGGCGGCTACGGATCACATCATGGCTGTGTTCACGGGAGCCGTCTTGAACAAAACGGCCAGTCAGGCTGCCAACTGATGCACGAACTCGCCTGCCGTCATTCCGCAGAGGGATTGGACCTCCCGCGTGAGGTGGGCCTGATCGGCATACCCGGCGCGCAGTGCGAGGAGGGCCAGACCCTCATCCGCTTCGATTTGCGCGAGAGCCTGGAACCTCTGGAGGCGCAGGATCCGGTCGAGCGTCTTCGGGCCGTAGCCGAAAAGCTCATCGCATTGCCGGCGCAAGGTTCTCTCGCTGCCCCCAAGACATTCGCGCAGAGCCATGATCTTGCGCCCTTCGGCACTCCCATCAGCCCCGAGAAACCCAAAGATCATGGCCGCCTCCTGGCGCGTGGGCTCCACCTTCGGTGCCTCGGCGGCCAGAAGCTCCTGCAAAACGCAGGCCTTATCCCGCGCTGAAGACGCCGCCGCGATCCTGTCTGCGATGAAGTCGGCCGTGCTTCCCCAGAACTCCGCCATCGGAACTTCCTGTCCGACGATCTCGGTCAGAGGCCTTCCCAACCACCTGGCTGCGGCCCCAGGCGCGAAGCGAATGCCAAGAACGTTGGAGCCAGCTCCCAATTCCGGGGACGCGGCAGTGATGTCGGGCCCCACGACCGTGAACCGATCATCCCGCCAGAGCAGATCGACACAGCCGTCCGGAACGACGGCAGCAGGTCCTGAATGGTCGGGGGAGACAGAACTCATCCACACGCACTGGAAGTGCGGGAGCAGCCGGGCGATCGGAAGGGCCTCAGTATATCGCCCGGCACGGCTGGCCAGGATCGGCGCGCGTTCACGCGGCATGATGGATCAACCCTCCTGAACGGTTCCCGACCATCGGCAAAATGCCACTCGGGACGATCACCTTCAATGGACACAAGGCAGTGGACATGCGTACGAGCGTCATTCCGACCCATTGAAGTCCTTAGCTGATCTATGGCCCTGGTCTGCTGGTCAGACACGGATCCAGGACGACAAAGTTCGGGGCCATCTTGCGATAGCTTCCGGTCACGATCACGGCATCCCCGACCTTCCGGTCGTTCGTACTGTACGTCACGCAGAGGACCTTCGCGTCCGGCTCATCGCAGATCCCCATATAGGCGAGCACGCCGTCGAAGTGCACGAGGCTGAGGGCGCCGACCGCGCTGAAGTCGATGCGATCCAGGCCGGACGGGGATGGCACGTCTCGGATCACATCCTTGATCTCGTTGCAGCGGGCGGGCCTCTCGGGGATCACCTCGGCAGAGGCGAAGGCGCCCATATCCCGCCTTTCTTGGCCTCGGACTGGTTGGGCTGGCGCCATGACGGCCGTCAGCATAAGAACAGCGCTCGCACGTTGAAGCATGTGGCGCATTTGCTGCCCTTTCATTTGATGCTGTAGATTGGTTTGCCGCTCTATGTCTCTCACGTCGTGCAATCGAGTTCCTCGACGACAGCCGCGAAACCGTGAGAACTTTCCCGCGGCCAAAGGTGGCCAACATCTGGTACTTCCACGTGCCGCGCATGATGGATGCACCGAGCGGCCGCGCGTGACGGTATGGCGAAGATGGGTCTCGTCAGACCACCGTGGACAATCGAGACCGGCATCCTCAGGGTCGCGAGATCCTCGCAGGTGATGTTCGGTGGCGGCTCCTGAGCCATCAGGCGCGGCAGTGAGTGAAGGTTGTCGCGAATGATAGTCCGATATTCGTGGCTTTGGCGGCCTAAATAGCCGTCTCCACCTGAGCCGTCGATCATCAGGCGAGCGGCTTCTTCCAGATCGCCATTGTTTACGGCAGCAGCAATCGATCCGTAAATGGCGCGGGCATCCTGTCCGAAGGCGGCCAATTCCTCCGGATCGGTTACATAGCTCGGCACGCCCGGCTCGTAGACCATCAGACGTCGGAACAGGTCCGGCCGCCGCAGCGCGGCCTGGAAGGCGACATGCCCGGAATAGGACCAGGCGACGAGGTACACTGGAGCAAGTCCGAGAGCCTCCACGAACGCAATGAGGTCCTCGGCGTGCGTGGCAACGCCGAATGGGGGTCCGTCATCGCGCCAGGAACCGCGGCCGAAGTACCGCTGGGTATAACCGATGCAGCGGTAGCGGCCGGACAAGATCTCGCCATGTCCTGAGATCGCCGAGCGCGCCGTGCAGGAGCAGGATGGGCAGACCATCGCCCATATCGAAGTATTCGAAGACATCGCCGCTCAGCGTGGCGTGGTGGAGTTCGTTCATGATGGTTCCTTTGACACTCTGACTAGCCGCCACAGGGCAAGGCCGCCGCCTCGTACTGGGCTGCAAATTCGGCGTTCGGGGGAATCGGTTTGATAATGTCGATGAGCACCCCATTCGGGTCCGCCGTGATGAAGTGCCTTTGTCCGAATGGCTCATCCCGAAGCGGGACGAGAATGGGCAATTCCGCTGCCTTGATCTCGCGGTAGATGGCGTCCGGATCCTCAACTTCGAAATTGAGGATCAGGCCCGATGCCGGAGTGCGGCCTCCTTCCGGGATGGTGTCGTGCTGGCTGTCCAGGACCGCGAGATTGACTGCCGCGTCCTCACCGAATTGCAGATGAACGTACCAGTCGCTCGTGAAGAGCGGGCGGAAGCCGAAATGCGCTTGATAGAAGGCGGCCGTGCCGGCCACGTCACGGGTCAGGATGACCGGATAGAAGCTCGTGATCCTCATGGCTGTTCAAGCCTCCCTAAATAACATACATTCTGTATGTATTCTGATTAACATCCAGGCTGTATGCATGCAACGGTCACGGCGGGGACGGACAAACCGGGAGCGGACGGAAGCCACGCGGGCCGCCCTCGTGGAGGCAGCGCGAACCCTATTCATTGAGAATGGGTATGCGGAGACCTCCACCCCGCAGATCGTCGCCAAGGCCAAGGTCACGCGCGGCGCGCTCTATCACCATTTTACCGACAAGCGCGATCTCTTCCGGACCGTGCTGGAGCAGGAGGCGGAAGCCGTGGCGACGAAGATCGGCGCCGCGACCTCGCCCGCGATGTCCGCCAAGGAGGCGCTGCTGGCAGGCAGTGTGGCCTACCTCGATGCCATGGCGGTTCCAGGTCGCACCCGCTTGCTGCTAATCGACGGTCCAGCCGTCCTTGGCTCAAGCGAGATCACCGCCATTGACGCTGCGCATGCGGCGCGAACCTTGCAGGAGGGGCTCGAAGCCCTCGTGCCTGGGGCTGGCGGCAGATCGATCACCGGCCCGGCCGTGGCAACGCTTCTGTCGGCAGCGTTTGACCGCGCAGCCCTCGCGATCGAGGCCGGCGCTGATCCGGCCGAGTTCAGGGCGGCTGTCCTCTCGCTCGTGGAAAGAGTGATTGCGCCCGTTGCAGGCTAGGCGCGCCGGTTTCATAGAGCCGGTTCAAGCCACATGGCCCCTATCGCCGCCAATTGACGACCGCGACACCTAGCAAGGCCAGGACGCCGCCCACGGCACCGAGAGCGGTCGGCGCTTCCCCAAGCCAAAGAAAGCCGAGAAGCGTGGCGACAGGCGGCACGCAGTACATGAAATTCGACGCCCGGCTGGCCGGCAGGCGCGACAAGGCCACGGACCACGTCCCGTAGGCGACAAGGCTGGGGACCAGACCGAGATAGACCGCCGCCTGAATGCCCGAAGCCGATGCGGCCGCGAACTCGGACGTAGCGTTCGGCAGCCAGGGCGCAAGGACAAGCGCGCCCATGACCATGTTCCAGGCCGAGACGGTCAGCGGCTTGTGGCGGGCAAAGAGCGGCTTCTGCACCACGGTCGTCACCGAGTTGCAGAGGGCAGCCCCGAGAATGAGCAGGGCACCGGTGTCGAGGCGCATCCCTTCGCCCTCGCCAAGAGCAATGAGCCCAATCCCAAGGAAGGATACGGCCGTCCCGGCCCAGGCCCGGGCCGTAAAGCGCTCGCCGAGCAAAAGCATCGCGAGCCCGGCCGTCATGATGGGATTGGTGTTGATGATGAAGCTCGCCGCTCCGGCCGAGACGGTCATCTCGCCCATGTTGAGGAGCGCCGTATAGAACGCCACGAAGAGGATGCCGCCCACTGCCAGCCGGAGGAAGTCCGGGGCACTCGGCCACGCCGGACGCGTGACGACGAGAAAGAGAGCCGCCGGGACCGCCGCGATTGCAAACCGGAGAGCACCGAGTTCGATCGGGCCGAAGGCCTCAAGGCCAGCACGGATGGCGGGAAAGGCCGAGGCCCAGGCCAGGATCGTGACCAGAACGGCGGCGGTGGTCACGCCGTCGATGGCCTTGCGCTCGGAGAGGGTGGCGGCAGCACTCATGACTGAATCTCACGAAAGGAACAGAACAACCCAACATTCCGGAAGGCAGAGCTGATTGACAATCTAACAATTCGAGCATCTGCTGTGATCATGGATCACAGCTCTCCGTCCCTTCCTCCGCTCGACGCCTTGCGCGCTTTCGAGGCCGCCGCCCGTCTCGGCAGCTTCTCGGCGGCGGCCAATGACCTCCATCTCACGCACGGCGCCATCAGCCGCCAGGTCGCCAAGCTGGAGCACTGGCTCGGCGAGCGGCTCTTCGAGCGGCAGGCGCGCGGCGTTGCCCTGACGCCGCAGGGGCAGCGCCTGCATCAGCGCACCAGCGAAGCCTTCGCCCTGATCGCCGACAGCTCCGACCGCTGGATCGAGCGGCGCGGCGCGGCCGTCGTTCGCCTGACGTCGATCCCGTCCGTCAGCAGCCTGTGGCTGATGCCGCGCCTGCGTACTTTTGAGGGGAGCGATCCGGCTCTGCGGATCGAGTTCGTAGTCGAGCACCGCCACATCGATCTCGAAGCGGAGGGTATCGACTTGGCGATCCGGTGCGGTCGGGGCAACCTGCCGGGGCGGGTGTCGGCGCGCCTGTTCGAGGAGCGCTGCTTCCCGATCGCCTCGCCCGCGCTCGCTGACGCTCTCGGGAGCGGTGATCCGGAACGGATCCTGCAACAGCCGCTGGTGCACGACTCGGACGCTTCGGCATGGCGAGCTTGGTTTGCCGTGCAGGGCTTGGACTACAGGCCTCGACCGCAGGATCGCCGCTTCGAGGATTACAACCTCGTGCTCGATGCAGCAGCCCATGGCCTCGGGGTGGCCCTGGCCCGCCCGCCCCTCGTTGGGGAGGCGCTACGGATCGGGCGCCTGGTCCCTGTTGATGCTCGGACGGCCCTTAACCCCGTCGCCTATTGGCTGGATCGCCCGGCAACCCGGCTGCGGCCGTCCACGGCGGTTCTGGCGCGACGGATCATGGCGGAAGCAGGTTTGGCCGCAGGCGCAGCAGAAACGTTCCTGAAAACGTAGGGCAACCCTTTACCTGGCCCGTTGTGCGGCCAAGGCTCAAACCCTGTCCCAGATCGCGACTGTCAGGCAGAACCGATGGAAACTAGCATCCCATGACCCTTAGGCCTCGGGCTGCCTGGCCAATCGCGATCCGATGAAGCAACGACAACCGTTGTCAAACCGAGGCTACCCCGGAACAGCTAGAGTCAGCTCTGGGTCACTCACTGAAATTCCTGGTTCCTTCGGAACGTCCGGTTACGTGAGTATTGCTGCCCTCGGGCTAACGTCTCAGGTGTGCCAATTGCAGTCATTCTTGAGGCTGCATAATGCGTCTGCCCGTCACCGCAGCACAGTCGTCCACAAGCGGACAGGGCCGAGCTCCGGGGCGGGCGCGGGAATTGCCCGCGCCTTGGTTTATTCAGTTCCCGGCTTGTTGCGGATCGCTTGCTCGACCTGCCGCTTAACGGCCTCCAGGTTGAAGGAGGCCGGATCCTGCATCGGCGGGTAGTCGACCGCCGTGGCCGCGAGCTTCGCGACCTCCTGCTGAACGGAGACGAAGCGCCAGAACTCACGGGCGTAGAAGTCGTTCATGTAGCCGCCCCCCAGATCGTTCAAGCTCTGGCGACCGATCGACGGCGTGCGCTCGAACGGGTCCTGCCGGATGTTGAACATGACCGGCATGTCCGTCGTGACCTTCGGTCCGGGCCAGCCATCCGGCTGTTGGAAGAACTGGAACTTGAAGTCGTCGATGCGGACTGAACCGAGCTGCGGACCGCCGAAATAGAAGAACTCATGCCGGGCCGACGGACCATTGCCTTGCAGGAGCGCGAGCTGGTTGTAGCCGTCGAGATGGTTCTTGTAGCTGCGATCGCCGAGTTGCACTCCCTTGAGAAGCTGATCGGTGATGTTCGGGTTGCCGGCGGCGGCGAGCAGCGTCGGGAACCAGTCGAGCCCCGAGAAGATGCCGTTCTCGACTGCGCCGGGCTTGATCTTGCCTGGCCAGCGGATGAGCGTCGGGACGCGGAATCCGCCTTCGTTGACCGTTCCTTTGGTCGCTTTGAAGGGTGTCATGCCGCCGTCGGGTCACGTGAACACCTCCGCTCCATTGTCGGTGGTGAAGATGACGATCGTGTTGTCGGCTTGACCTGAATCCTCCACGCATTTGAGCAGGGCTTCGACGCTGTCGTCGAGCTGCGCCATGCCGGCCTCTTCGAGACCGTAGTTGGTTTGGCTGTTCATCAGCGCCTGATACTTCGGCGACAGGAACGTCCAGACGTGCATGCGGGTCGTATTATGCCAGACGAAGTACGGCTTCCTGTCGGTCTTGGCCTTGTCCATGAAGTCGCACGATGCCTTGACCAGCACCTCGTCGAAGGTGGTCATGTCGTACTTTGCCTTCGGGGTGATGTCGTGCATGTTCGGCACGTTGGTCATGTTGGGATAGGGCGCCAAGGGGCCCTCATCGACGATCCGCTGCTTGCCGATCCGGCCCCAACGCGGCTGTTCGGTCTGATCGTCCGTGTCGGTCGCATAGGTGTGCAGCAGATTGCGCGGCCCGACCTTATCGCGATAGGACTGATCGTCCGGAAAGGAATACCAGTACGGATCCGTCATCGCGTCGAGGTGATACAGGTAGCCGAAGAACTCGTCGAAGCCGTGCAATGTCGGCAGATACTTGTTCAGGTCACCGAGATGGTTCTTGCCGAACTGACCGGTGGCATAGCCCTGCGCCTTGAGGGCGGAGGCGATCGTCACGGCATGGTCCGGTATACCGACATCGGCGCCCGCCTGGCCGACCGTGGTGAGCCCAGTGCACAGTGGGATTTGGCCGGTGATGAAGCTCGCCCGACCCGCCGTGCAGCTTGCCTCGGCGTAGTAGTCGGTAAACATCATGCCCTGCGAGGCCAGCCGGTCGAGGTTCGGTGTCTTGCCGGACATGATGCCCCGATGATAGGCGCCGATGTTGAACCAGCCGACATCGTCGCCCATGATGACGAGGATGTTGGGCTTCTGCTGCGTTCCGGCCGGTGGTGCCTGCGCCAGAGCGGGCGCGATTGCCCAGGCGCCGCAGAGCATGGACGCTCCGCAGATCAGCGTTTTCAGTTTCATCGCTCTTTCCTCTTCGTTCGTCCCCCGCCGCTTGCTGACCGGGCCGCCGCGCCCTGCCCGGCCGAGATCGATCGACTTCAGGCTGCGGTCGATGCCCGGATCGACTCCATGACCGAAACCGGGTGGCATACCGCCGCTCCGGCTCGGTCATTGCTCAACCGCGAAGATGCGCCTCCCATCATTCTGCATGCCGATCACCGTCCAGCCGTCCTTCTTCGCCGCTTCGTCGTAGAACCCGGGAGAGAAAGTGCCGACCGTGCGGTCGGGCAGGTCTTGCGCGGGGCCATAGGCGTACTCGCGCGTGGCATCCTCGCGCAGGATCAGCATCTTCAGCCCCGTTCTATCCCCGCGCCGGTCCACTCCAGCATCTCTCGGTTTCCGACCGATCATCAGGTGAAGCGCCTCATGCAGGCGCATCTCTCCCTCCTGGCTCTCGAGCATCGAACGCGAAAGCGCGAACCGATTCTGCGTGAAAAGACGTTCACAAATAGAGACTTACCACGTCGGACGTGGGTTCGATGTCACGTCCGATGCACCCCTGGACAGTCACATACCGTCCGACGATAGCGTAACGGTGGGATCGTGCTTGACCGAATGTGACGCCTGCTTGACCTTTTTCGCCAAGCGGGGAGCGGGATGGCCACGACGATGCCTGCCTCGGCCCACGATCGTCTGGAAGGCCCCGTGATTGCTGCGGGCTTTCCGGCTTTACTCCATCGATGTCGCTTGGAGAGCGTCAGGCCGAGCCTGATCGGGAGGCCTTGCGCGTCGACAACGACATGGATCTTGGTCGTGAGTCCGCCTCACGATCGACCGCGACAATGATCTGCCCTACTTTCGCCGTCGCGGCCTGCTGATGCGCACGAACGGAGGGGGCTGTCGATCATCTGGATGTTGCCATCGTGCGAAGCGCTGATAGCGTCCATCAGCCGATCCCAGACACCGGCCCTTCGCCATCGCACAAAGTGGTTGTAACAGGTGGTGCGCGGTCCATAGCGTTCTGGCAGGTCCCGCCATAGTGCTCCCGATCGAAGCACCCAAAGTATGCCGTTTAGCACTCGCCGCTCATCGACACGGGGTACGCCCTCGGCTTGTTGGGCAGTTGCGGCTTGATCACGCGCCATTCGAAGTCGCTCAGGTCATAGCGGCTCCTCTTGAGCTTGAATCAGAGCTCGGCACGATATGAAAGCCACCAATCTGCGAGCGCCCCTTATCGCCGTTCATCGATAAATTGGGCGCGCCCATAAACAGTCCTTGGCGACCTTCTGCAACCCATGACAAAACCGCAAGATCAGTCGAGCGCGTCATGTCTGCGTGCGCTCAGGTGGTGCTGCCACGGAGGACAGAGCGATGAAGGCGGCGCTTCGAAACTACCATGCCCGGATGCAGCGGGTGCTGGACTACATAGACCGGCATCTGGATGACGATCTGGACCTGGGCGCGCTGAGCAGCGTCGCCGCTTACTCGAAGTATCATTTCCACCGGCAGTTCACGGCGACTTTCGGGCTGTCCGTGCATCGCTACATCCAGCTCGCCCGCATGAAGCGCGCTTCATACCGGCTGGCCTACAGGGATGACCAAAGCGTCACGGACATAGCGATGGATGCCGGTTACGATGCACCGGACGCCTTCGCCCGCGCCTTTCGGCAACGGTTCGGGCAATCGCCTTCGTCGTTCCGGAAGGATCCCGACTGGGAGCCGTGGCTTGCGGCCTTTGGGCCTCTCAACAACGCGAGGAGCAAGCTCATGCAGAAGACCTTTACCACTGACGACGTGACAATTCGCGATGTGGTGCCCACGCGGGTTGCCATCATGGAGCACCGGGGCGACCCTGCGACGCTTGGCGCCACCATCCAGCGGTTCATCGCGTGGCGCACGGCCGCTGGCCTGCACCCCAAGACAAACCCGACCTTCAATGTCTGGCATTCCGAGCGACGTCCTGCGTCGCCTGGCGACTATAGCGTGGACCTTTGTGTCGGGACCGACCAACCGATCGAGGCGGAGCAGATCAAAGCCGGCGAGATCCCTGGCGGACGCTGCGCGGTCCTGCGCGTGGTCGGCAACACCGACAATCTGGAGCCCGCTGCGCTCTACCTTTATCGCGACTGGCTTCCGGCCAGCGGCGAGGAAGCACGCGACTTCCCGATCTATTGCCAGCGGCTGAGCTTCTTCCCGGAGGTGCCGGAGCATGAGGCGGTCGCGGAACTGTTCTTGCCGCTGAAATAGCGCCCTTCGACGGCGGCCTGTCCCTTCCGATCGCAAGAAGCGCACAGGCCGCTATTCATCCGATCTCTGTCTTTATGGGTTCACGACCTAGTTGGGCGTTGGCCTGCTGAGGGGTGTGTCGGGCCCGAGACCGCAGCGCTCGCGAAACACCTGCTGCGCCGTCCCGAGATCGGGAAGCAAGCCCCCGACCCTCGCCGTCATCACGCCCCGCCCCTCGGCCTCGATGAGTTGGGATCCCTGCGAGTGCAACGGCCCAACGAGCGTGTCCCCTTCGCCGAAGAACAGGGTGCCGTCCTCCCACAGGAGGATCACGAAGCCTTTTCCCGTCTGGACGACGAAGTCCTGGCAGAACGGCTTGAAGTCGAGAACGACCGTGCCCGTCAGTTTGGGGGCACGCCGATCAATAAAAGTCAGGCCCAGGAGGGCCGATGCGAAGCCGAGGCACCAGGCGGCGAGAATCAGGAGCGGCTTTGTCATTCTGTCCCTGCCGGCTTCGTGGACCTGCGCCTCGTGGCGCAAGCGCGACCTTCCAGTTACGGACTCGGTTCCGCGGACGGCTCAAGGTCGGCGACCAAACCGTGAAGACGACGCTGGCCGACGAGGTCACCGTTGCAAAGCTCCTCGGCGCCATCCACGGCAGGGAGGAAGTCTGCCGGATTGATCTCCGGCGGTGCCAATTCCCCGGCCTCATCGACACAGCCATCCCGGTCGCCGTCAAGGAAGAACCGACCCGAACGGAAGTCCATCATCAGAAATGGCTTCCGCTCGAGGAACCGGTCACAGGCCATGTGGAACGCCGCCATGTCGTTCGGACCGGTCAGGGACTCGGAGTAGTAGAGCCCCTTGATCAGGCGGCCGGTCGCCTGGATGCGCGGGCTGCTGCGCAGGACAAGCGCATCCAGGTCCGGCATGGGCTGTCGTCCCAACCGACAGGCGTACGAAGATGTAGGATGGTGAAGCGGGCGAGCCCGTCCAGCACTCGTCAGCACCAAGAGGACGGGAACGCAGAGCAGGAGTCCGAACATCATGACCTCCTCTCCTGAGGTCGTCTGTATGCCCCCCTCCAGCACGGGTCGTCAGACTGGCCGGTCGTCCTCGACGTGATCGCGCCGTGATACCCTCACAGGCAGGAACCCACCTGTGTGTCGGTTCCCGGAAGGCTTCCGATGCCGGCAATCCAGGGCTGGGCCGTGCGGCACCAGATCTGCCCTCGGGGCACGAGGTCATTGCGCTGACGGCTCGTGCCCACACGGATGCTGTAGATTCTCGGCCCCTTACCCTCCGAGGCCGAATAGATCGGCGACCCGCATTCGGGGCAGAAAGTTTGCAGCCGCCGCACGCCGCTGTCGCCGGTCTTCGCGTAGGTCTTGAGCTGGCCCGAGAGCAGGGCGAACCCGTCCTCCCGCGAAAGGACGAAGGTTCGGAAGGCGGATCCCGTGAGCGTCTGGCAAGCGGTGCAGTGGCAGAGCATAACCGTCTCCGAGTCGATCGCCGCCTCGTAGGGGATGAAACCGCAGCGGAAGCGCCCGTCGATCCTCATGGCGCACCTCCCCGATCCCCCGAGTATCCTACTCCGGATCCAAGCCGATGTCTCATGAGAGAACATGCTTGGCACAATTCGCGGACCGGAACAGACATAATGCGGCCTCGAAAGGTCCGCACTGGGTCAAAGTTTCACATTCCGGCGGCTCAATAAACGTCGGCTCTTGAACGCCGAAGCGGATCAAATGCTTACGTCTCAGGAGTGCCAAGACCCGACCTTATGGGCTCATTGTTAGATCACGCAGCCTCAGATCGACTGTCTAGTACTGAGGAAGCATCGACAACCCTGGCAAAGTCAGCTTCAAGGTGTGCCATCGTAACATCGAAGATCGAACGCGCTGAGAGATTGGCAGACGGCAGATCGAACCCGATGATGGCGTCGCCCACGACCGTCATCTTGAACCCGAGATCAGCACCAGCCCGTACCGTTGAGTTGACGCAAAACCCCGCGACAGCACCAACCACAACCAGATCGGTTATGCCATCGTTACGGAGGTAGGCTTCAAGGTCCGTCGATGCGAAGCCCGAGGAGGTCCGCTTCAAGAAAATAGGTTCGTTCTCAAGAGCCTCGGCGCAAGGCATGGGAAGATATCCGGGCGCGTCCGGATGGAGCGGCGAGGCAGGATCATCCTCGTGGTGCCGGATGTGAACAATCGGCCACTTCCTTTGCCGGAAGGCTTTGGCAAGCTCAGCCACACGCGCCGATGCATCCGGGTTAACGCAGTCGCGACCTGCATCGATCCGGTGCTGCATCATCGTTTGCATGTCGATTATGACCAACGCCGTCGCCATTGATTCCCTGATCCTTCAAACGGTACCGGACATCGTCCGATCTGACATTTCTCGCATAGCCGATGTCATGGAAGCTGGACAAGGTCTTCGACACCGCGCAATGCCTGCTTCGGGTCAACCTCTGAGGTTTCCTGCCCTTCCAGCAGGTCAGGTTTCACCTCCTTGAGCCGACGGTCGAGCCCCTCTCAATTGTGCTAACCGCCGAGCGCTTCGTCATCCGGAAGGCCCTCTGGAAGGAACACCGCAGCATGATGGGAATTCCCTTAGGGAGGCGGCGATGAAGCCACCCCTGGAGGAGTTCGCCCGATGCCAGACCGCAAGCAGGATGGTCAACAGCCCGAGGCTTTGCGCTCGCTGAAATCCGCCGCGAAGGCGGGAAGCCAGAAACCACAGGACCAAGGTCTTGAAGCCCAGGGCGACACCGCGCCGATCGCTGCTCCTCTGGAGCAGGAACAGGATGCCGCCGCGAAGGTGCTTCAGGAGGGAGTCAAGAAGAACCCGGAAGGGATGGAAAAGGCCGCCCGGAAGGCTCCTGAGCGCTAGCCTCCCCAAACCCGAGATCCTCTCAGGGCGATAGAGAGCGTAAGGAACGTCCATCTCGGTCATGTAGTGGGCGTTGCGGTCGGGGTTCGTCCCTAAGGGCGGCAAACTGCGACCGGTTGTGTCGCAAATTTGGAGAGGAGACGCGAAAGGGCCAATCGCACGGTAGAGCGTTCAGGCGGCAAGCAACTCAAACTGTTCAGCGAGCGACAGTTGACGAGTGCAGGCGTATTTCGCCTGTCCCTTGCGCATCATATAGACCATTTCGATGCCGCCCAGCACTGAACGAGCGCTATTCACGGACTTGAACCCCATCATCGGCCGTACTCGCCGCTTGATAGCTCGGTGATCCTGCTCAATCCGGTTGTTGAGGTAGGCACTTTGGCGGATACGAATGGGTTTCAGACCGCGTCGAGATCTGTTCTGGAGCCGGTCTGCGGCATCGCAGGACAGGATTGCCTCGCGGTTCGTCTGACTGCCGTCGATGACAATCCGTTCAGGACGGCCATGCCGCTTCAGCGCCTTGCGCAGGAACTGCTTGGCAGCCGTTAGATTACGCCGCTCGCTGAACCAGAACTCGACCGTATCGCCATGGCTGTCGATGGCGCGGTAGAGATACATCCACCGCCCACGGACCTTGATATACGTCTCGTCCAGATGCCATTTCCGGCTGACGGGTCGCTTGCGTCGATTGAACCGCTCGAGCAGTTCGGGTGAGTAACGGACCACCCAGCGGCCGACCGTGGCGTGGTCGACGGAGATGCCGCGCTCGGCCATCATCTCTTCGAGATCGCGTAGGCTGAGGCTGTAAGCGAGATACCACCGAACGCAGAGCAGGATTACCGATCGGTCGAATTGCCTACCCTTGAACATCGCACCTCACCCTCTCTCGCCAGAGCAGGCCATAGCCCCACGATCGGAAAGAAAGAGTTGCAACAAAACCCTCCCAACTCGTGAGGGCCAGTTCGGGCCCGCTCGGCAGCGCTGCCGACGTCCAAAGAACGGAACCTTGGCTGGGAGGTTACGTTGCCATGTGGCAACTAGGGAGCTCGCATGCAGGATTTCGGTCTGAATAACGTGGCAGCAGTAGGTCTCATGTCGAAGCCATGAAGGTCGTTCATCCGAGGCTGGGCTGAGAGGATGGGGTTGCGACCCCAACCATCGCCTGCCTCGGAGCCCCGGATGAACAGCCATAAGAATGCCCGCATGACACCCTTCGGTCGAATCCTTTCGTCCGTTGAGTTCAGTCGCCGACCATCAGGCATAGGATGGTGAAGAGCACCTGCGCGGCGACGTGAGCCGTGTTGGTTGTCGCGTCGTACTGCGGTGCGACCTCGACCACGTCGCCGCCGACGAAGTCGATCCCCTTCAGGCCTCGCAGGAGCTCCAGCACCTCGCGCGGTGTGAGGCCACCCACCTCGGGAGTGCCCGTCCCGGGTGCGAAGCCCGGATCGACGCTGTCGATGTCGAAGGACAGATAGGTGGGACCGTCGCCGACGACGGCGCGGGCCCTCTCGATCAGGGCCCCAATCCCGATCCCTGGCACTTCCTCGGCATGGATGACGGTCATGCCGCTCTCGTAGGAGAACTCCCAGAGATACTCCGCGCCGCCGCGAATGCCGATCTGGATGGTGCGCTCGGGATCGAGCACTCCGTCCAGGACTGCCAGGCGGAAAGGGCCGCCGTGCTGGAACTTGGCGCCTTCATATGGACCTGCGGTATCGCAATGGGCATCGATGTGGATCATTCCAACGGGCTGTCTCTCGCCCACGGCCTTCAGGATCGATGAGCTGATCGAATGATCGCCACCGACCGAGAGCGGCCGCACCCCGGCCCCCACCAGCCGCTTGTAGAAGGCCTCGATGTCGGCATGGCAGAGGGCGAGGTCGTAGCGGCTCTGCATCGGCACATCACCGATGTCCGCGATCCTTGCCTTGGAGAAGGGTGCGCACCGGAGGACGTGATCGTATGGGCCGACGCGCTCGATGGTCCGCACCGCACGGGGTCCGAAGCGGCTTCCGTTACGGTTCGTCACGCCCAAGTCCATCGGGACGCCGACGAGCGCGACGTCGAGGCCGCCGAAGTCGGGCAGGTCCTGGGCATCCGCCCGATAGGGTGCATCGAGCAGCGTGGGAATCCCTGCGAAGGGCCACTTGCGCCTGTCGGACCCCGTGAACTGGGCCCGGGCCACGGATGCAAAGTGCGGATCGAAGATATCCCCGCCCGAGGCATTGGCATACTTCTCGCGAAGGGCTTGCAGCTTTCTGGAATCAATCATGGCTTCGGCTCGTCCTCTGTTCAGATGGGGGTGATCGCGTAGGCCTCCCGGTTCCGGCCGCGAGGGGAAACGGTGGCAACGGCATCCGGCTGCCCGTGGAAGAAATCGGCCGGCCTGTCGCGGTGGCGGGCGCTAGAGCAACGGACGTGAAAAGTGGATTCCACTTTTGGGATTCATTCGATGCTCCCTTCTTAGATGGGCGCATCGGTCTCGCGAAAAACCGGGGCCACTTTTTCGCCCGATGCGCCAGGCTCTCGAGCCTCTTCTGATCCATGCTGGCCTCCTCCGGCATATCGAATGTCTATCGGAAGAGCGCCGGGCGTGGCCGATCGGACAGCAAGCCGTGGTTGAGCCACCGAACATCCTCTTGGCCCCACAGCCCGAGCAGGCCCTCGATCAGGCGCTCGGTGCGTACCCCGTCGAGAGCCATGCCCGAAAGGCTTCTGATTTTCGCAAGGTATGCGTTATCGGTGACCGGGTTCGCCGGCGATCCGAGCGCCTTCGGGACCCGCGCCTCGTCCGTTCGCCCATCCCGTGTCACGATCCGTACGAAAGGCTCCTCGTTGGCGGCGATCGTGGGGTCGACGACCAGGGTAACCCGCTCCATCACCGTCCGAAGCCGCGGATTGTCTCGCTCATCGGCCGCATAGGCCGATAGACCCGCTTGTCCGAGGGCAAGCCTTGCCGCGAGAGCATAGGGCAGACTCATCTGTGCGAAGGGCAACGTCGCAACGTCCCGCCCACCGCACATCTCGGAGAGAAACGGGCTGAGCCGGACCTCGATCCGCTCGACATCATCCTCAGCCGAACCGTTCCGCTCGAGAAGCAGCCCCAATGCATCGATCGATGAGTGCGTCCCGCGGCAGGATGCGTAGGGTTTCAGGGAAACACGCTCCAGGCGCCAGCTCTCACCGAGCCCCAGTGTCAATGCGTCCGGGCGGGCGGTCTTGGGCGCGAAGGTTGTCAGGAAACCGCCCCAAACATCCTCGAAGACCGCGGACGGGCCACTGACGCCGGCGCGCGCCAGGAGTGCCGCGAGGACACCGCCTTCCGAGGCTCGACCGGCATGAACGCGCTTGGTCTGGCTGCCATCGTGGATGAAGGCCCACAATCCTCCGCTGAAACTCGCGGCATGGCCGAGTGCATGAGCAACCCGCGTCACATCGAGCCGAAGGATGCGCGCAGCGGTGACAGCCGCACCGAAGGTTCCGCAGGTCGCCGTGGAATGCCACCCTGCCTCGTTGTGCGCCTCGTACCCACCACAGGCCTCGAGAACGCGGCGCCCCACATCATAGCCGAGGACGACCGCGAGAAGGAACTCCTCGCCGCTGACCGGATGCTCTGCCAGGGCCGCGGCAGCCAGCGCGGCAGGCAGGACGACGGCTCCCGAATGGTCGCATCCACCCGTATCGTCGAGTTCGAAGGCATGACACGCAATGGCATTGACGAGGGTCGCGGAGCGGACGGAGAGACCTTCGCTCGTTCCCCAGACGGACACTGCGCCTCGCTGCTCGGTCGCCAGGATCAGGTCGAGAGTGGACTGGGCCTCCTGCGACGCAGCCCCTGCGACGCCGCAAGCCAGCGTATCGAGGGCATGGCGCGCGGCCTTGACGCGGATCGGCTCAGGCAGATCCGTCGGCGTGGCGGCGGTGACGAACTGGGCAAGCGCGATGATGCGCGATGCCGGGGCATGCGTGCTCATATGCAATGAATCCTGTCGAAAAGACCATCGGGGCCGCGCTCCGGACATGCACCGCCGGCATCGGCCTCGGCCGGCGGTGCGTTGGGAGGCTACTGGGTTTTGACGGCCTCGCCGTTGATCATGACTTTCTCGACCTTGGCGGAAGGCAGTTCCCACTTCTTGAGCACTTCCGCATAGGTGCCGTCCTTGATCATCTCACCGAAGGCCTTGGCGACCGCGTCACGAAGCTGCGTATCCTTCTTGGCGAAGGCCATACCCTGATAAACCGATGTGAAGGGCTCACCGATGATGGCGTAGGTGTTCGGCTCCAGGTTCAACAGGTACGGCAGGGTCTCGGACCCCTGGACCGCGGCATCGAGACGCTTCTGACGAAGCTGTGTCCGCGCGTCCGCGGAGCCTTCCGTCCCGACGATCTTCAGGGGCGGCTTGCCGGCACCTTCGCATGCCGTCTTGCTCCAGGTCTCCATTTCGTTCGGGAATGACGTGCGACGGCTTGCGCCGACGGTCTTGCCACACAGGTCGGTCAGGGTCTTGTATTGATCCTTGCGGTCGTTCGTCGTGTAGAACTGCGCACCCGACTCCAGGTAGTCGACGAAGTCGAGCGTATCCCGGCGGCCCGGAAGATCGCTCATGCCCGAAAGGATCATGTCGGCACGGCCGGTCGTCAGGGCGCTGACCATCTGCTCGAAACTGATCTCCTCCCACTTGATCTCAATGCCGAGTTTCTTCGCGAGCGCATTGCCGAGATCGATGTCCAGACCGGTGAGCGTTCCCGTCTTCGGGTCCTTGAACTCGAGAGGCGGGTAGTTCGGCACGTTCGCGACCACCAGTGTCTTCTTGGCGGCAATTCGCTCGGGCAATTGCTGCGCCATGGCGACACCGCCCGCCACCAGCAGGGCGGCAAATGAGAAGAGGATCGTCGTTGATTTCATGTTCGGGCTCCTTCCCCGGTTAGCTTTGCATCATTCTCATTTATGCACGGCCGAGATGAACTCGCGGGTGCGTGCCTGTTGCGGACTCGCGAGGACGGAGCGCGAGTCCCCGATCTCGACGAGTTGCCCTTGATCCATAAAGGCTGTGCGGTGGCTGACCTCGCGGGCAAAACCCAGCTCGTGGGTCACGACGATCATCGTCATCCCGGAATGCGCCAGGTCTCTCATCACGTTCAGGACCTCGCCGACGAGCTCGGGGTCCAGCGCCGAGGTCGGCTCGTCGAAGAGCAGGAGCTGGGGGCGCATGGCAAGGGCCCGGGCGATCGCGACGCGCTGCTGCTGCCCGCCCGAGAGATGGACGGGATAGACATCACGCTTGTCGATCAGGCCCACGCGTTCCAGCAATGCGTGGGCGCGGTCCTTCGCCTCGGTCTTGCTTTCCTTCAGCACCTGCACGGGACCCTCGATGATGTTCTCGGTCACGGTAAGATGCGGAAACAGGTTGAAACGCTGGAAGACCATCCCGATGGTGCGTCTCTGACGTGCGATCTGTGCGTCATCGAGTTCGTGAAGGGTGTCGCCTTCACGCCGGAATCCGACCAGCTCGCCGCCGACCCAGATCGCACCGCCGTTGATGCGCTCGAGCTGGTTGATGCAGCGCAGGAAGGTGCTCTTGCCGGAGCCGGAGGGACCGATGATGCACAGCACCTCACCCTTCGGCACCTTTACGTTGATCCCTTTCAGGACCTCGAGGGAGCCGAATTGCTTGCGGACATCGGCGGCCACCACGAGTGGAGCATCGGCGGAAAGACTCTGCGTATCCATGTCCTGCTCCTCCCTATTTCGTGTTTCCGGTCGCAGCCACGCCCCTCGAGAAGTACTTCTCGATACGGCCCTGGATCAGGCTGAGGATGGTGACCACGACGAGGTACCAGATCGCGGCAACGATCAGGAGTTCGATGACCCGCGAGTTGGCGTAGTAGATGTTCTGCGCGCTGTGGAGGATCTCAGCGTACTGGATGACGCTGGCCAGCGATGTCAGCTTGACCATGCCGATGAACTCGTTGCCGACCGGCGGCACGATGACCCGCATCGCTTGGGGCATGACGATCCGGCGCAGCATTTGCAACCGCGTCATGCCGATGGTCTGCGCCGCCTCGTATTGGCCACGGTCGACGGAGAGCAGGCCGGCGCGCACGACCTCGGCCGTGAAGGCGCCCTGCTGGATGCCCAAACCGAGGAGCGCCGCGACGAAGGGTGTCATCACATCGACGGTGTTGACCGAGAACAGGCCGGGGATCCCGATGGTCGGGAAGACCAGGGCGAGGTTGAACCATAAGAGCAATTGCAGCAGGGCCGGAATGGCACGGAAGAGCCAGACGTAGCCCAATGCCGTCATGGAGAGGACCGGGTTGTCAGATAGGCGCATGATCGCGAAGACGATGCCAAGCACGATACCGACGACCATGGCGAGGATCGCCATGACGATGGTGTTCACGAGCCCTTCCATGATGACCGGAACGGTCAGGAACTCCGCGACGTAATTCCACTCGATCTGACCGACGGCGAAGGCATGGATGACGACGGCAAGGACCGTCAGGACGAGCACGGCGGCAATCATGCGTCCGTAGTGGCGTTTCGGGACAAGCGTAAGGTGACTGATTTGATAGACCGTATCGGTCATGGGTTGGTTCCTCCTCCTCGGCCTTTGATGTCTAGCTCTCTTTGACACTCACGACGATCTTGCCGACATGCCGCCCAGCTTCCATGTACCGATGCGCTGCGGCCATCTCGTCCAAGGGGAAGATCCTGTCGACGGTCGGCAGGATACGCCCACTCTCCACGTGCGGCCACAGATCCCGCCTGACGCCCTCCACGATCCGAGCCTTGGCTGCCAGGGGGCGGTCCCGGAGCGACGTCGTGAAGAGTGAGCCACGCTTGGCCATCATGCGGCCGAGGGGGATCTGTGCGTCGCGCCCACTCTGGAGGCCGATGATCGCAATCCGTCCATCCGGGGCAAGTGCGTCGATATTTCGGGACAGATAGGCGGCGCCCATGTTGTCCAGAATGACATCGGCGCCGTGCTGGGCCGTTTCGTCCCTGACGATCGTGACGAAGTCCTCGTCGCGATAGGAGATGGCCCGCTCGGCACCCAGATCTACGCAACGTTGCATCTTGTCGCTATCGCCGGCGGTGGCGAAGACCCGCGCTCCCATGGCGCGCCCGGCCTGGATGGCGAAGGTGCCGATCCCTCCGGCTCCGCCATGAACGAGGACGACTTCCCCGGCTGCGAGTCCGGAAATGTCGATGATGTTGGACCACACCGTACAAGCGGCCTCTGGCAGCGCAGCCGCTGCGATGATGTCGACATTATGGGGTCGCTTGAGGAGTTGGGTGGCGGGAACCGCCACCCTCTCGGCATAGGCTCCTCCGGAAACCAATGCGCAGACCTCATCGCCGACTTTCCAGCCTTGCACGTTCTGGCCAATGGCGTGGATCGTCCCAGAGCATTCGATGCCGAGGATGCCGGGCAGGCTCGCCGGTGTGCCGTAGGTCCCCTTCCGCTGCAAGAGATCGGCGAAGTTCAGCGCGGTCGCGTGAACGTCGATGACCACCTCGCCGGATGAGGGATGCGGGTCGGGAACCTCAGCCAGGACCAAGGACTCCGGCCCTCCGGTGTGGGGCAGAATGACAGCGCGCATGTTCGTCTCCGAAGTTGGGTCCGTCAGGTACCGGCGTCGATCGTCACTTCGGTCACGGCCTGACGTTCGAGGCCGAACTTCTGCAGTGCCTGTTGGTAGCTGCCATTCTTGATCGTGGCCCTCAAAGCCGTCGCGACCGCATCCCGCAAGGCGGTATCCTTCTTGTCGAAGGCAAAGCCGAAGAGCGTCTTGATCAGCGGCTCGCCCGCCAGGGCATAGGTGTTGGGTTCGTCGGCCATCAGGTAGGCAACGTACTCCGGGCCGAGCACCGCCGCATCGAGGCGGCCCTGCTTGAGATCGAGCCTCGTAGCCGTGGCCCCAGCCGTGCCATTGACGGTCGCGGCGGGCTTGCCGGCACCGACGCAGTTCTTCTCGCTCCACGCCTGGGCGACCGGGAAGTAGTTCGTGGTGCGCGGCGCACCCACGGTTTTTCCGCACAGGTCGGTTTCAGATTTGATCGCATCCTTCTTCGTGACCGTCGTGAAGGGCTGCGCTCCCGTGACGAGATAATCGACGAATGTCAATTTCTCACGGCGCGACGGGAGATCGCTGATCGCGGTGCCGATCATGTCGATGCGACCGGTAGTGAGGGACGTCATGAGCTGTTCGAAGGTCATCTCCTCCCACTTGACCGAGACCCCGAGTTCCTTCGCGATGCTCTCGACGAGGTCGACATTGACACCGACCCGCTGGTTGGTTTTCGGATCCTTGTACGCCATCGGCGGATAGGTGGCCTCGATGCCGACCACAAGGGCCTTGGCAGCCTTGATCTTCTCCGGCAGGGCCGCGTCCTGCGCCATTGCGGCGGCGGGCAGTAGCGCGAAAAGAGCCGTTCCAAGCGCGGCGTTGCGGAGGGTCCTGACAAGCGTGTTGCGCGTATTCATCGTTTCATGGTTCCCATTGGTTGGATCTGGGCCACGGTTTTGTCCGCAGCTCGTTGGTTTTGTCTAAGAGAGCTCGGAGCCGGCGTGCTTCCCCTCGCCGGCCCTCTGCTCAAGCCTTTGCCCAGTCACGCTGGCGCGAGACATTCTCCTTCAAACGTCCGATCTGCTCGGCCACGCGTGCCGGTGCGGTTCCGCCATATCCTGCCCGTGCGGCGACGGCCGCTTCGGGCGTCAGATGACCGAGCATCTCTTCGCCCAGTCGCGCGTCCACGGCACCGAGGTCGGCAGGCGTGAGGTCGGAGAGCTCAAGACCCTTTTCCTCGCAGTAACGGACCAGTGCGCCCGTGATCTCATGTGCCTCGCTGAAGGGCACGCCGTTGCGGGCAAGCCAGTCGGCCACCTCCGTCGCCAGCGTGAAGCCTTCGGTCGATTGCGCCTTGAGACGAGCGGCATCGACCTGCATCGTTTCGATCATGCCCGCCATGGCGGGCAATACCAGTCCCAAGGTGTCGATGGCCTCGAAGGCGGCCCATTTGTCTTCGGAGAGATCGCGATTGTAGGCGAAGGGCAATCCCTTCAGCGCCACCAGCATGCCGTTGAGGCCACTGATCAGGCGTGCCGCGCGGCCACGGGCGAGTTCGGCGATATCCGCATTCTTCTTCTGCGGCATGATCGAGGAGCCCGTAGCATAGCCGTCATCGAGCACGACCCAGCGGAACTGGCGTGACGACCAGAGAAACACCTCTTCTGCCAAGCGCGAGAGATTGACCCCGATCATCGCGCAGACGAACAGGAACTCCGCCACATGATCGCGACTGCCGACCGCGTCGATGGAGTTCTCACACGGCGCATCGTAGCCGAGTTCCCTTGCCGACAGCTCGGGATGAAGTGCGATTGCGGAGCCCGCCAGGGCGGCTGCACCCAAGGGCGAACGGGAAGAACGGCGATGCCAGTCTTGAAGGCGTTCGATATCGCGCGAGAATCCTTGCGCGTGGGCAAGGAGCTGATGCGCGAAGGTGACCGGCTGGGCCGGCTGAAGATGCGTGAAGCCCGGCGCGAGCGTATTCTGATGTTCGCTCGCCTGCGCAATCAGGGCATCCTGAAGCGAAAGGAGGTCGCCGGCGATCTGCTTCGCAACTCCCCGCAGGTGAAGCTTGAGATCGTTTGCCGCCTGGTCGTTGCGCGAACGCCCGGCACGCAGTTTGCCGCCCACGACGCCGAGGCGCTCGACGAGCACGCGCTCGAGGAAGGTATGGACGTCCTCGTCCCCATGCGATGGCGCGACCGTTCCGGCGGCGTAGTCGTTGCCGATGGCCGTCAGCGCTTTGCTGATCTTGTCGCCCTCGTCTTGGGTGAGAATTCCGGAACGGACCAGTTCGCTCGCGTGGGCGATGGAGGAGCGCAGGTCTTCGGGAACGAGGCGAAAGTAATTCTGTGGAGCGCGGGAGAGGCGCATCAGCGCCGCAGACGGCGGCGTCCGGAATCGCGCGCCCCAAAGTCTGACGGTCTCTGTCATTGTCTATCCTCCTGGTTGCGGAGGATGCTTGCACCCGTTTCCGATCTGGACAATTGAATTGATTTCCGTGAGGCTAGTCCGAAATGGAATAGTGTCGTTGTTGCATTCGGGACCGGAGCCTCATGCCTAGAACTCAGCTTCCCAGCACGATCGGCTTGCGGGTCGTGGCGGCGCTCGCCCAACATGGAACCGTGTCGGCGGCCTCCGAGGTGCTTCATCTGACCCAAAGTGCCGTGAGCAAGCAGCTCAAGAGCATCGAAACATTGGTGGGGATACCCCTCTTCGATCGAACCAGCCAAGGTTTGACGCCCACCGAGGCCGGGGTGATCTACATCGAACAGGCCCGTATCGCCCTTGGCGCGCTGGAGACAGCAGCGGTCCGTGTGGCCGCCCTGCGCCGGGCCCAACCCGCAATCCTTGTGCATGTGCTGCCCATTATCGGCGATCGCTGGTTCATCCCCCGGTTCTCGCGCTTTGCCGAACGGCATCCGGAGATCGAGGTCGAGTTCACGACCTATGCGGCAGCCGATACCGTGGAAGAGGCGGACGCGGTCTTCCGTTTTGGCGACGGCAATTGGCCGGGCTGGAAAGCCGACTATCTCCTCGGTCGGGATGTCATCCTGGTCGGGGCGCCCCAATTCATCGACAGAGGGGGCGGACTCAGTTCCATCGAGGATATCCGCCGCTTCCCGGTGTTGGAACATCGGCAGACGCCCTTGCGCTGGAACGACTTCGCGCAGGCCTCCGACCTCCACGATTTTGCGCCTGTACGCATTACGCGGTTCGCCTACTATTCCCTTGTGATCCGTGCGGCGATCGGCGGGCAAGGCCTTGCCTTGGTGCCGCGCAGCCTCATCTCTGACGAGATCGAAAGCGGCCAGTTGGTCAATCCGCTCGGTCTCGGATTCCAGAGTCGAAATTGCTACTGGCTGACTACGCCGGCAACCAAGCCCGTCAGTGGCGGCCTCATGACCCTGCGCGAATGGCTCCTCCGGGAGGCTCGACAAACGGAATCCATGGAGATCGCGATCGCACAGGATGCCGGCTCTTGAGGACCTATCGTGCTGCGCGCTCGCATGCCTCGAAATGATCGGCGATCTCGCGACCCGTCGTCCACCACACGTCGTCGTATCGACGGACATATTGCAGGAATTCCTCGAGGATCCTGTAGCGCATGGGACGGCCGGATACTTGCGGATGCATGATCATAGTGGCGACACCGCCCCATTCCCGCGTCTGGTCGAACTCATCGCGCCAGATCGACAGCACTTCCTCACGCCCGAACAGCGCACGCGGACTCATGCGGTGCGTGATGCCGAAATTCCAGTCATCGAAACTGTAGTTTACGGGAATCTCGATGGGACCGGGACCCGTCGGCAGGACATGACGATAGGGCCGGATATCGTCGCGCCAGGAGCTCGAATAGCGGATGCCGCGATCCCGCAGCAGCGCGAGAAGTTCCGTGAAGCTCTCGCCGGATGGCGCGCGGTAGCCGGTGGGTTTCACGCCAAGGACGCGCTTGAGCGCATCGAAACCGCGATCCACCTCTTCCACCATCGCGGCAAGATCACCCGGCTCGGGCCGCAGGTGCCAGTAGCCGTGGTGACCGATCTCATGGCCGCCCTTGAGGATGGCCTCGCAGGCTGCCGGATGCGCCTCAGCGGTCCATCCGGTGATGAAGAACGTCGCCTTGACCTCGTAGCGAGCCAGGAGCTCGAGCAGCTTCGGAATGCCGACACGGGCCTCGTACCCCCCATAGGACATGGTGACGAGGCGGTCCGCATTGCTGCGGTCCATGCCGAGCCAGACGGACTCGGCGTCAACGTCGAAGCCAGGAAACAGGGCGCATCTTTTGCCGTCAGGCCACGGGAATTGAGGAGCCGGCGGAGCCGGATTGGCCGGGCGTGGTGTGGGGTCAGTCGACATGGCAATCTCCGCAAGCGCCTAATGCTGTCAGCTCAATCGGACTTGGCAATTGAATAGTTTTCCATCCCGCTAGTCGCAGATGGAATAGCCCGCTCTCAGGAGGCCAAGCATTCGGCGGCCAGTGCCCCCAACACCTCTGTTGACAGGGTGTAGTGCACCTTGTGCTTCACCACACCTCCAAGCGCATCGTAGAGTCGCTGTGCCGGGACATTGCCGTGATCCGTCGTGAAGTCCATCCGTCCGATCCCGTTCCTGACCGCAAAGGCTGCAAGGAAGCGGATGATGCGGGTCCCTATGCCGGCTCCCCGGGCTTCCTCGACCACATAGAGGTCCTTCAGGTACAGCAGGCTCCGCAGGTCCCGACCGGGCCGCAGGATCGCCACACATGCGAGGCCGACATTCTGCCCTCTTGCATCCCGCGCGAGGACGAAACGCGTGCCTTCATGGCTGGCAATCGCCTCTTCCATGATCCGGCGATAATCGGCCTCGGGTCGGAGCTCCTCGCCGGGACGGTAATGACGATCCATGTCCCGCACCAGCAACGCCACGGCGGCGGCATCTTCGATGTTCGCGAACCGGATCTCATCAGGCATCGGCTTCTCCAATCAAGGATTCGAACCATGTTAATCAGGCACCTGAAATTCTGCAAAGGGGCGCAAGGGGAGCCGTTAGGTCACGGCGACCAGCCTTGGGTGGACCGTCGGCGATGTGATCCTGGCGTGCCGGGAGACGATCGGACAATGGCGGAGGCTGCACCGATTCCCGGTGCGTGGCTCCACCCCGTGCCCAAGATGTCTGACCGCCAGCGTCACAGTACCTCCTGCCAGCCTCGGGTATCCGTCACGCTCGCGCGCTACCGGGAGCAACGCACTCGGAAACGATCATCCTGCTGAACTACAGCATCGGACATGACATCGAACCCACATCCGATGCAGTCAGTTGATGGTCTCGAGCGTCCTTTCACGCAAAACCGGTTCCCACTTTTGCGTTCGATGCTCTAGCTCCGCTGCCAGAGCCATGGGATGAATGCTTGGGCTTCGGGTCGACTAGATTCCGCTCGGGGTCAAACTGAGCCATTGAGCCCTTGCCTATGATGGTCGGCTTACGCCGCAAGTGCAGAAGTTCGGCTTTCGTCTGCCCCGTGCCATCAAGAGACCTTCCAGGTTCAGGACTCCCTTCAGGACGGCTAACCTGGCTGGACGTTCGCCCAGAAAGGATCGCGAACCGAGATGTTCACTGCTCCCGTTGCTTGAGGGCTCTAGCCACAAGCTCGACCTCGTTAGTTCAGACCCCACCCGCGTAGTTGGCTGGAAGACGCGCGAGATCCTCAGGCGTGTCGACGCCCGTCGAGAACTCCCCGCCGCCATAGGGTGCCGGGACACGAACGATCGGATCAGTCGTTTGGGCGCTCTCAGCCGCACTGGCGGCCCTCAGCCTAATCTCTTCGGCAACGAATCCTGGCTGGGAATCAGGCTTGGCGACCAAGTGAAGCTCATCCGCATAGAGAGCGAGATAGCCCAGATCGAGATCGGCCTCGTCAATGTCGATCAGTGTCGCCGGCGCCGCCTCTGCCTCGGTGGAGAACTCGTGCGGCCCATGGCGTCTTCCAGGAGAGATTGGTGGCGCCAGGGCCCTGTTGATCTGGCGCAAGAGGACGGCGCGGCGGACAAAACGGGAGTTTCGAAGTCGGTCGCATGATCTCTGGGCACCTGGATGCCGCGTGGCGGGCGCGGTTAAGGATCCCCAATGGTTTAGGCACAACAGGTAAAGGGAGGGTTAGAGGCGAGACGTGGAGTTCAGGCCGAGAACATGTGCCGAACGCCTTGAGAGGTTCCAGTATCGTTGAAGGAAGATCTCCGTCTTCAGCCGACTCCGGGAGTGTCGGCCAAGCTTATTCGCAGCCTGTTGTCGAAATGCGACACAGTCAATGTTTCTGCTATACGGGCCTAGTGTTGACACTTCATTCATGTCCAGTAACGGCTCGTCAGCCGAGCACAAGGCTGCAGCAACACAGGATTTATGACAGTCAGGGGTGCACCATGAGCGATACGCACGCAAATCAACGAGGATCGGTAACCAGACTCCAGCCGGTCGCGGCTCCGCCCATTGATGAGCATACAGCTTCCATGATCGACCTCTTGCAGGAGCATCTGCGGCTCGCTCGCGAGGGCAAGCTGCGCTCGCTTGCCGTCGTATCCGTGTCCGCGGATGGTTCGGCGATCGGAACCCAATGGTCGTGCGATTCTGGCGATATGGCATCCCTGATCGGTAAGCTCACCGTCCTGACGCACGACCTCATGGCCGCCCGCAAGTGAGACGACACACCTTGATACGCCCATTGATTGCCGGGGATCAGGGCCCAATAATTGTCTCAGAAACCGCCTCGCATGCGATGACAATGTCTGATGCCGAAGAGCCCGATCCCCGCCATCGTGCCAAGATGCTCAAGCTAGGATTGCGGCAGTGTCGCTACATCGTCTCGGATGATCTCCGGAGCGCTGTGTGCTGCGGAGCCCCGACGCGAGAGGGCTCGAGCTGGTGCGAGTGGCACCGCAAGCGTGTCTTCGTTCCGACATACGGCAAAAGCCAACGTGGTGCGCAGGGGGCCGAGGCGGGCCCCTCGTGACGGCCACTCGAGATTGAGGCTCGAGACTGCACCGTCGCGCCCTACAACGACGATTCTGATACAGATCCGTCCGACGCTTGCGCCATGCCACTGCAAGCCTACGGAACACCGGCGTGTCGCACGCTCTGCGACGTTAGAGCATCGTGCGAAAAAGTGGCCCCGGTTTTTCGCAAAAACGATGCGTTTTTCTATAAGGGGAGCATGGAGAGCGGGTATTCTTCGTCGCAGGCTTTCCGTATCGCATACGCTACGCGCCCACTATAGCGTTGGACGCTGTAACATTTTGACCTTGAGCATCTTTTCACGCAGAACCGGTTCCCACTTCCCGCGTTCGATGCTCTAACCTCCCACCGAGCTACAATACATTGACGATATTCCCCATGAATCCGGAAGACAGGTACGTTGTCATCGACGTCGAAACTGCGCAGTCGTATGATCATATCATCGAAATTGCCGCTGTTGAGGTCCTCGGCAGGACAATCTCCCCTCGCACGTTTGTCAGGCGGGTCAAGCCCCGCTCAGCCATGAGCCCTTTCTGTTATGCGGTACACGGCATTTCGTTGGCGGACCTGGAGGAGGAGCCGTACTTTGAGCATGTTGTTCACGACCTGATTGACTTCGTGGGCAGTGACACAATCATCGCTCACAACTACGCCTACGAGTACAACACGCTCAGACGGGAATTCGAGCGCGCAGATCAGCCGACCTATGCAAGGGACCGCTTCTTGTGCACGATGGCTCTGGCGAAACGATCCGGTCTTCCTGGCAAACTTCGCCAGGCCTGTAGGCAAGTTGGCATCGGCATTGCTCACCTGCGTGCCGAGCACGATGCCTTGAACGATGCACTGCTGGCCGCCCATCTGTTTCTGAAGCTCAGCCCCACCGAACAATGAAACCGGCCCCGCCGTCGCGCGAGCCTTGGTTTCGCGCTGATCGACAATTCATGGACCAGCGAGATTTCGGTCTGGTCCTCGACCTCCCGTAAGAGCTGACCGTGGTGAGGATCAGCAGGCCCTGTCCTCCTCGAGGCGAACCCAGGTGGACCGCTCCCGCTGCCGACCTGTCGCGGGGCTTCATGTCGCCTGCTGCGTCGAAACACCTGGATCGACCCGATCCGGTCCTTGGCGGTGGTAAACCCTTTTCGCGCCTGTCGATCAGAGCCGTCGCCGCCGTGCACCGCAAGTTAAGGACGGCGGAGCCCGGCGGCAGCAAGCCTCGCCTCCCTGGCTCTGATGCGCTCGCGATGGGCCGTGTAGAGGCCGCTCGCCGCAATGACGACTCCGCCAGCGAGGGTCATTGCCCCCGGGACGGTACCGAAGACGGCGAAGCCGAGCAGCCCGGCGAACAGGAGCTGGACGTAGGAGAACGGGGCGACTGTGGAGGCTGCTGCCTTCCGGTAGGCCAGGATGATGAGCCAGTGGCCCGTGGTCGAGAACGCGCCCATTAGAACGGCCAAGCCGATCTCCCCAACAGCGGGTGTGCGCCAGTTGAACGGCACGAAGGCTGACAGGGTGATCAGCCCAACCGCCGCCGACCATGCCAAGGTCGCCTCGGGCCGTTCAGAGATCATCCGGCGGGTAACGATAGCGGCCACAGCCCATGAGAGCGCGGCGCCGATCGGGAGCAAGGCGGCCAGCTGGAAAGCCGAGCCGCCGGGCTGGACGACAAGCATCACGCCCAGAAAACCCAGCGCCGCCGCAGCCCAGCGCCGAATGCCCACCCTTTCTCCGAGAAGGGGGATCGAGAGGGCCGTGATGAAGAGCGGTGAAATGAAGTTGATCGCCGTCGCCTCAGCCATCTGGAGGTGCCCCAGTCCGAGGATGAAGAGGACGGATGAGCCGGCCATCGCCAGCGCCCGGATGATCTGGAGGCGCAAGCGCTGCGTCTGCATTGCCGTCGCGCCACGTGCGATGAAGACCGTTGGAACGACCACTAGGCAGAACACGACGTAGCGCAGCCAAGTGACCTCGATCGCAGGCAGCATGCCGGTCAGAACCTTCGCGGTGACATCACCCATAGCGAAGAAGATGGTCGACAGGACAGCCAGGCCGATGGCCGCGAAGGTCGTGTCTTTGGCCGGAGCGGCGCGCCTCGCGGTGATACCTTCGGCGACGGACGGACAGTCCGCTACGGCGGAGACGGAGGGAGGAGGACTCATCGGGACTGGGTCAATCGCGGCGAGGGCATGGGGCTTCACGCGCTCTGTTGAGCCACCAGGATGAACCGGCACTGCTGAATCTTACGTGAATGAATCTTGAGTGAATGAGTCCCCTGCCCGTGCGGAGCGAACCTGTCGCAACAATAGGCGTTGGTGCATGAAGGCACAACGATGCCGCCGAGGCCCCTCCTTGACGGTGCTCAAGCGACGCGTACCGATACTGGCTTGCCGATCCGGATCATGCGGTTAAGGACATCGACTGCGAGCGCCACCTCTCCCTGTTGATTAGGACGTGAACGCGCCCGCAGCCGCGGCCCTGAAGAGGCGCAACGAACGGCGAGAGACGAGATGGCGCTGGAGGTTGAAGGTGTTGTAGACGGCGGAAAGAATAGAGAGAAATCGCTGGGCTGACCCGGGAGACTTGAAGCTCTGCATCTTGCGCTCTCGTCGTCGCACCACCTGATGAGAATTCTCGGCCCGGTTGTTCTTACGCAGGCCCTGCTCATGGTGAGCCGCGAGGCCCAGTTCTCGACGGGCTGCACCGTACGACGGCAGCTTGTCGGTCACAAGTACGCTCGGAGCGAAGCCGTGCTTCTTCAGGAGCTTACGCATGAGCTTCAGGGCTGCAGCTTTGTCCCGCCTGGGTTGGACGAGGACGTCCAGGACCTCGCCCTCGCTGTCGACCGCTCGCCAGAGAAACATGCGTCTGCCCTGGATCGAGACCACCATCTCATCCAGGTGCCAAGTACCGGCAGTGCGAGACCGCAACCGGCGGAGATTGCGGGCAAAGGCTGGTCCGAATTTGAGCACCCACCGCCGGACCGTCTCATACGAGACATCGAGACCGCGTTCGACGAGCAGATCCTCGACATCACGGTAGCTGAGCGTAAAGCGCAGGTAGAGCCAGACAGCGTGCCAGATGATCTCGGGCGGGAACTGGTGACGAGAATAGGAGATGGGATGCATACCCCTACGCTACTGCGCCTCGCTGTGGACCGGCAGCTGTTCCCGTGACAGTGCCCGCCCGAGCCTATGACCGCCTCTATCGAGGGTATCGGGTACCGGCTCGAGCAACGCTCAATTTCACCCTTCAGGTACCGCACTTCTGCAGATTTATGATGCGATCCGGCGGCACGCACGGAAGAATGATGCGCGAGGCGTGGACCGCGTCGCAATAGACGGTATTGCGGGCGACCTTGCGTGTCCGCCCCATGCCCTCCGGTTCGCCCGTATTCGAGTTTACGTCGAACTTGGGGAAATTGGACGATGAGATGTCCAACCGTATCCGGTGGCCTCTCTTGAACAGATTGGCCGTTGCAAAAAGTTCTATCGTAATCTGGAAGACCTCACCCGGATTGATGAGTTCCGGATACTCCCATGATTTGCGGTAGCGGCATCGCAGGATGCCGTCGGTCAGGTTCATGGCGTAGCCGGTTGGGTAATCCTTCGAGGGAGGATAGACGTCGATCAGCTTCGCCGTGAAGTCCGTATCGCGTGCATCCGACGAGACCCATAGCTCGACCGTAATCGGTCCGATGACCGCGAGGTCCTCCTCCAGGGGAGGCGTCTCGAATGAGAGGACATCCCGACGCGCCGAGAGCGGCAGCCCCGGATTGCGACAGCCGAAGAACTGCGCTGCCTCGCGCTGGTCGAACGCGCCGCCCTCGAAAACGGGCTGACCGCTCGTCAAGGCTCCGCCGATCGTCGGCACGGGATCCGATGGATCGAAATCGTAGCTCAGGGGCGAGGCCTCCTGCTCTGCAGGCGCGGCATGCAGCACTCCGTTGTTGCGAATATAGAAGGATCGGAACTCCGTCCCGGGCAGCGGCCAGCGTGTCGCCTCGATCCAGCGGCCGCCGTGATCGAGCTTGCCCGCCTTCGTCTTCTCCCCGGTGCCTCCGCCCATGAGGAACAAGTGAACGGCCGGATCGGTGTCGACGCTGTTCCCGATGCCCTTGAGCCACCGCTCGAACCAGCGCCGCCGGAACTCGAGCCAGGATGGCGTCACATTGCCGGCGATCATCGCGGTCTCGCCGAAATAGGCGTCGCCAGAGAAGGTCGTGTTCCGGTTGCCGTGCAGCCACGGGCCCATGATCAGCGAAATCGGACGCTTTCCGCCACGGGACAAGCCCTCATAATTGTCGAAGGTCGTTCGAACATAGGCGTCGTACCAGCTCGACAGAAGAGCAACCGGCACCTGCGGGAAGGTGTCGTAGGATCCCTCCGCATAGATGCCGACCTTCTTCCAGAAATCACCGAACGTGCCCTGGCGCCATTGCTCGAGAACGTAGCTCTCGTATTCGGGAACCCAGCGTACCGGCGAACGCCCCTCGGACCACGGGAGGACCTTGAACCAGGATTTCAGGTCCTCCGCCTCGAGGGCGTTGAGAATCAGAGGATCGTTCTGAGCCTCCGGGCTCTCCTTGGCGTTGTTGTAAGCCCAGGTAAGCTGCTTGAGCTCGAATGCACCGCCCTGGCGAATGCCCGTGCGGTAGGCGCTCGAGAAGCCCCCGGAATCGAGGACCATGCAGGCGAGCCCGGGCGGGTTGAGACAGGCCAGAGCAGCCTGCGTGTGCGCGGCGTAGGAGAGGCCCATCGTGCCGATCTTCCCGTCGCACCAAGGCTGCTCGACGATCCAGGCACAGGTATCGTAACCGTCGGGCCCTTCGGAGAGATACTTCGTGAACGTGCCCTCTGAATTGTAGCGCCCACGGCAATCCTGATAGATCACCACGAACCCGGCGCGCACGAAGTGCATCGCGACCTCGGCTCGCGCCATAGGCTGGCTCATCCCAGGCTCGATCTCCGATCGCGAGCGCTGCGTCTTTCCGTAGGGCGTCCTCTCCAGAATGACAGGCAGAGGAGTTGTGACAGGTTGCCCGTCGATGGCGGGGCGGTACACATCGGTTGCGAGATGGATGCCGTCGCGCATGCGGACCATCACGTTCCGCTGAACGACGACATCATCGGCAAGGATCTCCACCGCGTAAGCGGTGGAGGCATCGGGCGTCAGAGCGGCTTGTGATGTCATTGAGCGCTTCCTGCGAGAGTCGCCATCAGATCCTCGCCTCTGTTTGGGGTATAGGTGACGTTCACCTTCGATGCCCAATACACCTTGGGCCAGAACAGCGGGATGACGGCGACGTCGTTCATGGCGATCCGCGTCGCTTCCTGCAGCAGGGCAATTCGCTTCTGCGACTCGAACTCCGACGTTGCCTCCTTCATCTTCTCGTCGAACTGCCCGCTGGAATAGCGCGTGCGGTTGAAGGAGCCTGTCCCAGCTTCCTTATTGGGCGTCATCATGAGATTGCGGAGGCTGGTGGCGGATGTGGGCGTCGTGGTTCCAAGCGAGAAGATGAAGGCGCTGAACTGCTGCTTGCCCGCGGCGGAGGCGTAGACATTGTAGGGCTGGGCCACCACGCCGTTCACCTTGATGCCGCCTCGGGCGAACATCTGCCCGATCGCCTGAGCAGATTCGGCATCTCCGGGGAATCGATCATTGGAGGTATGGACGGTCAGGCCAAACCCCTGCGGGTATCCGGCCTCAGTGAGCAGCTTCTTGGCACCCTCCGGATCAGCGGCAGGAGCCTTCAGCGACGGATCGGCGCCGCCGATCCCGTCCGGCACGATCTGCCCGGCAGCCTCGCCAGCGCCGTCGAGGATGCGGTCGACGATGAGTTGACGGTTGATGAGCTTCGAGAGCGCCTGGCGAACGCGCACATCCTTGAGCGGGTTCGGGTTCAAGGGTTTCCCATCCGTCCCGACCACGAAGGGGCTCTCATCGCGACTTGCGTCGAGAGCAAGATACACGACACGCGCCGATGGGATCGACCAGAGCTTGACGCCATTGACGCCTGACAAGGCCTTCACATCCCCTGGCGGGACGGCATCAATGAGATCCACGGAGCCGGAGCGCAGAGCAGCCACCCGCGCTGCGTCATTGGCGATGAACTTGATCGTGACGTTCTCGAAGGCCGGTTTCTTGCCCCAAAAGGCATCGTTGCGCACGAGCGTGATGTGATCGCCGGGCACCCATTCCTTGACCTTGTAGGCGCCGGTCCCGATCGCTGCCGACCGATCGTTGAAGGCATCGATCGATTTGCCCTCAGCCAGCTTCTTCTGGACGATGTAAACGAGCCCCACCTGCTCGATGAAGTCGGGCGTCGGACCCTTCGTCTTGAACTCGATCGTCTGTGGATCGACGATCGTCATGCTGGCGATGGCGCCGACATTGCCCGTGAAGGGCGCCGGGCTGTTCGGGATATCCTTCACCCGGTTGAGGGAAAAGATCACATCCTCGGCGGTAAGCGGGCTGCCGTCCTGGAACGTCACGCCCGACCGCAGCTTGATCCGCCATGTGGTCGGGTCGGTATTCTGCCATGACTCGGCCAAGGCCGGCGTGACCTGCAGGTTCGGATCGGGCGTGATGAGCCGGTCGAAGATTTGAGCGGCTATGTTCTGGTTGTTGCCGGTCCTCGAGAAATGGGGATCAAGAGCTGAGGGTTCCGTGGAGCTGCCGATGACGATGTCGGCGGCGTATGCAGGCGACAATCCGAGCAGTCCGGCTACTGATACGGTGATGCTCAGGGTTTTCAGGCGATGAAGCGGTTTCATGGTGTTCTCCCTTCTGGATCAGGATGCAGCGGCGATTTCGGGCCGCCTGTTGGTCGATGTGGCATCGTTGAGGTGACAGGCGCTGATGTGGCCTGGCGCGATTTCCCGCAGCTTCGGCGCCTCGCGTCGGCATCGGCCGAAAGCGTGCGGGCAGCGGGGATGGAAATGGCAGCCGCTCGGAGGAGAAAGGGGCGACGGTATCTCGCCCTTGATCGGTGAGAAGATGCGCCGCCGGTTGGCGATGCTGGGCACTTCATCGAGGAGCGCGACCGTATAGGGATGATTGGGCCTGGCAAAGAACTCCTCAGCCGGAGCGCTCTCGACGATGCGGCCCAGATACATGATCGCGACGCGGTCGCTGATATGCTTCACGACGCCGATATCGTGACTGATGAAGAGATAGGTCAGCCCGAGATCGCGCTTCAGGTCCATGAACAGATTGATGATCTGCGCCTGGATCGACACGTCGAGCGCGGCGACGGACTCGTCGCACACGATGAACTGCGGCTTGACCGCAAGCGCCCGGGCAATCCCGATCCGCTGCCGCTGCCCGCCCGAGAACTGGTGCGGGTACCGTTCGCGATAGTGGGGATCAAGACCAACCCGCTCCATGAGGCCGGCCACATAGGCGTCCTTCTCGCGCCGGGGGATGATGCCGTGCGCAACGGGTGCCTCGCCGATGATGTCGATCACGCGCTTGCGCGGATTGAGCGACGACATCGGGTCCTGAAAGATCATCTGGGCGGAGAGGCGGGCGGCCCGGGCCTCCTTTGAACTGAGCTCTCGCCGGTCCCTTCCGTTCCAAAGGACTGTTCCATCGCTCTGAGGCATGATGCCTGCGAGAACGCGACCGAGGGTCGATTTCCCGCAGCCGGACTCTCCAACCAGACCGACGACCTCGCCCGGCATGATCTTGAGATCGACATGATCGACGGCATGCACGACCTGCGGCTTGAGATCGGTACCCAGCATGCGCACGATCCGCTCCGCATAATCCAGGTCTCGGACGAAGCGCTTGGAGACCTGAACGGCTTCGATCAGCGGCGTCATGCGGCTCTCCTCGCCTGGGGGTGGAAGCAGCGCCATGCAATGCTCCCAGCGCTTTCGATATGCGGCTCGGTCTCACAGATCGCAGTCGCGAAGGCGCAGCGGGTCCGGAAGGCGCAACCGGAGGGGCGGTTCAGCGGGGATGGCGCCATTCCGGGAATAGCCTGCAGCGGGGCCCCACGTGGCACATTGGCTGCAACAGACTGGAGCAGCCCGATCGTGTAGGGGTGAACGGGCCGGTCAAGGACATCGTCCGTGGGCCCGATCTCGACGATGCGGCCGGTATACATCACAGCGATCCGGTGAGCGAGTCCAGCGACGACGCCGAGATCGTGACTGATCCACACGAGCGCCATGCCGAGTTCCTTCGACAGCTGCTGGATCTGAGCGAGGATCTGCGACTGGATGGTGACGTCGAGGGCGGTCGTCGGTTCGTCCGCGATGATGAGGTCGGGGCGATGCAGAAGCGCGATGGCAATGGCCACCCGCTGGCGCATGCCCCCGGAGAACTGGTGGGGATACGCGGCGAGCCGCTCCTCCGGCGAGGGGATGCCGACCATGCCGAGCGTATCGCGAGCCCTTTCGCGCGCCGCGCTGACGCTCATCTTCTCATGGGCGAGAACAGCCTCGACCATCTGCGTGCCGACGCTGAGCACCGGGTTGAGCGTCATCATGGGATCCTGAAAGATCATCGCGATCCGCCGGCCGCGGATCTTCTGCATCTCGTGCGTTGGCAAGCCCACGAGATCCTGGCCCTGGAAGATGATCCGTCCACCGGCGACCCGTCCAGGCGAATCGACCAACCCCAGAATGGAAAATCCGGTGATCGACTTGCCCGATCCGGATTCGCCGACGAGGCCGAGCACCTCGCCGCGCGCGACCTCGAAGCTGACGCCGTCGACAGCCTTGACGACGCCTTTGTCGGTAAAGAAATGGGTCTGGAGATTCTCGACGATGAGAGTCGAACCGCTCATGCTGCTCCCCTTCACCGCTCAAGCCGCGGGTTCAGCACTTCGCGCAGGCGATCGCCGACGATGTTGATGCTGAAGACGAGAAGAACTAGCAGAAGGCCCGGATAGACGCTGATCCAGTATTGTCCCGACATGAGAACCTCGTAACCATTGGCGATGAGGAGGCCGAGCGACGGCTCGGTGATCGGCAGCCCGATCCCGAGAAAGCTCAAGGTCGCCTCCGCCGAGATGGCATTCGCCACCTGCAATGTTCCGATCACGATCAGGGGCGGCAGGCAGTTCGGCAGGAGATGGCCGAAGAGAATGCGCGCTTTGCTCAGGTCGAGACAGGCTGCCGCCTCGACATATTCCTTACCCTTCTCGACCAGCGCGGCACTCCGGACCGCACGGGTAAAGAGGGCCCATTGCACCAGCACCAGGGCGAACATGACCTTACCGACGCCCTGCCCTATCGTGGCAAGCAGCATCAGGGCCACGAGGATGGTCGGAAAGCCGAGCATCAGGTCGACGAGGCGCATGATCAGCGCATCGACACGGCCGCCGAAATAAGCCGCGATCAAGCCGAGCGCGGTGCCGATCCCGAGCGCCACGACGCCACTGACGACGCCGACTGCGAGACTCGTGCGCAGGCCGTAGATCATGGCCGACAGCATGTCGCGCCCCTGCCCGTCCGTGCCGAGCCAGTAGATGCCGCCGGACATGCTCTCCGAACCCGGAGGGAGCTTGGCGTCCATGATGCTGATCTGCATCAAATCGTAAGGGTCCTGCGGCGCAAGCGATGGCCCGAAGACCGCCGTGAACAGCAGCAGCAGAAAGACGATCGCCGCGATGGTGGCCTTCGGGCTCTTGAGCAGTCCGTTGAGCGCGCGCCCGAGGACCGTATCCGAACTCGGCTTTCGAAGAGCGATGACAGTCATGGCGTGCCTCCCAGCCGGATGCGCGGATCGAGCAGGGAATAGAGAATGTCGACCACGAAGTTGATGACGATGAACAATGTCACGACGATGAGGAGGTAGGCGACGACGACGGGACGGTCGAGTCGCATGATCGAGTCGATCAGGAGTTTACCCATTCCTGGCCAAGCGAAGATCGTTTCCGTCACGATCGCGAAGGCGATGAGACTCCCGAATTCGACGCCGACGACCGTCACGATGGGTATCAGGATGTTCTTGAGAACGTGCACGAAGACGATCCGGCGCTCGGAAAGCCCCTTGGCCCGCGCGAACTTCACGAAATCGAGGGGCATGGTCTCCCGCACGCCGCTTCGGGTGAGGCGAATGACCAGAGAGATGTTGAACAGGGCCAGATTGAGGGCCGGCAGGATGAGATGGGTCAGGCCGGACCAGGTTACGAGACTGGTCTGGATTCCCAAGAAGCTCCCGACCTCTCCGCGTCCCGTGGATGGCAGCCATCCGAGCCAGACCGAGAAGATCATGATGAGCATCATCCCCTGCCAGAAATTCGGCAGGCTGAAGCCGAGGATCGACCCGGTCATGACGGTCTCATCGAGAACCGTGCGGGGTCTGAGACCGGCCCAGAGCCCCAAGGGGATGCCCAGGCTGAGGGAAAGTGCGAGAGCGACGAAGGCCAGCTCCAGGGTCGCCGGCATCCGGCTGAGGATGAGGTTGATGGACGGCTGATTAAAGACGAAGGAGCGGCCCAGATCGCCCTGGAGGGCATGCCATATGAAAGTGCTATATTGTTCGAGAAGCGACCGGTCGAGACCGAGGGCCCGGATCGCCTGCTCCCGCTCGGCGGGCGTCGCATCGCCGGCAATCAGGATATCGATGGGATTGCCGATCGCGTAGATGCCAGCGAAGACGATGATCGATGTGATGAAAAGAACGAGCAGGCTCTGCGTCAGGCGCCGGATGACGAAGACGGTCACAGGAAACACCCCCGTGACGGGAGCCAGAGCCCCGATCGGCTCTTCGAGAATGTCCGCAGGTGATGTTTCATTAACACGCTCGCGTTCGGATGGTATGAGGCAGTTACTCATCACCCGGGGAGGTGCGCAATAGTATGAGAAAATCAGATAGCTCTATGAAATTTTGCGAATGCCTCGAAGGCTTCCGAGGTTTGTCCTGCTCATGAATCTGAAGCAGCTCGAGGTTTTGAAGGCTATCATTGCCACCGGCTCGACGGTGGGAGCCTCTACGAACTTAAGGATTTCCCAGTCCGCCATCAGCAGGCATTTGGCGGCTCTCGAGGCTGAAATCGGCTTCGAGCTCTTCATCCGGGACAAGGGACGCCTCATTCCCAGGCCGGAGGCTCGTGCCCTCGTGCCCGAGATCGAGGAGTTGACGGAGGTCCTCGCGCGCGTCAAGCGGAAGGCTGCCGACATCAAAACGGGTTCGACCGGGGACGGGCTGCTTCGGGTCGCTTTTCCGCACAGCATTACCACCACCGTCCTGCCTGAAGTCATCTCGCAATACTTTGCGGTGCACCCGAAAGGCGTGGTCGAGACGTTATCTGGCCCTTATGGCACCATCGAGCAGATGATCCAGGCGCGCAGCGCCGATCTCGGATTCGTGCGCCTTCCGACCGAGGATCAGGGCTTCAAGGTGCGCCCGGTGCTTCGGGGCGAAACGACGTGCGTCATGCCCAAAGGACACCCGCTCGCCTCGAAGGAGCAGATCAGGTTGGCGGACCTGGCGCGCAACGATCTCATCCTGCTGGGCCGCCAGAGGACCGCGCGGCATGAGCTCGAATACGAGCTTCGGGAAGCAAGGGCTCCCCATCATTGCCGCGTCGAGGTTCATTCCGTCGAAGCCGCCTGCGCCTGCGCCGCTGCCGGTCTCGGGGTCGCGGTCGTTCCGGCGCTGATCGCAAGCTTCTTCCGCTCTCCTGAAATCGAGATGCGCCCTTTCCGCCCCGCCCGCACATCCGATTACGGGATCATCTCCCTGCCGGATCTGCCGCTGTCGAAATCGGCAGAGGCCTTTGTCGATCTCTTCGTTACCGAGGTTGTAGCAAAGGCATCCGGCACCGTGCGCATTGCTTCGGAGGAATGATCTCCACGACGTTTCAGGAGCCCTCTCCTATCGAGGAGCTCGCGGGTCCACCGGTTACTTCAGCAGCTCGTTTGAGGAATGTGTATGGGCCCCCGTGCTTGCAATAATGGGCACAGAAAGTCCAAAACGGGTCGAGGGTGTGTCAAAACGCGAGATCTGGTAGTCTGATGGGGTCACATGGACTGGAGGGATCGCGATGAAGCGGTTTGTCCAAGGCCAGGAGCGCAGCCAGGGCACCTTGTTCCCGGTCTGCCTCGACGAGTACATCAGCGACGACAATCCGGTGCGGGTGATCGACGTCTTTGTCGAGGAACTCGATCTGCGCGCTCTGGGGTTCGAGAGTGTCATCCCGCACGCCACAGGCCGCCCGGCCTACCATCCGGCGGCCCTGCTCAAGCTCTACATCTACGGCTCCCTCAACCGTATCCCATCCAGCCGCCGGCTCGAGCAGGAGACCGGCCGCAATCTCGAGCTGATGTGGCTCACCGGCCAGCTCCAGCCCGATCACAAGACCATTGCCCGCTTCCGCAAGGACAACGGATTGGCCCTCCAGGCGGTATGCCGCCAGTTCGTCGGGCTGTGCCGCAAGCTCTCCCTGTTCTCGCAGGCGGTGGTGGCCATCGACGGTTCCAAGTTCAAGGCGGTCAACACGCGCGACAAGAACTTCACGCCGGCCAAACTCGCCAAGCGCATCGAGCAGATGGAGGC
The DNA here is from genome assembly GCF_041276405.1 of Microvirga sp. TS319. Lineage (NCBI taxonomy): Bacteria > Pseudomonadati > Pseudomonadota > Alphaproteobacteria > Hyphomicrobiales > Methylobacteriaceae > Microvirga > Microvirga sp. TS319. Next base: position 334,228 of record NZ_JBGGGT010000001.1, on the reverse strand, counting down.
CAGCATCGCACACTACCTCTCTGCCCTCGACACGCCGGATCGACAGGAGAGCGAACGGGCGCAGGAGAAGGCCGGGCGGATCAAGGACAAGATCGTGGCCCTCAGAGAGCAGATGCAGCAGTTCCGGGAGCTGGAGCAACAGGTGCTGGCAGCCCCGGACCAGCAGATCTCGCTCACCGATCCAGATGCGCGGGCCATGACCAACCGGGGCATCGGCACAGGGATCGTGGGCTACAACGTGCAAGCCGCGGTGGATATCCAGCGCCACCTGATCGTCGGGTTCCGTCGCAAATCTGGGAGAGGGACGGGATAAAGCAGATATTTTGTACAACGCTCATGCAGCGAGCAGGTGAAACTGCTCAGCCAGCGACGGCTGCCGATTGCAGGCATACTTTGCCTGCTGCTTACGCATCATGTGGATCATCTCGATCCCACCGAGGATCACACGGGCAGTGGGCATGGATTGGAGGCCCAGCATCGGCCGCACCCGCCCCTTGATGGCGCGGTGATCCTGCTCGATGCGGTTGTTCAGGTAGGCACTTTGCCGGATCTGGATCGGCTTGAGCTTCCGTTGTGATCGGTCCTGCAGCCGGTTTGTCGTATCGCAGAACAGGATCGCCTCGCGGTTGGTCTGGCTGCCGTCGATCACAATCCGCTCGGGCCGGCCATGCCGCGTGAATGCTTTGCGCAGGAAGCGCTTCGCAGCAGCCAGATTGCGCCGCTCGCTGAACCAGAACTCGACGGTTTCGCCATTGCTGTCAATGGCTCGATAGAGATACATCCATTCGGCTCGGACTTTGATGTACGTTTCGTCAACGTGCCACTTGGCAGTGACGGCTCGCTTGCGTGAGTTGAAGCGGTTCAGAAGTTCAGGCGAGTAGCGGATAATCCACCTGTGAACGACCTGTGAGAAAATCTCCCTGGGAGGCCCGACGTGCTACAATAGCCGGAGCTTTCCCAGGGAGATCAAGTGATGGACCCTGTCGATCCGCGCGCCTCAAGTGAGGCGGCTCAATCACCCTGCTCAGATCCATCGCGACGGAAGCGCGTTCGGCTGGTGCACGTTGATCGCCGGCAGTTGTGTTGGACCATGCTCGACGTCGAGCGATGAGTGGATGAAGACCATCCGGTTCGAGCAATCTGGGAGTTGGCGACCCGGCTTGATCTGTCAGCCTTTGTCGACCGGATCGGTTCGCTTGAGGGTGGAGCTGGACGCCCCGCCTACGATCCTCAGCTTTTGGTGAGCTTATGGCTCTACGCCGACAGCCGCGGCATCGGTTCGGCGCGAGAGGTCGAGCGACGTTGCGAGTACGATCCCGGCTTTCGCTGGCTGACGGGGCTGCTTATCGTCAATCATCACACCCTGTCCGACTTTCGCTTGGCCCACCATGACGCGTTGGACGAGGTCTTCACGCAGGTTCTTGGGATCTTGAGTGCGGAGGGGCTGATTACCTTGAAGACCGTCATGCACGACGGCACGAGGATCACCGCGCAGGCCGGACCAAGCTCGTTCAACCAAGAGGAGCAGATCCGGAAGCATCTGGCTGCGGCTCGGGAGCATGTTGCGGCCATGGGAGATCCGCGCCGTGAGGCGGAAACGCCCCGGCAGACCGCCGCTCGCGAGCGAGCCCGGCGGGAGCGGGTTGAGCGGCTCGAGCAGGCGCTGATCAATGTCCAGCAGATCACTCAGGCCAAGCGCCCCGGCTATGCTCGCGCGAGGCAGCGGCAGACCGGGGTCAGCGCAACTGATCCGGAGGCGCGGATCATGCGCCATGGCGATGGTCACTATGCCTTGAGCTACAACGTTCAAATCTCCACCGATGCAGCCCATGGCATCGCAATCGGCTTGGCTGTCGGGCAGGCAGCCCCTGATTACGAGTATCTTGCTCCAGCCGTTGAGCAGATCGAAGAGCGGCTGGGACAAACGCCTCACCAGTTGGTGGTGGATGCCGGCTATACCAGTCGCGAGAACATCCTGGCGGCACACGCCAAGCATGTCGAACTGATCGGCCCGTGGGTTGAGACCGATAGCCGTGTCCAGCAGCGGTTTGCGCGCGTTGGCGTGACGGATGCCTTTCTGCCCGACAAGTTTCAGTACGATCCAGCATCGGATACGTACATTTGCCCGGAAGGTAAGCATCTGACGGCCCGCGACGGTCATGACCGGCCGGGACGAAGGCTGGTGCGCTACCAGGCCAGCAAGACCGATTGTCGGGTCTGTCCCAGCCGCCGGCAGTGCTGCTCGGGCAATCGCACCTATGGGCGCTCGATTGTCGTCACACATGAGAACCCCGTGGTGAGCGCCTTCCGAAGCCGTCACGCAAGTTCAGAAACACGGAGCTTGCTCCGCGAGCGTGGACGCGTGGCGGAGTTGGTCAACGCATGGCTGAAGGAGAAGCTCGATTTCCGGCGCTTCCATGTGCGTGGATTGGCCAAGGTCGGCACCGAAGCGCTCTGGGCGGTGCTGACCTACAACATTCAGCAATGGATCCGTTTGCGCTGGCGCCCGCGCTTCGAAGAGATCAGAACCTGATAGGAGCGGAGCGTCAGGCGCTCAGCTCCAAGCTGCGCTCCTGATGGAACCCATTGTCCGCTGAATGGCGGCTTGCTCGCTCTTGCCGCCGTCACGAAAGCCAGGAGAGTAAACAGATCTCATCGCATCCGCCGAAGCGATTTTCTCAAAGGTCGTGGAAGGGTGTATGCACAAGGTGGTCGGCGCAAGTGCCGGGGAAGGTCGCCGAAAAAGAAAAACCCACCGCGAGGGTGGGTTCCGTGATCGTCCAGGGAGGCCGGCCGCTATCGCCCGAACAACTCCGAGTGCGTTCCGAGCCGCACAAACTCGATGGAATCGTCATCGGCGATGTACATGAGAAGGAAGTCGCCCCCGATGTGCGCCTCCCGCGTCTCTTTCCACGCTCCGGAAAGCTCGTGGTCGGCCCATTCCGCGCCGAGGGGCTTCTTCAGGATGAGCAACGTCATCAGTTCGATGGCGCGGTTCATGTCCATCTTCCCGGCCTTGTTGTATCGGTCCCAGTCCTTATGAAATTGCTTCGTGTAGTCCGATGCCCTCGGAAGCGGAGCCCGCTTGTCGGCGCTCGATTTCTTCAAGATGCCCCCTCTCGGCGCTTACTTCTTGCTTCCGCCGAGGCTGTCGAAAAGCTCGTCCGGGGTAGCAAACCGCGCCTTGCGGGCCTTCCGCATCGCACGAGCCTCAGCGATCGCGGCTTGGGTCTCCTCGTTGGGCACCTTGAGCTCGAGAGGGAAGCTGTGGGTCGCGGCAACGCGATGGAGGAACACCCGAACGGCCTCCGAGAGCGAAAGGCCGAGCGACCCAAGAACGGCGGAGGCCTCCTCCCGAATGTCGTCATCGACCCGGACATGGATCATTTTGGTGGCAGCCATATCACGCTCCTTGCTGGTGGGTCATATATGTATCTCAATTGAGATACAGTCAAGGGCGTAACGCATCCCCGGCCAGCGAGTTCCTTCCTAACCATCTGCACCCTCATCCGTCGGTGAGGACGGCGCCCTGAGGATCAGCCCTTCACGCTTTCATTGTGGGGCTGGTCCCGATTGGTAGGGTGCTGGGTGTCGCCTCGAGGCGTTTGGAAGCCCACGGGGTGCGGCATGGGAGGTTGTTGCATCGTGAGCATGAACCTTTGCCAAAGGCTGCCGTTTCCTTCCTCATAGGAGGCTCAAATGGCGAAACTTACCACGAAGGAACGAGACAAGTTGCCCGACAGCAAGTTCGCGCTCCCTGGGCACAAGTATCCCGTCGAGGACGCTGCTCACGCGCGCAATGCGAAGGCGCGGGCCGCTCAGCAGGTCAAGGCCGGAAAGCTGTCAAAGGCTGACGAGAAGAAGGTCGATGCCAAAGCCGATAAGGTGCTTAAGGGAGGCTGACCGGGATCTCGAGGCAATCACAGGACTGCGTAGGCTTTCCCTGACTCAGCGAAGAGGACGAACCGGGCTTCTGGGACGGGAGAGAAGCAAGGACGACGCGTGAAGGTCCAGGCGCGGAACGGGGTATAACCGATCTCCGTCATCTCGCCCGAGACGGGGATGTCACGTTAACTGACACCGAACGCATCGAGCGCAACTCGACTGCTTAACTGGCTCAAGCGATGAGGCCCGCCGCGGCTTTCCATTCCGCCATGGCATTGAGGCGGTGCAGGTGGGTGGCAAGGGCAGAACGGCGGGAACAGGGCGGAACGAAGAGATTGCGGATGGCGGAAAGCACAAAGGTGAACCTCTGTAGCCCTCCCGGTGATCGGAAGCCTTGCATCGCGTGTTCTCGCCGGCGCAGCGGCAGATGCGAATTCTCCGCACGATTATTCAGGCCTTTGTGCGAGCGGTGCTCGGTTCTCGGTATGATCTGACAGCGGGCGGCGGCGTAGGAGCCGAGTTTGTCGGTGATCATCCACCGCGGCGGACGGCCCTGCTTCTTCAATAGACGCTTCAACAAGCGCTTAGCAGCCTTGGTGTCGCGCCGCGTCTGGACGATCTCATCCAGCACGTAGCCATCCTGATCGACGGCACGCCATAGCCAGTGCTTCTGGCCAGCAATGGTGATCACGACCTCGTCGAGATGCCAGATGCCGCGCCGGCTCGGCCTCTTGCGTTTGAGGCGCCGAGCATAGCCTGGCCCAAACTTCAGAGCCCAGCGACGCACAGTCTCATAGGAGACGACGATGCCGCGCTCCAGGAGCATCTCTTCGACCCGTCGCAGGCTCAGCGGGAACCGGAAGTATAACCAGACCGCATGGGCGATGATCTCGGGTGGGAAGCGATGGCGTTTGTAGCTGACAGGCTGGGTCATGCCGGCCCGTCTACATGGCCTCTCGCCATCCTTGGGTTAATGTGACATGCCCCTGGGCCGTCCTGGCGACCACGAAGAGTGCCTCGCCGTATTGTTCGAGCTTGGGCCACTGGTGCGCCTTGAGGGCATCCTCGATGGCCAACTCATGCAGGCCGAACTCCACCTGGAGCTGGCGGAGGACGTCCGAGCCGGGCTCGTGCAAGCCGATCCAGACCACGTGCCCGGGCTTGCGCGACCATTCGCCGACGTCCTCGATCGGCACGTCGGCTATCCGCCGCCCCCGCATAGGCGGCCGAGGCGACCACGCCGGAAGGGTCGCCGGACTGCACGGGAACGAGCCTGAGAGCATCCACCATGGTCAACCAACGCACAGCAGGATCGTCCGGTGCCAGAGGTCGGGACCGGCCCGAGGCGCAGCCTCCAAGCGCTCCGCCGGGGACAATCCCCTGCCAGGCGGATACGGGCCTTGCCTTGCGCTTCTGCATGTCGCACAGGAGGCTCAGCGCCAGCGGAGGCAAGCTTGACCCCACAACTGATCTCCACTGCACCGCAGAAGGACGACCAGGCTCTTCTCCTCTATTGCCCCGATCAGGGTGGCTGGCATACGGGCGTCTGGTTCCGGGGAAATGGCTGGCCTACATCGATACCAGCGTCGTGCTGGAGCCCTCCCATTGGCTGCCGGTTCCCGCCGATCCACCCGACGCGGAGTGACCTGTCCCGCCATCGCAGCCGCGTTCGATCGCTTTTCGGTATTCGCAACACACCGCCTTCCAGGAGGGAAACCCTCCGCCGTGCAGCCACGTTGAGCCGAGGGGGGTCTGTTCTCCGCTGAAGAGGTGGAAGGGTTCATGGCCGCAACCGGGATCAGCGAACGGGTGGGTGTCGGTGCTGCCGAGCATGGCCAGGCGACCCCGACCTCCTTTTGGGCCCTGACCCTTGGCTCGATCGGGGTGGTCTACGGCGACATCGGCACCAGCCCGCTCTATGCGCTCAAGGAAAGCCTCGCCGCCGCCACCGGGCATGCGGGCTCGGGCGCCCTCACCCGCGAGATGGTGCTGGGGGTGGTCTCCCTCATCCTGTGGACACTGATCATCATTGTGACCGTCAAGTACGTGGTCTTTGTCCTGCGGGCCGACAACAACGGCGAGGGCGGCACCCTCTCGCTCGTGACCCTGGCGCAGCGCGCCCTCGGGCGCAGCACCGGGATCACCATCGTCCTCGGCATGGTCGGCGCCTCGCTGTTCTACGGCGACACTATCATCACCCCGGCGATCTCCGTCCTCTCGGCCGTCGAGGGCCTCAAGCTGGTCACGCCGGCCTTCGATCCTTACGTGGTGCCGCTCAGTCTCGCGATCCTGATCGCTCTGTTCGCCGTCCAGCGCTTCGGCACCGCCAGCGTGGCCGCCTGGTTCGGCCCGATAACCGCCTTCTGGTTCCTCGTCATGGCCCTGGGCGGCCTGATGCACCTCCGGGACGATCTGGGCATCCTCGCTGCAATCAACCCGGTGCATGGCCTCGGCTTCGTGGCCAACCACGGCACCGCCGGTCTCCTTGCCCTGGGCGCGGTGTTCCTGTCCGTGACCGGGGCGGAGGCGCTCTATGCCGACATGGGCCACTTCGGCCGTTCCCCAATCCGCACCGCGTGGCTCGGCTTGGTCCTGCCGGCGCTCGCCCTCAACTATCTCGGCCAGGGTGCGATGCTGCTGGCCCACCCCGAGCACCTGGAGAATCCGTTCTTTCTGCTCTATCCCTCGTGGGCGCTGCTGCCGATGGTGATCCTCGCCACGGTGGCCACCATCATCGCCAGTCAGGCGGTGATCACGGGCGCGTTCTCGATCTCGGAGCAGGCGATGAACCTCGGCGTGCTGCCCCGCTTCCGGGTGATGCGCACTTCCGAGACCGAGAAGGGCCAGATCTACGTTCCCACCATCAACTGGCTCCTGCTCGTGGCGGTCATCCTGATCGTCGTCCTGTTCGAGACGTCGAGCGCCCTGGCGGCGGCTTATGGCCTTGCCGTGACTGGGGACATGGTGATCACCTCAAGCCTGCTGTTCATCGTGGCCTGGAAGTTCTGGCGCTGGTCCCCGGCCGTGGCCGCACTGGTGATCGCGCCCTTCCTGGCCATCGAGCTCGTGTTTCTCGGCGCGAACGCGCTCAAGATTCCGCACGGCGGCTGGTTCCCGCTGCTGGTCGGGACGGGGCTGTTCATCCTGATGCGAACCTGGCGCAAGGGCACGCGCCTGCTGGCCGAGATCTCGCACCGCGGCCGCCCGCCCTTGTCCGAATTCATGCGCATGGCCGAGAGCGGCTCGGTGCCGCGGGTGCCTGGCACGGCGATCTTCCCGACCGGGAACGCCCAGGACGTGCCCGCCGCCCTGCTGCACAACATGAAGCACAACAAGGTATTGCATGAGCACAATATCATCCTGACCGTGGTGACCGAGGAGATCCCACGTCGTCCGGACGAGGGCCGCGTCACCGTGGAAAAGCTCTCGGACCGGTTCTCGCGGGTGACGGTGCGGTTCGGCTTCATGGAGAGCCCCAATCTCCCGAAGGCGCTCCGGGTGGCCGGGTTCGATCTCGACAACGCGTCGTTCTTCCTGTCGCGGCGGGCCTTGCAAGCCTCGCCCACCTCGGGACTGCCGCTCTGGCAGGACTACATCTTCATCCCGCTGGCCCGCTCCGCGAGCGACATCACGGACCAATTCTGCATCCCAGAGGACCGTGCGGTCGAGGTGGGTTCACGGATCACGATCTGACCGGGGGCATGGTCGTAGCGAAAGAGGGTCCCGATCAGAGCAGCCACCCCAGTCTCAGGGATGCCCAAGCCAGTTATGCGAGACCGATCACAGGTCGATCAGCCTGGACATGAGCCACACGCCGGAGCAAAGGATCGAGAATTCCGCTGTCGGAAGCCCGATCCTGTCCTAGTACCTGAAATCCCATTCGTGCAGGTCGGGTACGTCATCTGTGTCGTGGGCGATGTCGGTCCTCAGCGAGACCTCAAAGCGCTTCCAGGCCTGCCGGGCCATCACCCGGGCGACGACGGACACGCCGCCGAAGGCGATGGCGAGATCCCAGAGACGGTCCCTGAAAACAGCCAGTGACACGTGGCATCCTGACGAGACGGATTTGAGCCTATCCTGACAGATAGGCCCCGGCCCACGCTTGTCAGTGCCCGGTCATGGTGTGCGGGGCGGCCACGGGCGGATCTGTTGCAGCTTTGAGCGCTCCCCCACCTGAGCTACGACAAGGGGGTGCTGGAAGGGGAGAGGGTGAAGCAAGATAACAAGAACCCGTTCAAGGGGCGGCAATTCACGGCCGAGATCATCCTGTGGGCGGTGCGCTGGTATCTGCGGTTCCCGATCTGCTGTCGTGATCTCGAATGCATGCTCGCCGACCGTGGCATCAAGGTAGACTACACGACCCTCTTTCGCCGGATTCAGGCATATGCGCCTGAGCTCGACAAGCGCATCCGTCCGTATCTGCGGACGACAAATGGATCCTGGCGCGTGGACGAAACATATAGTCGCGTGAAGGGCGAGTGGGAGTATCTCTACCGCGCCGTCGATGCGGCCGGGCAGACGATCGACCTTCTGCTTTCGCCCAGGCGGGATGCGGCTGCGGCCCGGCGCTTCTTCCGAAAGGCATTGGGCCAGGCGCATACGGTCAATCCGCGGACCATCACGGTTGACAAGAATGCCGCCTATCCCATTGCCGCAAAAGCTATGAAACGAGAGGAAGAGCTCTGGCGGTTTGCCAAACTCCGACAGGTGAAATTCCTGAACAATATCGTCGAGCAGGATCACCGGCGCATCAAGCGGTTGGTTAGGCCAGGACTAGATGTTTGATCCCGGGGTTTGATGGTGCGATATTATCCTCAGGATGGAGGGACGCGCTATGGGCCAAGTTCTCCATGGGAGCGCCACAACGACAGAGGCGATCCGTCGAGCAATACAAAATAGTCAAGCGAGCCTGAGAGCCCTGGCCGAACGCCATGGCATCAACCCCAAGACGGTCGCCAAATGGAGGAAGCGGGACACCACCGCAGATCGCCTTCCGCCGGCACACGCTCCTGCCGCTGGATGACTGTCTCTATGCCCTGCAAGCCACAATCCCGCACCTGACGCGGTCATCGCTCCATCGTTGCCTGCAGCGGCATGGCATCAGCCGCTTGCCCGAGGTGACCGGCGACAAGCCCGCCAGGAAGACGTTCAAGGCCTACCCCATCGGCTACTTCCATATCGACATCGCTGAAGTGCGCACTGAGGAGGGACGGCTTTATCTGCTCGTTGCGATTGATCGCACCAGCAAGTTTGCCTTCGTGGAACTGAACGAGAAGGTGACGACCGCGATCGCCGGCGACTTCCTGCGCTCGCTGATCAAGGCGGTGCCGTACAAGGTGCACACGGTCCTGACCGACCATGGCATTCACTTCACCACTCCCAGCAACACAGCTTCTGCTGTCCCGCTGATCAAGAAAGCGATGAAACGCGGCGAGCTCTTCCGGGCCCATGCCTTTGAGTATGCCTGTGCCCAAAACGATGTGGACCATCGCCTGACCAAGCCGAGGCATCCCTGGACCACTGATGTGATCGACAAGAGCTTTTTTGCCTCAACTGGTGTATTCTCCTCTCGCGCACGGGTGACTCTGTGGCAAAGAGCAGGGCTTGAGGTGCAAACCCTGCCGCGCAGCCTTTATCGTCGCTCCTCCTTTAGAGCGCCCGTGCGCACCTTTCCGGATCTCGGACCACGAGGATTCCAGCCGGCCACAAACCGCGTGTAGGCCGCCTCGGCCTGCTCGACCCAGCGGCGTTCCTGATCACGATGGCTCTTGAGATTGTAGGCGTGGGCCGCTCCTTTCTGGCCACGGGTGACCGGGTATCCGGCCTTGAGTTCGAGCTCACGCATCTTCTTGGCATGCAGCGCCGGGCGGGCCCACAGGTAGCTCTCACCCTTGTGCAGCAAATGCCAGATGAGGACAGCCAGCTTGCGGGCTGTTGCCACCGCCGCCACATGCTGGCCGCGCCGGCTGCTCACCCGGAGGAAGAACGCCCGCAGGGGACCAGGGGCTCGCGCCGCGGCCCAGGCGGCCTCGACCAGCATGCCGCGGGCATGCCCGCGTCCCTGCTTGGTGATCCGGCCGTGATGGGCTGGCCCAGGACCGGACTGGCGCACACTCGGGTTCAGCCCGAGATAGCTGACCAGCTTCTCGGGTGCCTCGAAGCGCTGGATATCGCCGATGGCTGCCGTCAGCGCGAGCGCCACCACCATGTCGACGCCCGGGATGGTCATCAGGCGCGCGACGCTCTCGTTAGCCAGAGCGGAGCGCGCGAGGTCGCGCTCGATGACCCGTAGATCGTCCGCCAACCGGTCGAATTCCCGCAGATGGCGCTCAATGGCAAAGCGCTCATCGTCCGGCAGGACCCGTTCCGATAGCCAGGCCCGTCCTTTAGGGCCACACAGATCAGCCGCGGGACACGCGGGGATCAGATGAGCATGCAGGATCGATTGGATGATATTCTTGAGCCGGGAGCGCTGGCGCACGACCTGATTGCGCCGTGTGACCTGCCGCCGCAATGCCTGGGTCGCCTCGTCAGCAAACCAGACCTCCGGCAGGAACCCACTGGCATAGAGCTGGGCCAGGACGCCGGCATCAATGGTGTCGGTCTTGATCTTGGCATGGGCGATCACCCTTACCTGCATGGGATTGGCAACGACGACCCGCTTCACATGCGGGCTGATCACCGCCGCCACGGCTGCTGCGTTGCCGGTCGCCTCCACCACGACCACGTCAGTGCTCAACAGCGAGGCTGCGAAGGCGGTCAGCTGGTCGCGGCGCATGTCGATGCGCCCGATCCGCTTGAGCTTGCCCTCCTGCCAGGCGACCGCCTCGGCGAAGGCGCGATGGATATCCAGTCCGATGATGCGCATGCCGGCTCCCTCCGAGCTGTGCTCGTCCAAAACGGGAGCTGGCGGGCAACACGACACCTACTGATCCGCGCTCGCAGCGCATCCGGGCAAGTCGCAAGGGGGCGGCCATGTAACGAGCTCGGGCTCTCAGCCCAACGTCTATTGGCGGCCTGCCCGCACCTTCGTGCTCCCGGTGCCCCGCGTCCCAGATGGGCTCACCATAGCACCGCTTTCCGAAGAAAGCAGATGGACGCATAAGGCACCGCAAACATCATGCCCGATAACGGTCAGGTCGAGCGGATGAACCGCACCCTCAAGGATGCGACGGTCAAACGCTACTACTACGACAGCCATGACCAGCTCCGGCAGCATCTGGCTGACTTTGTGAGCGCCTACAACTTCGCCCGACGGCTCAAGACCCTGAAAGGGCTCACACCCTACGAGTTCATCTGCAAAACCTGGCTCAAGGAGCCCAAACGCTTCAAACTTGATCCGGTCCATCAAATGCCGGGACTGAACATCTAGGCTTCAAAAACCTCCAGACGGCCTCCCAGACAATCGCTGGCTATGAGGCTATGGCGATAATCCGCAAGAGACAAGTCGCGATCGCACCAGCAAACAGCATGAAGGCTCAGCGTGATTTGGTTGCTGCTCTCTTCAGCACTGCTGCCTAAACTGAGATCACGTTCGGCCGTCGTTTGACCTACAGTAGGATTTGCAACGGAACCGGGATGGCAAGTCATCCGAGCCGACGTCCTATTTAGGCTTACTGCTTAGGGCAAACGGATGTCTGTTCTCAGCCTCGCTATCGCCAAGAACAAACATATCCCTGCCGGTGAGGAGAGAGTATACTTCAACAAATTGGGAGGATGCCATGGCTCAAAGAATGCGATCCTATCTTTCCTATGGCCATGAAGCGCTCTTTGCGGCGGCTCTGGCAGTCCTGTTCTGCGGGGCCGTGATCCTGGGTTTCATGTAGTGCTCTCTCAAACTTTGATCGCATTGCTCCTGATGGCTGCGGTTGTCGCGATCTACGTGCTCGCGATCAAGTCTGGATACTGAGGGAGCCCTGAAGCAGGAGATAGATGGAACCTTCCAGATACGCTCCCCGGAGGTGGCCTATGGCGTATGTCATGCTTCAGTATGATCGTCCGACCGACGCGCATCGCTGGAATGATTACAACCAGCGGGTCAAAGGCTGGATCACCCAGCTTCTGCACATCCCAGGGGCAGTGTCGTTCATGGCCTATCGCACTGCTGATGGGGCAAGTCCGAACACGATCACCATGCTGGAGTTTCGCACAGTGGAGGAGGCTCGCTGGGCGCAAGCATCCGAGCCGTTGCGGAGCGTTCTGGATGGTTTGCACTCTGTTGGAGTGACAGCCCAAGTCCTCCTGATAGAGCGCTCGCCATTTACACCCGAGCCGACCCGGACGTGAGTTCAAAGCCGTCTTCGAAGTCAGTCAACGCTGCCTCAGTGTAACAGCGAGACGATGGCCCATCCCATGCGGCATAAATTTTGGCTTGGGCGGCGTGAGCCTGGATGTTGAGTCACTCGCCGTCAGGGTTTCGATCCGAAGATGGAATGTCGCGATCGCCGTAGCCGCGCCGCCCGTTGAGCTTCACCTTCGGGGGCGGTGCGGGGCGATCTTCCAGCATCTTCACAGCTTTCCAGACCGAGTTCACGACCCTCTGGGCGAGGCTGGTATGGCTTATGCTCATGAGTGGCTCGCTTTCTTAGGCTACAGTCGTCCTACAGCGCTAACGTTGTCCCGGCTCATTGGGTGCCTTGGAGGCGAGAACGTCCGAGAACGCCACTGTCAGCACCTGTCGATTGGCGCGGTCCATGACCTCGACGCACCAGTTTCGCCGGTCCTCGCCTTTCTGGTCGCCTTCCGTGATCAAGTCGCGAGCTTGGGCGACAGCGGCCTCTCTCGCCGCCTGGAGGTCAGGATACTTGTCCCCTTCGGGATCTTCGACGAGGCCACCCTCGGTTCGAATATTGAGGTAATACAGAGCGGACTCTGGCCGTTGCTCGGGCGTGGATGGCGGTCGGCCGGAAGGATGAGCTGAGCGAGGCGCACCACCCTCATCATCCCACCGCTTGAGATCGTCACGCTGGCTCGGATGTTTCGGAGCTTTGCTCATGCTGAGAGGATAAGACGCGCAGCAGGCTTTTTGATGTCAAACGACGTCGGGGCATCAGCTTGACCCATGATCAGACCGGAGCCGCAAGCCCGTGCGCCCTGAGCCTTCAGGCTCAGGTCCCCACCGACGGCTCGGTCGGCGTTGTCCCGCAGATTTTGCGGGCGGCCTCTCTCTGGCGCTGAGCCATCGGCTCATGATAATCCTGCGGCCGCACCACAGGAGCGCGCAGGCACACGCTCTGGGCCGGAAGGATCTCGCACCAGTCCTCGACCAGCTTCTTATACGCACGCCCGACGGCACGGATATTCCGATCAAGATCGTAAAGGCCGAGCGGGTTGACGGTGCCGTTGTTCTCCCGCAGAGCCGTGTCCCAATCCACCTGATCGGTCAGCGAGTACCAGGTGAACCCGACGATCGGCACACCGTTGTTGCGCACCCGAAACACGTTCACCCACTCCTTCCACAACCACCTGACCGCTTCGTCTCCGGCCGCCCCTTCCATCAGGTTCGTCTCGGTGTGCATCACGGGCAGACTGTAACGGTCGTGGTACTGGCGCGTGATCTCGGCATAGCCGAAGACCTCCCCTGAGGCCCACGCCTGCCCGTCGGAGCCGACCATGTGCTCGTTGGTGATGTAGTAGTCGTTGCCCATGATGCAGTGCCGCTTCAGGTTCTGGCCCATGAAGAAGGTGTATTCCTCCCGGCTCATGCCATTGTCCATCAGGTACATGAACATGTCGGACTCGACCTGCCGGCCATAGTTGAGATCGAGCGACAGGAAGCGGCGTGCATTGTAGAACTCGGCTGGCTTGATGGCGGCCGGGCTTTCAGCATGGAAGTACTCCGAGGACTCGCTCTGGATGAAAATCGCGTCAGCCCGCACCTCAAGGATTGCCGCCATGGCGAGGACGTTGGCTTTGACGATGTGCTTGAGGGCGGTCACGAACGCCTGGTCCCCTTTGAGCTGCTCGTTCCACCAGCCAAAGGCCGCCGAGAACGTGGCGCAGATGAACATCTCGTTTACTGGGGTGTAGAGCTGGATCCAGGGAAAGCGCTCGGCGAACGCGCGGGCGTACTCGGCAAAAAGATCGGGAAAATCCGGGTTCTGAAAGTCGCCGATCCAGTCGGGCACACCGAAATGGCAGAGGTCGACGATCGGGATGATATTGCGCTGGCGCAGCTCGCCGAAGGTGAGATCGCAAAACTCCAAATCGTAATGTCCCTGCCCAAGCCAAATCTTATGGATCGGTGGGCCGTAGCGCAGGGTGTGGATGTTCAGGTCTTCAAGCAGGTCGAAATCGGTTCGCCAGTGCTGGTAATGGCCGCACTTGTCCATCTCGTCGACGCGCAGCCGGCGATCACCGATTGTGGGATAGCTGTTTTCGATCCCGGTGGCGAACATGAAAAGAGGAGCTGTCATGGGCGTGGGCCTCGCGAGCAAAGCGCTCCACCGTCTTGCGGCAGCCCGGCAGTACAGGGGCTTTGGAGCCCTTAGCGCTAACCCGATCGGATCTTGGATCCGGGTTGATTGAGAGCTTACACCTAGAGCCTTTTCCGCAAAAGTGGATGCCGGTTTTGCGAAGAAAAGGCGTCTTTCTCAAACAACAAATGCCTTTTCCGTGAACCGAAGTTCATGGAAAAGGCTCTAGCAGCTGGCGTGGAACACTGCCGTCTGACGGGCTCGATAGCCTTGGCCGTATAGGATCGGGCAAGATCGGTGCTTGTGGGTTATGGCAGCAGGATAGACCTAAGACAGCGACGGTCGAGAAGGGATCCATCCTGACGAGCTTCGTTGCATGGATTTCACGTGCAACTACGCAGCGGAACGATGCCGGAAGCTGCAATAGGATGCGCAGCCGGATCGGTACGGGAACCCTCCTGCCCGGCTCGGTATTCCTCAAGCGTCCTTGACCGCGGAGGAGGATGCCCGATGGCCAACAGCACCAGCATTCGAGACACCATCTACAATCTCATCAGCGTTCTGGACCGTGCCCTTCATCAGTCCAAAGTCTCGACGATGGCGCCTGCCCTTCCTAAGCCTTGCCTGGCAGGACAAAGGTGCGAGCGAACGTCATGAGCCTCAGCGGAACGGCCAAGAGGTGGCTGGCAGCCCTCACCCGCATCCTGGGCGTTGTGGCCCGGCCCGTGCACGAGGCGCAGGGCGAGGGTGGCGTGGTTATCCAGCCCTACCGAGGCTATGGATCTCGCCACGAGGTCTTTTTGATCGGCCGGGTGTTCCGGCAATCGCGATCAGCCCCCGGACCCGGACGAGGCGACCTCCTCGCCAACTTACGCGACATCGGTCAGCGCATCGCCCGCCGCGCAGTCTCGGATGCCGCGGTGACGGCCCGCTTCTCTGGTGCCGAAGGCTCCTTCACCACGGACCGTGATGGCTACTTCCGGGTGCACCTGTCCCCTCCCCTGCCGCCACCATCCGACCGTTCGTGGCACCTCATGGATCTGGCTTTGGCTCAGCCGCAATCCGCCCAGGCGCAAGCGAAGATCTTCATTCCACCGGCCAGCTGCCGGTATGTGGTCATCAGCGACATTGATGACACCATCATGCAAACCGGCGTGGCCAACAAGCTCGCGATGCTCTGGCGCCTGTTCGTTGAGGACGCGCCAAGCCGGGTCGCGTTTCCCGGTGTCGCCGCCTTGTACCGGGCCCTGCACGTCGGCACCTCCGGCGATCAGCAAAATCCCATGCTCTATGTCTCGCGAGCGCCCTGGGGCATTTACGAGGTGTTGGAGGAATTCTTTAGCCTGCACGGGATTCCGGTCGGCCCGGTCCTGTTTCTGCGGGAATGGGGCATCTCCTGGACAAGCCCGCTGCCGCGAAAGGCCGAAAATCACAAGCGCGAGCTGATCCACAACATGCTGGCGCTCTACAGTGAGCTGCCTTTCATTCTCATCGGCGATAGTGGGCAGCACGATCCCGAGATCTACCGCCAGATTGTCGAGGAGCATCCCGGGCGGGTGCTGGTGGTCTACATTCGGAATGTTTCCCGAGACCCAAAGATGATCAGGCAGATCGAAGAGCTCGCCAAGGTCGTGGCGGGCGCAGGAAGCAGCTTGGTGCTCGCAGCCAACAGCGTGGCGATGGTCGAGCACGCCGCAAGACTTGGCCTTGTTGCGCCGGAGACCCTATCGGACGTCAGGAGTGAGAAAGCTGCTGCCCCCGAGGCTCAGCCGCAGACGAACACCTATGGGCTCCAGCGGGCCACGCCGTCGCAAACGGCGGACGCCGTGTCACAGGGTGACCTGCAGCATCTGATCGAGACCGGCTCTAAGCCCACCCCTCCGAGCATCATCATCGAACCGAAAACGCATGAGCCGCCAAAGCAGCCGTGACTGTGAACTGGCCACAAGGCGTGCCCTCTACCGGCGGAGAAGCATGATCCCGGATAAAGTCCGGACAGAGGTGAGAGCACAACAACTTGGTCAGCCTCAAGGAAGGCTCGCTCGCGCGGCCAATACGGCAATCCGGATGAGATCTGCCCAGTGCTATGCACGGATGCAGACACAGCTCTCGATTTGCACTTCATGATGGGACTGGGCGATTTGAACGCTAATGGTGTCCTTCCTGTGAGACTGAGGAAGCGTCCAGTCTCATAGGAAATGCAAGCGGTCTCGAATGAAATGTCGTCTTCTGCACTCCAGCCTCAGCTAAGTCAGTGATCTCTCAGCGGCTGCCAGTCCGATTCTAAAGTGCAAATCGACAGCTGGCCAAGCTCATCCCGAACGGCCTGATCCTGTCGGTGATGTCACGATAACTTTTGGTCAGCGGCATTTGGCTTAAGAGCCGCGGCATGATCAACTCCATCAGCTACAAGCGCCACCGGTTTCCGTCCCAGATCATCGCCCATGCGGTCTGGTTGTACTTCAGATTTCCTCTGAGCCTGCGCTTGGTCGAGGAGTTGCTGCTTGAGCGCGGCATCGCCGTTTCGTATAAGACCATCCGCCGATGGGCGCTGAAGTTTGGGCCGGCGTACGCTCGCCGTCTCAGGTGCAAGACGCCAAGCCGCCGCGACATCTGGCACTTGGATGAGGTCGTGGTCACGATCTCTGGCAAGAAACATTGGCTCTGAAGGGCGGTTGATCAGGATGGATATGTGCTCGATGAAATCCTCCAGAGTCGACGCGACACAAAGGCGGCCAAGCGTTTGCTGACCCGGCTGATGAAGAAACAAGGCATCGCACCCAGGCGCATCATTACTGACAAGCTGCCCTCGTATGCCGCCGCCAGGCGGCAGGTCCTGCCAAGGGTGGAGCACCGGTCCCACAAGGGCCTCAACAACAGGGCTGAGAACTCCCATCTCCCGTTGCGAAAGCGGGAACGGATGATGCAGGGCTTTCGGTGGATCTGTTGCAAACCCTTCAGTAACGCAGTTCGGTCTACGCCTTCGGCACGTTCCGGAGGTACATAATGTTCAAAGGCCGCCATTTCGATTGTTCGGTGATCCTGCTGTGCGTCCGCTGGTATCTGGCCTACAATCTCAGCCTGCGGAATCTTGAGGAGATGATGAACGAGCGCGGCATCTCCGTTGACCACACAACCATTCATCGCTGGACTGTCCACTATGCTCCGCTCCTGCTCGAGCAATTCAATCGCCGCAAGCGACCCGTTGGCCGGAAATGGCATATCGACGAAACTTACATCAAAGTCCGCGGGCAGTGGAAATATCTCTACCGGGCCATCGACAGCAACGGCGATACGGTCGAGTTCTGGTTCAGCGAGCGGCGTAATCTGGCTGCTGCCAAGCGGTTCCTGCGCAAGGCGCTGAAGCGACATGGCCGTCCGGAGCGGATCGTGATCGACGGCAGCCAGACGAACCGAGAAGCGATCCTCTCCTGCGATACTGCCGATCGGCTCCAGGTTAGAGCGCGGCGTGATGTGAAGCCCATTCGCATCCGGCAAAGTGCCTACTTAAACAATCGGATCGAGCAGGATCATCGGGCGATCAAGCGACGGATCCGGACGACGCTCGGGTTCAAGTCCATCAACAGCGCTCGTGTGATCTTGGGCGGGATTGAAATGGTTCACATGATGCGGAAAGGACAGGCGAAGTACACCTGCAATTCAAATCTATCGCTTGCAGAGCAGTTCGAGCGGCTCGCCGCATGAACTCGCCACAAACGCGCGATCCTTTCTCGTCTCTGTTCCGGATTTGCGACAGAACCCGCCCTACGCTCGCGGATGGCCCGGCGTCGTAGGACAGAAGTCGCCATCGCCGTCACGGTCTTGAACCGCATGCTCGAGCTTGGACGCCCGAAGTCCGTCCGCACTGCTTAACGAAAGCCATCGAGTGGGCTGAGTGCGGTTCCCAGCAGATCTGTGCAACACGGTTATTGCCACGGAGAAAGGCCGCTCGGGGCAACGGTTGCGGTCGAAGCTGGGGCATCTCCTCTCAAAGCCGGGTGGAATGCCATGGCACGCCCCGGGTCTGGATCCAAGCCCGCAGCTTGAACACCGACCCCGCCTTAAACGCTCCAACCCATTCACCAGCAGCATCGGAACCATCGCAAGCTCAGTGGAAATCTGAATATAACCAGACGGCAGGAGCGATGATCCGCGGTGGGAACCGGTGGCGCTTGTGGCTGACGGGCTTGGTCATGCCGCCACTCTTAAGCCACAGGCCTCGGGTTAATAATTACCGTGACATCACCCGAGAGAAGATGAACTTCCTGGACTTTCGGCTGTTTTCTGCTATGGCGCAACGGCAATTGATGGACAGCAGTGGATAAGCTGATCGACACTCTTTCGCTCGTGAGTGAGTCCAACCGCCCGGGTGCCGAGCAAGGTTTCGCACGGCGGTTTCTCCGCCGCGCCATTCATCTCCTTGCCTACCGTTTCGTGTTCGAGTGGCGCAGGACGAGGACCGTGCGCGCAGCTGGCTTTCGCCTTATTGTCTATCCGACCGTGTTCCACCCGCGCTGGTTTCTATCGAGTAAGTTCTTTGCAACCTTTATCGGTCGGCTTGATCTCTCCGGCAAGCACATTGCGGATGTAGGTACGGGATCCGGAGTTCTGGCACTCGCGGCTGCCCGAGCTGGCGCAGTTAGCGTCTTGGCTATCGACGTCAATCCGAAGGCCGTACAATCCGTGACCGAGAACGCACCGGCGAACGGCCTCGGGGACCGTGTGGAAGCCGTATGCTCTGATTTGTTCGCGGCGGTTCCGGAGTACCGGCGGTTCGATATCATTCTGTTCAGTCCGCCCTCGTTCCCAGACGAGCCTCGTGACATAGCCGACCGGGCTTGGCACGCCGGCCCCGGGTATCGGGATATCCTGCCGGTTTTTGAGCAGGCACGTGCAAGAATTGCGCCAGGTGGCTCCTTCTATATCCTCCTGTCGTCGGATTCTGACCTGACCTTGATGAGCGCCGCGATCGAGAGGGCAGGCTTTCACGCTCGTCTCGTCGCCAGGGCTTCGATTCTGATCGAGGCCTTCCTTTTGTATGAGCTGCGCGTGTCGGAATTTGAAAGCCGGTAGTTTGCCAATGCACCAAGCCTTGACAGTGCGTGCATTGAGCCATCAAATCCAAGCCCAATCCAGCTACTATAAGCAACCACTCTTACGGCTAAGGTGAATGCTGGATTTGCTTCGGATTAGTGGAGAGCGACTTAGAGGCTGGTGAGCAATTATCTTTCCTTTCGCGTGAGCCGGCGCAGCAGGATGCGGCTCATGGCGAGATAGAGCAGCATTTCGCCGGTCTCGATCAGGCGTTCGTAGTCCTTGGCGAGCCGTCGACTGGTGGTAAGCCACGCCAGTGTTCGCTCAACCACCCACCTTCGTGCGAGCACCTGAAAGCCACTCGGCCGCGTCGGCGGCTCTGCATCAATCCGTGTCCAGACGCCGCCGCTCCACCAGTGTTGCGGGATCGACAGCTTCCAGCCGAGTGCTCGGCGCAGCCAGTCCTTCAATCCGCGATAAGCCGTGTCAGCCCACATCCGCTCGATGGCTGGAAAGAGTTGCTGCAGACCTGCCAACAGCATCTCAGCTCCGGCGCGGTCATGGATGTCGGCCGGATGGACTTTGGTCTTCAGCAGCGTGCCTTGCGTGTCGACCAGCAAATGACGCTTGCGGCCCTTGACCTTTTTGCCGCCATCGTACCCCCGTGGGCCGCCCATCTCAGTGGTTTTAACTGATTGGCTGTCGATGATCGCTGCTGTCGGCTGAGCAGCCCGCCCGATCGCGCGGCGATACCTCTCCCGCAGAACCTGGGTCACGTGCTCCCAGGTGCCATCCTCGCGCCACTGCGCATAGTGGTAGAAGACGGCACCACGCGGCGGATACTCGTGCGGCAGCAGCCGCCATTGTGCGCCAGTGCGTAGCAGGTAAAAGATCGCATCGACGATGCGCCGTAACGGATAGGTCTGCGGTCGTCCGGCCGGATGGCTGCGGGGAACGAGGGGCTCGAGCAACGCCCATTCGGCATCGGTGAGGTCGCTGGCGTAGAGACAGGCATCCATGGCGGGGCTCCCAGACCGTCACACAGCCCGCATCCGCAGCAGCAGCCAGCTCCAAACCTATGTTGAATCAAGTACTTAGATTGAGCAATAAAATTGCTCACCAGCCTCTTAGAGCCATTTCCGCTTACTCCGGTTCATATCCAGCGGCCCTGAAGTAGTTGGCACATTCCTCGGGCGAGAACTCGTCCAGCAACTCGCCGATGGTCTGCCAGAGTGTTTCTTTCGTCCGGGCGGCTGCCTTGCGTAGCAGGGCCTTGAGCTTGGCAAAGGCATTCTCAATCGGGTTGAAGTCGGGCGAATACGGCGGCAGGCGCATCAGCCTGGCGCCGGTCGCCTCAACAAGCTCTCGCACGGCCGCACTTCTGTGGGGCGGCAGGTTGTCCAAAATCACCACGTCGCCCGGTCGGAGGGTCGGCACCAGGATCTGCTCGACGTAAGCTGCAAACTACGGGCCGGTCATCGGCCCGTCCAGCACCATCGGGGCGGAGAACCCGCTCAGGCGCAGGCCGGCCACAAAGGTGGTGGTCTTCCAGTGTCCGTGCGGAAGGCCGACCCGCAAACGCTGCCCCCGTGCGCAACGGCCATACAGGCGCGCCATCTTGGTCGAGGCGCTGGTCTCGTCGATGAACACCAGCCGGTCCGGATCGAGATCCAGTTGCCCGTCAAACCAAGCCTCCCGCGCGGCTCTGACGTCAGGCCGGTCGCGCTCGCAGGCGTGCGCGGTTTTTTTTGACGGTGATCGCCCGCGCGTGGAAGAAGCGCCAGAGCGTGCCGATGCCAGCCGAGACGCCGCGCTCCTCCCTTAAGCGGGCCTGCATCTCGTGAAGACTGATATGCGAGGAGGCGTCAATCAGCTCCACCAGAAAGGCCGCATGCGCATCGAGCTTGGAGCCTCTGGGCTGTCCCTGCCGGCGGGCCGCCACCTCGCCGGATCGAGCGCGGCGCACCCACAGAATGGCCGTTGAGGCGCCAACGCCATAGCGGGCGGCGGCCTGCCGCACCGAGACGCCACCCAGGGCCGTCTTGATCACCCGATCCCGTAGATCCTGACTGTAAGCACGTGCCATGCCGGGCCTCCATGTCTGGAAGCCAGCAAGCCACATCAGAGCTCAGGGCGGAATCCCTCTGACTCGAAATAGCCGGAAATGGCTCTCGCAGCTATCGGGCCGGCTTTTCGAACTGAACCGGACTGACATAACCCGGTTCTGTTGCAGCGTTGAAGCTTGCTCTGCCTAAGCTACGACACGAGGGTATTGCGAGGGGCTGGTGTGAAGCGAAATAACAAGAACCTGTTCAAGGGTCGGCAGTTCAGGCGGAGATCATCCTCTAGGCGGTCCGCTGGTATCTACAATTTCCGATCAGCTATCGCGGGCACCGTCAAGTTATTGACGACGGATACGCCGATCCTGGTTCGAGGCTGGACCAGGCAACCGTCGCGGCACCGGTTATCTCGGTCCAGGCCTGGAACGCCCGAGCGCGGGACTGGCGATGATCAGCGGCATTGGTGTTTGCGGGACGGAGGAAAAGGTTTGCCACCTGGTCATGAACCGAGAGGAAACGCTGCGCCTGCCTGGCTGATTTGAAGCGCTTCATGATGCGTTCGCGTCGCCGGGTCGACTGGTGAGAATTCTCCGCCCGATTGTTGAGCCTCTTGTGCTGACGGTGTTCGACAGCCGGCATGATTTCGCGCTTGGCTGCTCCACAGCTGGGTAGCTTGTCCGTGATCATCACACGCGGTGACCGGCACTGCCGCTTCAGCGGTTTGCGCAGCAAACGCTTTGCCGCTTTCGCATCGCGACGGCTCTGGACCAGGACATCGAGCACAACTCCGTTCTGATCCACTGCGCGCCAGAGCCATTGCTTCTTGCCCGCGATGCCGATCGCGACCTCATCAAGGTGCCATTTGTCTGCAGTTGCCGGAAGACGCCGGCGAATTTGGGTGGCAAAGCTCTGGCCGAACTTCAATGCCCATTGCCGGACCGTCTCATGGCTGACCTTGATGCCTCTGGCGGCCAGCATTTCCTCGCCCATGCGCAGGCTGAGCGGAAACCGGAAGTAAAGCCAAATGGCATGGCTGATCACCTCAGCCGGGAAGCGGTGACGGGCATCTCGAGCATGGCGGGTCGGTTTCATGCCCTCGCCTATGCCAGCATCCCGTCACCCACAGGTTAACCTGACAGTGCCCGCCATGGCGTCATCCAGCGAAGCGCGGCTCTGGCACGCCCCGGATGCCGAGGTCATAAATTGCAAAAAGGCTGCCGCGTTGAACACCGTCCCCGGGGAAGCGCGGCAACGGCGGCTTGGCCATGGAGGTGACGAAGAGAATGTCGAGGTTCGGTCCGCCGAACATCACACTGGTCACCTTCTTGACCGGCATGTCGATCACCCGGTCGATCGTCCCATCCGGGGTGTAGCGTACGACCTTGCCGTCATAGACCTGGGCATTCCAGAGGAACCCCTCCTCGTCGACCGTGGATCCATCGGCTGCGCCGCCACGTGAGGTGTCGACGGTGGTGAAGGTTCGCCGATTGGATACGGCGCCGGTCTCGTGGTCATAATCGTAGGCCCAGATCTCGCCCGACCACGTATCGGCGAAATAGAAGATCCGCCCATCCGGGCTCCAGCATGGTCCGTTGGACACGACAATGCCGTCGTCGAGCATGTGCAAAGAGAGATCCGGATCGAGACGGTAGAGGGCGCCATTCGGCCCTTCCTCCATGGTGTCCATGGAACCCGCGACGAAACGCCCGCGCTTGTCCACCTTGCCATCGTTGATGCGGTTGCCGGGCTTGCCCGGCTCCGGGTCGATGATCAGCTGTGTTTCGCCCGTTTTGAAATCGAGGAAATGGAAGCCGTTCGCCAGTGAAACGACCGCACCACCCTGCTTCCGCAAGGCCATCGACCCGATCTTGGCGGGCACATCCCAGGCCCGCACCTCACCTCCGTCTGCCGTACAGCGGAACACGCTGCAGCCGAAACTGTCGATGAAATAGAGTCGTTCTTCATCGACGTCCCAGAGGGGTCCCTCGCCGAGGATCGTCTTGACGTCGATCAGCACCTCGATACGCATGTGTCCCTTCTCCTCCCTCGTCTTGTCCCGCCGGCGCCGGGGCCTCTCCGCTGATCAGCCCCTGAACCGCGGTTCGGGCAGGCCCTGAACCCCGAGCCCGTGCACGGCAAACAATCCGCCTGCCTCGCGTTCCTTCGGGGCAACGCCCTTCACGGAGCGGGCCATCGATGTGACGTAGGCGACGTCGAGATCCGGCCCTCCGAAGGTCAGGCTGGTGGCGCTTTCGACCGGGAGGCCGACCACGCGATCGAGCCTGCCATCGGGCGCAAAGCGGGCGAGTTTGCCCTCATAGACGGAAACGCTCCACACGAAGCCCTCGGCATCCACGGTGGCGCCGTCCGGAAGCCCTCTCAGCCCGCAGGCCGGAAATGAGCAGAAGATCCGCCGCCTCGTCGCGGCTCCGGTAGCCGGGTCGTAGTCGTAGGCCCAGATGCCCCTCGTGTAGGTGTCCGCGAAGTAGAACGTGCGTCCGTCGGGGCTCCAGCATGGCCCGTTCGAGCACACGATGCCCTCGTCGATCCTTGCGACAGAGCCATCCGGATCAAGCCGGAAGACAGAACAGACCGGATCGCTCTCGTCGTAATCCATGTAGCCCGCAACGAAGCGGCCTTGGCGGTCGACCTTGCCGTCGTTCATGCGGATCCGAGGCTTGCCCGGATCGGGGTCGGCGAGCTTGCGGCAGGCGCCGGTCTCGAAATCCAGGCGGTAGAAGCCGTCGCGCAGCGCCACGATGGCACCGCCGCTCTCGCACAGGGCAAGGGAACCGATGTGCTCCGGAACCTCCCAGGAACGTGGCAAGCCGCCCTGGGCATCGCAGGAATGGACCTTCGCGCCCAAGCTGTCGATCCAATAGAGTCGCTGTTCGGCCACGTCCCACAGGGGGCCCTCCCCGAGTTCCGCGCGGGCGTCGATGAGAAGCTCGATGTGCAGCATGATCGGCGTTCCATTCCCGCTCTGACTAGAAGGCGACCTTGTCGGCTCCCTTAAGGTGCAAGATCTCACGGGCCTCGTCGGGAGAGGCCACGGACAGGCCGAGGCCCTCGATGATCTGCCGGACGGCCCGAACTTGTTCGGCGCTCGATTGAGCCAATCGTCCCGGGCCGGCCCAAAGGGAATCCTCCAGCCCCACGCGCACGTTGCCTCCCATGGCCGCCGCCTGCGCCGCGATCGGGAGCTGGCTGCGACCGGCGCCCAGCACCGACCATGTGTATCGGTCGCCGAACAGCCGGTCGGCGGCTCGCTTCATGTGCATGACGTCCTCCGGATGCGTCCCGATTCCTCCCAGGATGCCGAACACGGTCTGCACGAAGAGCGGTGGCTGGACGAGGCCGCGCTCAAGAAAGTGAGCGAGGTTATAGAGGTGGCCGGTATCGTAGCATTCGAATTCGAAGCGCGTACCGCCGTCGCTCAAGGTCTGCAGGACGAACTCGATATCTTTGAAGGTATTGCGGAAGATCAGATCCTTGGAATTTTCCAGAGCCTGCTCCTCCCAGTCGTGCTGGAACGTCTTGAACCGGTTCAGCATGGGGAACAGGCCGAAGTTCATCGAGCCCATATTGAGCGAGGCGACTTCAGGCCTGAAGACCTCGGCGGGCTTCACACGTTCCTGCACGGTCATATAGGGTGCCCCGCCCGTCGTGAGATTGATGACGGCATTCGTGGCCTGCTTGATGCGCGGCAGAAAGCGGGCGAATGCGTCCGGGGTCTGATCGGGCTTGCCGGTCTGAGGGTCCCGCGCGTGCAGATGCACGATGGCGGCCCCTGCCTCTGCCGCGCCGATGGCGGCGTCGGCAATCTCCTCGGGCGTAACCGGCAGGTGCGGCGACATCGAAGGGGTGTGTATCGCGCCGGTCACGGCGCATGTGATGATGACCTTCCTGTTCGACACCATGGCGTCTCGCCTCCTCTGCTGTTTCCGGGTTCAGCGCCCGATCTCTCTGTCGGCGCGACGCTTGTGGGCCGCCAATGCGATCAGCCTGCGATCGCGCCAGTTCTGCCGCTCGGCCAGCCTGTCGGCCGGCAGCTGGCGACGCCGCTCCGCCTCGATGTCTTCCATGACCGGACCCGTCCAATCGGCACGCCATTGAGCACTCGGGAAGATGCGGGCGTAGATCTGCTGATATCGCTCGGCATAATCGCGGATGCCCCCTGGCGCATTGAGGTCGATCGTTTCGAACGGCCCGATGAACGACCAGCGGAGCGCGAGGCCTTCGCGCAGGCCGATGTCGATGTCTTCGACGCTGGCATAGCCCTCGGCGACGAGCCGGAAAGCCTCCTCCAGCAGCGCCCCTTGCATGCGGTTCATGACGAAGCCGTCGATTTCGCGCTTCATCACGATCGGCGAATGGCCGGCGGTGCGCAGAAACGCTGCTGTGCGCTCCACCACGGCCGGATCCGTCCAGGGCGCGGGGACAAGTTCTGCAGCCGGGATCAGATAGGGCGGATTGATCGGATGCACGACGAGGCAGCGCGCGCGCCCCTTCAGATCCATCGTGAAGGCCGAAGGCAAGATCGCCGATGTCGAACTCGCCAACACAGTGTCGGGGCCTGCTGCCGCGTCGAGGCAGCCGAAGACGTTGCGCTTGATCTCGACGTCCTCCGGCGTGTTCTCCTGTACGTGCACCGCGCCCGCGACAGCCTCCTCCAGGGTTGTCGCGGATTGCATGCGCGCCCGCACATCGGTCGCGGACGCCCCCTCCAGAAGATCGTTCGCCTCCAGGTCGGGCAGGATCGTCTCGATATAGGCCAAAGCCCTGCCGGGTGCGTCCCGTTCCTCGTCCCACAAGACAACGTCGTGGCCGGCGCGGGCATAGCTGATGGCCCACGCCCGCCCGATGAACCCCGACCCGATGACGGCGACTCTGCTCATGGTAAGCTCCCTCGATGGTCTAGCCTCTCTCCACGCATCAGAGGCTCTCGACGTTGCCGTCGACTCCAAGCGATTGACCCGAGATGTTCCGCCCCGCGGCCGAAAGGAGGAAGGCTACCGTGGAGGCCACGTCGCCAGTCGTGACCATCCGGCGCAGCGAGATGCGCTCGAGGTAGGTCTTCTCCATCTCGGCATAGCCGACGCCGGTCTGCTTCGCGCGGGCCTCGATGACACCCTCCATGCGCGGCCCTTCGACGATGCCGGGAAGGATCGCATTGACGCGGATGTTCGCGGGTCCGAGCTCCTTGGCAAGGCTCTGGGTGAATCCGATCACGCCCCACTTGGCGGCCGAGTAAGGCGTGCGGAACGCGTAGCCGAACCGTCCAGCCGCCGAGGACAGATTGATGATCGCTCCTCCTCCGGCGGCTCTGATCAGGGGCACGGCATGGTGCGCGCACAGGAACTGCCCGGTGAGGCAGACGTCGAGCGTGTGGCGCCACTCGGCGGGCGCGATCTGCTCGACGCCTCCCGTCGGCCCGGCGATGCCGGCGTTATTGATCAGGGCATCGAGGCCGCCGAGAGCGGCTTTGAGATCGGCGAACAGGTGCTCGACATCGGCTTCTGACGAGACGTCGGCTGTGGTTGCCCCGGCTTGGGGATGCGCCGCCCTGAAGTCCTCCAGAAAGGTGTCGGACACATCGCAAATGTGCACTCTGGCTCCGTGGACGATCAGGAGCTCGCTGATCGCGCGGCCGATGCCGGATGCACCCGCCGTGACGAGAACCCGGAGCCCGGGCTGGATCGCGAAGGTGTCGGGAGCTTGCGGCATGGGGCACTCCGGTGTCAGGGCCGCCGTTCACGCAACGCCATCACGGCGGCGAGAACGACCAAGCCGAAGAGGATGGCTCGGGTGGCATACGGAAGGGTTGTTCCGGCCAGAAGAGTCTGCAGACTCGTCAACAGGAGCACGCCGCCGAACATGCCGAGGTAATGGCCCCGGCCGCCGGTGATGAGCGCACCGCCGATGACCACGACAGCGATGGAAGGCAGAAGGTATTCGTCTCCCATGCCGAGGCTGGCCTGACCGGAAAACCCCGTCAGCAGGACGCCGACAATGGCGGAGCACAGGCCGGACAGCATGTAGACGCCGATCAATGTCCGCCCCACGGGCACTCCCGACAGGGCGGCCACGCGTTCGCCGTTGCCGACGGCATAGATCCGGCGTCCGAAGACGGTTCGTCCCAGGAGCATCACGGCGATCACGACGAACAGGAGCACGAAGAGCACCACCGGAGTGACGAGGAACTCCCGGTCCGTCATGAGGCGGCGAAGCAGAGGAGACGAGAAGCCGGCCGGCGTCCCATTGGAATAGACCAGCGCCGCGCCCTGCAGGATCCCGTTGACGGCCAGCGTCATCACGATCGGAGAGATCCCGAGAAAGACGATGCCGGTGCCGTTGATGAAGCCGACCACGAGCCCGATCGCCAGGACCGCCGGCAGGGCGTAAATGAGAGCCGCATCGGATCCCTTCACGAGCCCGGCAAGGAGGATGCCGCATAAGCCGATGGTCCAGGGCAGCGACAGGTCGAGCCCGCCGGTGAGGATCACGGCCCCCTGCCCGAGGGCCATCACGGTCAGGAAGGACGAGAGAACGATCAGCGAATTGAAGTAGGACCAACTTGTCAGCGCGTGGCCGAGGGTGAACTGCGTCACCAGGACCACGACGACGAAGCAGATGTAAGCCGGAAGCGCGAAACGCAGGGTCTCGCGGTTGCGAACGAGGACCCCCGGCATCTCCGCTGGTGTCCGCTCTGCCGTGAATCCGGCGTCAGGAAGGCGCAGGAACTGTGGCCGATGGCTGCGCTGTTCGGGCAACAGGTTCCGCCGGCGGGCCTGGATCCGGAGGATAAGGAGCCGGATATGCTTGCTCAGTCGCGACGTGCGGCCGAGGGATCCGGCGAGCACGGCTAGGATCAGGATCATCCCCTCGGCAACAGTCGAATAATAGGCCGAGACATTGAGGACCAGGAGGATGTTGACGACCATCATCAGGATGTACGCGCCGAACACGGTCCCGAGCGGACCGCCCCGTCCGCCCCCGAGTACGGTCCCGCCCACAACGACGGCAGCAAACATCTGCAGGAGCATCGGATTGCCGACAAGCGGATCGCCCGATCCGGTCTGGGCGCTGATGAAGGTTCCCGCGAGCCCATAGCACCCGCCGCCGATGACGTAGACCGCAAACTGGACGAAGCGCGTCGATACGCCGGCCGCGCGAGCCGAGTCCAAGTCGCTGCCGATTGCGTAGATGGCCGTCCCGAAACGAGTGCGCTTCAGCCATGTCCAAAGCGCCAGCACGATCAGAATGAGCAGGATCGGTTTCGGCAAGGCGTTCGGAACGGCATCCCCCATCAGGAAATCGCTCAGGCCCGGAGAAACCATGCCACCTGGCTTCTCCATGATCAGGAGCGTGATGCCCTGGACGATGAACATGGTCGAGAGGGTGACCACGATCGGCTGCATTTGCAGCACGGCAACGAAGAAGCCGTTGAATGCCCCCGAGATCAGGCCGATTCCGACGCCGACCGCGATGATGAGCGAGGGCGAAGTGGTCGCATCCTGAAAGAACGACGCCAGAACCGCGTTGACGAGGGAGATCACCGCGCCTGCAGACAGATCGAACCCGCCCGACAGGATCACGATCGTCTGGCCGATGGCGGCGAGCGCAAGAGTCGCGCCGCTCGTGGCCATTTGGGAGAGATCGTAGTAGGACAGGCTCACGGACCCGATACTGGATACGGCTGCCAGCAGCAGAAGGAATACGGCAATCGCGATCAGTAGCCCGCGGGACCGAACGATGCGCCGCGGCATGCTCAGCGAGGCGGCCGATGAAGCCAGAGGGAACCGTGACGTTTCGGATACCGAGCTCACGCCGCCTTCTCCGGTTGATGCTCTGTGCCGAGCGCAGCGCGTAGGATTTCCTCTTCGGTGAGGTGGTCCCCCGCAATCTCGGCCGCCACCCGGCCACCGTAGAAGACGATGACCCGGTCCGAGAGGTGGACGAGTTCGGGGATCTCCGTCGAGTGGAACAGCACCGCCCCGCCGGCATCGGCATAGGCCCGAATGAGACGATACAGTTCGTTCTTGGTGCCGACGTCGATTCCGCGTGTGGGATCGAACAGCAGCAGGACGCGGCTCTCGGCGATAAGCCACTTGGCGATCGCGATCTTCTGCTGGTTGCCTCCCGAGAAGGCGCTCACGCGCGTCCACAGAGCCCGGCCATCCACCTCGACCTGTTGGAAGACACGCGACACTGCCTCGGTCTCGGCTTTGCGATCGATCAGTACGCCGTGGACGAAGCGGTCTATCACCGGCAGAGAGGCATTGTGCTTGCCGGTGAGCTTGAGAAACAGGGCCTCCGTCTTGCGATCTTCGGGCACGAGGCTGATACCGATATTGGCCTTCACCGCATCGGCGGGCGACGTGAGAACGATCGGCTTAGCATCCACGCGCAGGGTGCCACCGGACAGATCGGCCATGCCGAAGCAGGCCAGGAAGAAATCGAGCTGTCCCATGCCCTGCAGGCCGGCAACGCCCAGAATCTCACCGGAGCGAAGGCTGAACGAGGCCTGCCGCAGCTTGCCGGTCGTGGCAAGTTGATCGGCCCCGAGAACCTCCGGGCCGAAGCGCTGCGTTCGTGCGGGCCGCGGCGGGAAGGCATGCGAGAGTGAGCGTCCGGCGATCATGCGGATCACTTCGCCGTCATCGAACGAAGAGATGGATCCGGTTGCGATGTGACGTCCGTTGCGGAGCACCGTCATGGTATCGCAAAAGGCGCGTACCTCGCGCAGCCGGTGAGAAATGAACACGATGGTGACGCCCTTGCGTCGAAGATCGGCGATGATATTGCCGAGCCAGTCCACGTCACGTCCGGAAAGGGTGGACGTCGGCTCATCGAGAAGCAGAACGCGCGGCCTGCGGAAGATGGCGCGTGCGATCTCGATCTTCTGTTGGACGGCGAGGTCGAGTTGCCCCACCTCCTCGTCGAGATGAATGGCGGTGAGGCCCAGGGCTTCGAAATGGGCCGCGACGAGTTCGTGCGCCCTCCGTCGGCGGATCATCCCGGACGGCCCGACGGGTCCGTACGGCAGAAGCATGTTGTCGAGAACGGTGAGGTCGTCGACGAGGGTCATCTCCTGAAAGGCGGTCTGGATGCCATGGCGGTGGGCCGCGCGCGGTGTTGCCAGGCGGATCGTCTCACCGAAGATCCGGAACTCTCCCGTATCCGGGAGAACGAGCCCCGACAGCAGTTTCACAAGGGTCGATTTGCCGGCTCCATTCTCGCCGAGAAGGGCATGGACGCTGCCCTCCGCGATCGTGAAGGAAACATCGTCGACCGCCACCGTGGCGCCGTAGGCCTTCCGGATGTGCTCGATGGAAATTGCCGGGCGGACCGCCGGCATCGGAGCGGTCTCAGACATGATGCACCTGTGGCAACGGGGCGCTCGTCCAGAATGAAGGGCGGTGCGCCCGGAGCGCACCGCCGGCTGCTGATCGGCCGGGCGTCGGTTAAGGTTCCGGCTGGCCCACGAGGGCGGCCTGCAATCCGATCTCAGGCGTTTCCGGCGAGTAGATCGAGGCGAACCAGCCTGGATTGGGCACCAGGGCCGGTGGGAAGGCATTGCAGCCTTGGCTCATCTCCGCCCAGCTGCCTTCCTTGCAGTACTTGATCGTCTCGTTGGTCACGAGCGGCAGGGGGAGCGTGATCTTCTTGGGAATCTCCTTGCCCTCGAGCTTTTGCAAGGCAAGCTTCAGGGCATAGCCGCCCGCATAAGGGGGCGAAGCGTATGAGATCCGCGGCGCACCCATTGGCGCATAGGTGCCGTTAGCGCCCTCCACATCGGAGTTTGCGGGCAGCATCTGAATGCGACCGCCATTGGACCCTTCGCCGGCGCAGGGCTTCAGCTGGTCGGGCTTCTTTCCGGCTTCGATCTGCATCGTGTTGGCGGTATAGCACCCGACCTGCATCCATAGGCCATCGATCTGGTCCCAGTTCCGCGTGGCAAGGATCTTGGAGAGTTCCGTCCGGGCCACCGCCTGGCTCCACATGCCGACCGCCTCGGCCACGACCTTGATGTCCGGATACTTGGCCAGTACCTCCTTGGCGGCCTTCGTGCGCAGGGTGTCGACCGAAGTACCCGGCACGCCGGTTACCATAAGGATGTTGCCCTTACCGTTCAGCTTTTTCGCGAGCCATTCGGCCGTCACGCGCCCGGCCTCCTCCTGGTCGATTGCGACATTGTAGGCGCAGGGTTCCGTGATTTCGGCGTCGTAGGCAATGATCATCACGCCTTTCTCGCAGGCGTTCTTCACGGCGGAGTTCAGGGCGGTTGGAGAGATCGGATAGACGATAATCGCCTGAGCGCCCTGCTGGACCATCGCATTGATTTGCTGGATCTGGCGCTGCGCATTCGGGCCTGCGACCTGTACCTGGAGGTCGACCTTGTCGACGAAGTCCTTGTGGGCCGCCATGGCCTTGACCATGTTCGCGGCCTCGGCCTGCCAGTCGTTGCCGATGTAGCTCATCGACAGGAAGATCTTTTTCTTCTCCGCCGCGATCGCGCGGTCGGACGTTGCGGTTACAAGCCCAAGCATCGCCAAACAGACCGCCATCGAAGCCTTGATAGGGAAATGCGTCATGTCTCCCTCCTCTGGAACGGCGATCCCGGTGCCCGGCATTGCCGCGGGTTACCTCGTGTGCCGGACCTCCTTAGCTTTCGGGCCCGTTCCTTTTGATCATAGATCATTGATCCAAAATGTGGCAAGCTATTCCAACTCGACGTGGTCCCCCTCGCGACTATGGGGTAGCCGAGTTCCACTTAGGGAGTAGGAATGAGCGACCCTGGCGCAAAACCATTGACCCTGCCGGTGATGCCCGTCAAACGCGGGACGCTCCAGGACGAGATTTACCGGCGTGTCTGCGACCTCATCCTCGACGGAGAGATTGCTCCTGGCCAACTTGTGACGATCCAAGGCTTGGCCGATGCGTTCGGGGTGAGCGCAATGCCGGTGCGGGAGGCTCTTCAGCGGCTCACGACAGCCAAAGCCCTCACGGTGATCAGCGGACGTTCAATCGGGATTCCGAAACTGTCGCTGGACCTCCTGACCGACTTGCGGCGCGTACGGCTCGAGGTAGAAACTCTGGCGGCCGTCTGGGCTCTCGCTTGTTTGACATCGGACGATATCGCCCGGCTCGATCACCTGGTGATCCTGATGGACGGCGCCATCGCCGACGGCGACGTGAAGCGGTATCTGCACGGAAACCGGGAGTTCCACTTCAAGATCTACTCAGCCTCCGGCTCTGAAGTGCTTCTGGGCCTCATCGAAACGCTCTGGCTCCGGATCAGCCCGTTTTTCAACCTGCTTCACGAGGCGGGAAACTATGGCGTTGCGAATGCCGCACATAAACAGATCCTGCAGGCATTGAGGGTAGGTGACCCCAAAGCACTTGAGCGGGGAATCCGAAGCGATATCGGGAATGCTGCCGAGGTGCTCGAGAGGATGCTCAAGTAATATTTTGCAACGATGGGCAGGCGCCGCCCCCTTCTCGCGGATCCTGGCTCCGGACGACGGAACGGTTCCACAGTAGTTGGGGAAAGCTAGCGCATTTGACCTCCTGCCGGTGGCCTGCAGGCAAATCAGCAACGCCTTCGACCGGGCTAGACATTAAGAGAAAAAGCCTAGGTTTCCAGGTTGGAATGCGGCTGACTAAGGTTTTGTCGAGGCATGTTACCGAACGGCAACGGGGCTTGTTCGGGGGCGGACCTGCTGTCCCCCTCCTTGGAGCAGGGTCAGGAATGGGTCTTGGTCGTGTCAAAACGCTTTGGCAGAGGTCGGGTAGCGGCTTTCCACGCTCCAAAGCCCTTCAACATCATTAGTAAGCACGACTTGGTTGATCATCGGCGGTCTGGGGCTCCCATCGCCTCTGAGGCGAGCCTTGGACGCCTCAGAGGCGTGGTGGCACGAGCAAAGCCCGCCTCCTATGCTCTGAGGGCGGTCATCAACGGCTGGATGCCCAGGATGTTCAGCACTCGGGTGAGATTGTAGGCGACCACATGCAGCGCCAACTCGCCCCTCACCTTCGGCAGTCGCTTCAGCAGGAAGTGCGTCGCACCCATGCGCAGCTTGATCGTGCCGAACGGATGCTCGACCACCTCGCGCCGCTGGCGCATGGCCCCTGGGTTCAGATCCAGCCGGCGCTGCACCGCCTCCAACACATCCTCGTGCTCCCAGCACACAATCCGGCGCTCTTTCGCTGTCGTGCAGCGGCTCTTGATCGGGCAGGTGTGACAGGCGGTGGTTCAGTAGCGCCGCAGCGTCAGCCCCCGCTCGACGTTGCTGTAGTAGTACCTGAGCGTCTCGCCGGCCGGGCAGCGGTAGGCGTCCTCGTCGGGCAGATAGACGAAGTCCTGCTTGCCAAACCGGCCATCCGCTTTCGAGCCGGAGGTCATCGGCTTCGGCAAGGTGACGGTCACTCCCGCCTGGTCGCAGGCCAGGATCTCCTCACTGTCCCAGTAGCCGCGATCAGCGACCGCTTCGAGCGTCTCCACCTCCAGAACAGCCTTGGCTTCCTTGCTCATCGCGGAAAGCTGAGCACGGTCGCAGCCATCGTTGGTCACCTCATGCGCCACGATGAGATGGTGCTCAGTCTCGACCGCCACCTGCACATTGTAGCCCACCACTCCGGAGCCGCGCCCGCCGGTCGCCATCGAGCGGGCATCCGGATCCGTCAGTGAGATCTGCTGGTCGGGAGAGGCCAGCACCTGCGCCTCCACCTCGGCCAGACGCTGCATCTCCTGCTCGAGCCTGGCAATCTTCTCTTTGAGCCGGGTGGTCCTGGCCGCCAGGGCCTCTGTCGGTTCATGCCGATCCGCCGTGTCGAGTTGCCGAAGATAGCGCCCAACGCTCTCATCGATCTGAGCCCGGCGGCGCTCGACCTTCGCCCGCGTGAAGTTCTTATCGCGATTGTTGACCGCCTTGAACTTGGAGCCGTCGATGGCCACGCTGGCGGCGTTCAGAAGTCCCAGCTTACGGCAGAGGGTGACGAACTGGGCACAGACCTGACGGATGGCGCGGCCATTGTCCTTGCGGAAGTTGGCAATGGTCTTGTGATCCGGCATCAGGCGGCCGGTCAGCCACATCAGCTCGACATTGCGACTGGCCTCGCGTTCCAAGCGCCGGCTCGACTGCACCCGGTTGAGGTAGCCGTAGATGTAGAGCTTGAGCAGGATAGCGGGATGGTATGACGGGCGTCCTGTGGCGTCGGGTACGACGCCGGCAAAGCCAAGCGCCCTCAGATCGAGCGCCTCGACAAAAGCGTCGATGACGCGGACTGGGTTGTTCTCATCAACCCAGTCGTCCAGGCTTTCGGGAAACAGGGTGGTCTGGCTGCGATCCACGCCTTCAACAAAGCGTCTCATCGGATCTCCCAAACAAGGCTGGGCTGTCCTACCACCGTGTGCCTTGTCCCGCCGCCAGCGTTTTTACACAACCGGGGTCAAAAATTCACGTTCCGGCCGCTTAACGAACGTCGGCACTTGAGTATCGAAGCGGACCAACGGGGTACGTCTCAGGAGTGCCAGTGGCTAACCTTCGAGACCCTCAAGCGAATTCAATTCATCGCTGCCTTCCAGGAGGAGAGATTCCGCCCAAGTCCTCGCGATTCACCATTTCGCCCGCTCAAGCAGGTTGATCTCGACGTGGTGGCCTTTGGCCGGCGATTCTGTGCGCCCCACAATGGCCGACGATATCCGCATAGGCCGTTGCGGGGAAATGCCCGACCTCTCGCGCAGCACTCGTGCAGCCCTCAACCTGACTTTAGGCAGCGAAGGTCACGGCGACCGGAAAACAGTCGCCATGCTTGACAGAACCCTTAAAACTTACCCGGATAAGATCTTGAAATCTCCGAAGAAATGTTTACTATACTGATTGGTATATTATGCAGCCGTAACGTCCGTGATCTAACCGCCGTTCCGGCAGCAGGGTGAGAGAACCATGGGCCGCCATCGCGAATTCGATCCTGACGAGGCATTACACATCGCGCTTCAGGTGTTTCGCCGTCGAGGCTACGAGGGCACCTCCATCTCCGACCTGACGGAGGCCATGGGCATCACTCGCCCCAGTCTCTATGCCGCGTTCGGCAACAAGGAGGATCTCTTCCGCCGGACCCTCGATCTCTATGAACGCCAGCACCTGTGCTTCGCGCACGAAGCCCTTCAGGCGTCGACGGCTCGGGAGGCGGTCGAGCGGCTTCTGCGCGGCTATGTCGACGTCCTGACCGACCCCATGAGCCCTCCCGGCTGTCTCGGCGTGAATGGGGCCGTCGCCTGCAGCGAGGCGAGCGAGCCCATCCGCGAGGAGCTCATCGCCCGTCGGATGGTCAATGAGAATAATCTGCGTGACCGGCTGGAGACTGCCCGCTCCGAGGGCGATTTTCCCGGCGATGAGGATCCCGCCGACTGGGCCCGCTATGTCGTGTCGATCGGCCTCGGGATGGCGGTCAGAGCCGCATCGGGGGCCTCCCGCGAGGAGCTCCACCGTGTGGTCGACGTCTCTATGCGAAGTTGGCCAACTGTCTCGCGCTGAAGGCTGGATCGCTCCCTATTCCTCAATTTGATGGTTTGTTGACGTCAGCGACCGTTAGGGTGATCGGAATAACGACGGCTCCAAAGTTCACAGTCGCCTCGATCGCTCCACCAGGCTGAAGGTTCTTGGCCAGCCCGTCGACCTCGATCCAGAGTGCCTCTCCATCCACTGAAAGGACCTCCCCCGGAGCGACCGGAATCGAGTCCAGGATTGTCGTGCCCCCGTTGCCGAGAGAGGCGACAATCGAGGACTGCCGGGCATCGGCAATCGTTATCCCTCCGAACGAAACCCGCTCCGCACTCCGGTTTTCCAGCAAGAACGTAATCTGCGTCTGGCCGCCCGTCTTCGCCGGCGAGACACGCACGTCGCTTAGAACAACCTCGTTCGTGATCCGGTAATCCTCCTCTGCCCTCACATCTTCCGAAAGTATGCTTGTGGCGAGAGACAATACGGAAACGACAACAAGTCGAAGGTTTCTCCAAGACCGATCCATAGAACGTGCCCAATTTTGCTTTGGCAGAAGGCATCGAGGGACGCCGCCTGAGACAGCGTCCCTCGCCCTCGTTCAGTTCACCAATTCCTCCACGGGGAGCGCCTTTGTGTCCGAATCCGAGACTGCCGGCTCAGAGTGATGCTGAAGGCGGCGGTTCCCCGTCAATCGGCGGACGAGGGCGTAGAAGACCGGTGTGAAGAACAGACCGAATGCCGTCACGCCGATCATGCCGGCGAACACCGCCACACCCATGGCAGCCCGCATCTCGGCTCCCGCTCCGGTCGAAACCACCAACGGCACGACGCCCATGATGAAGGCGAGTGAGGTCATCAGGATCGGCCGCAGGCGCAGGCGGCTGGCCTCAATTGCCGCTTCAACAGGGGTGCGCCCCTCGAACTCGAGTTCACGGGCGAACTCCACAATCAGGATCGCGTTCTTGGCCGACAGGCCGACCAGGACGATGAGCCCGATCTGGGTGAATACATTGTTGTCGCCCGCCGTCAGCCACACGCCGGCCAAGGCCGCAAGCAACGCCAGCGGCACGATCAGGATGATCGCCACCGGAAGCATCAGGCTCTCGTACTGCGCCGCGAGGACCAGGAAGACGAGCAGAATGGCAATGGGGAAGACCAGAATGCCGGAATTGCCGGCCAGGATCTCCTGATAGGTCAACTCGGTCCACTCGGCCCTGAAACCTTTTGGCAGGGTCTCGGCCACGATCTGTTCGATGGCTGCCTGAGCCTGACCCGACGAATACCCCGGAGCCGCCTGTCCGTTGACGTCGGCTGAGAGGAAGCCGTTGTATCGCATCGCGCGCTCCGGCCCTACGCTCGACCGGATGTTCAACAGGGCCGTCAGCGGAACCATCTCGCCCGAACTCGAACGCACCTTCAGGAAGCCTATATCGTCCGCGCGGGCCCGGAACGGAGCATCCGCCTGAACCCGCACCGAGTAGGTCCGCCCAAATTTGTTGAAGTCGTTCACGTAGACTGAACCGAGATAGATCTGAAGAGTGCTGAACACATCCGAGATCGCAACGCCGAGCTGGCGCACCTTGGCCCGATCAATATCCGCGTAGAGCTGAGGGACATTGATCGAATAGCTCGAGAACAATCCCGCAAGCTCGGGCGCCGTCGAGGCCTTGGCCAGGAAGTCCTTCGTGGCCCGGTCGAGCGCTTCGTAGCCGAGGCCGGCCTGGTCCTCGATCTGCAGCTTGAATCCACCGATCGTGCCCAGCCCCTGCACCGGCGGAGGAGGAAAGATGGCAGTCACAGCCTCTGTGATGGCAGCGAACTTCTGGTTCAGCTGACCTGCGATCGCTCCGGCACTCAGGCTCGGATCCCGACGATCCTCGAAGGGTGCAAGGGTCAGAAACACAATGCCGGCATTCGAGCTGTTGGTGAAGCCGTTGATCGACAGGCCCGGGAACGCAACAGCGTGCTCGACGCCTGGTTGCTTCAGAGCGATGTCGGTCATCTGCCTGATGACGTTCTCGGTCCGGTCGAGGGTCGCAGCATCCGGCAGTTGAGCGAAGCCGACCAGATACTGCTTGTCCTGCCCTGGAACGAAGCCGCCGGGGACCGTCTTGAACAGGATGCCCGTCGCTCCCAGCAAAGCGACATACACGAAGAGCATCAGGGTCTTCGTCGCGATCGCCCGCCTCACGCCAGTGCCATAGGCATCCGCTCCCCGATGGAACGCCGCGTTGAAGCGGCGGAACAGCCAGCCGAACAGCGCGTCCATCATCCGGGTCAGCCGGTCCTTCGGCGCATGGTGATCGCGAAGGAGAAGGGCCGCTAAGGCAGGCGACAGGGTTAGCGAATTGATCGCCGAGATCACCGTTGAGATGGCGATGGTGACGGCGAACTGCTTGTAGAACTGCCCTGTCAGGCCGCTGATGAACGCAAGCGGGATGAAGACTGCCACCAGCACCAATGCGATGGCAATGATCGGTCCGGAGACCTCCCGCATAGCCTGGTAGGTCGCCTGACGAGGGCTCAACCCCTTCTCGATGTTCCGCTCCACGTTCTCGACGACCACAATGGCGTCGTCGACCACGATGCCGATGGCCAGCACCAACCCGAACAGGCTCAGGGCATTGATGGAGAAGCCCAGGACCTGCAGCACAGCGAACGTGCCGACGATCGAGACCGGAACCGCCGCAAGAGGAATGATGGACGCCCGCCAGGTCTGCAGGAACAGGATCACCACGAGCACCACCAGAAGCACGGCCTCAAGCAGCGTATCGACCACTGCGTCGATCGAGGCGCGCACGAACTGCGTCGTGTCGTAGACGATCTGGAAGTCGATGCCTTCGGGCATGTTAGCCTTGATGTCTGCCATCTCGGCGCGAACCTTGTCGGCGATCTCGATGGCGTTCGACCCCGGTGCCTGGAGGATCGGAATGGCGACTGCCGGCTTGTTGTTCAGAAGAGACCTCAGGGCGTAGTCGGCCGCGCCCAGTTCAAGGCGGGCGACGTCGCGCAGGCGGGTGATCTCCCCGTTCTTCCCGGTCTTGACGATGATCTCGCCGAACTGCTCCTCATCCTGGAGACGCCCCTGCGCGTTGATCGACAATTGATGATCGACTCCCGGCAGGCCAGGCGAAGCGCCGACGACGCCTGCGGCCGCCTGTACGTTCTGGGCGCGGATCTCGTTGACCACATCGCTTGCGGAGAGGCCGTGCTCGGCGATCTTCTGAGGGTCGAGCCAGACGCGCATCGAATATTCGCCCGATCCGAACAACTGGACCTGACCTACGCCCTGGATCCGGGCAAGCCGGTCCTTGACGTTGAGTGCCGCGTAGTTGCGCAGATAAGTGACGTCGTAGCGGCTGTCGGGCGAGAGCAGGTGAACCACCATCATCAGGTCTGGCGAACTCTTGACGGTCGTCACGCCCAGACGCCGCACTTCCTCGGGCAATCGAGGCTCAGCCTGCGAGACCCGGTTCTGCACGAGCTGCTGCGCCTTGTCGGGATCGGTACCGAGGGCGAAGGTCACGGTAAGCGTCAGCACGCCGTCGGTGGTCGCTTGGCTGCTCATGTAGAGCATGTCCTCGACCCCGTTGACGGCCTCCTCGATCGGGGCCGCCACGGTCTCGGAGATGACCTTCGGATTCGCGCCCGGATATTGCGCGCGGACGACCACCTGGGGCGGCACAACCTCGGGATATTCCGAGACCGGCAGAACCCGCAATGCGAGCAGCCCGACCACGAAGATGAGCACGGATAGAACCCCGGCAAAGATCGGGCGGTTGATAAAGAAACGGGAGATGTTCATGGCACTGGCCCTTGAGCCCTTGGATTGCGATCAATTCGCCGCGGAAGCGGGGGAGCTCCGCGTCTGGAGTGCGGCCGATGTCTCGGGCCCTTCGGTTTGCGGAGCGATCAGGGTGCCCGGGCGGACCTTTTGAAGGCCTTCGATGACGATCCGTTCGCCTGGGTTGAGGCCGCTGGTGACAATCCGCCCCCCGTCCACTGCAGCTCCGAGTTTGATCTCGCGGTAATTCGCCTTGGAGGCCGGATCGACGACAAGCACGTACTTCTTGTCTTGGTCGACTCCAATGGCCTTTTCGGGCACGACCAGCGCGGGCGTCGTCTTGGCCTGGCCCAGTCGGATGCGCGCGAACTGGCCCGGCATCAGGCGGTCGCTGTTGTTTTCGAACACCGCACGCACGCGAACCGTACCGCTGGCGCTATTAACCGTATGATCGATGAGCTGCAGCTTGCCACGTACGATCTCGGTGTCTGGGCCTACGCGCATCTCGACAGGGATACGGGCGAGATGATCGCGCCGGTCGCCTCCGGTCGGCAGCGTCTCGAGAGCCCGCTGTACAGCCCGCTCATCCGCATCGAAGTTGACGTAGATCGGGTTGGTCGAAACGATTGTCGTCAGAACCGGCGCGCTGGATCCGCCATTGACGAGGTTGCCTGCGGTCACCTCGATCTTCCCCACCCGCCCCGAGATCGGTGCGCGCACCTCGGTGTAGGACAGGTTGAGGCGTACAGCCTTGGCGACGGCATTGGCGGCACTCACGTTGGCCTCAGCCTCACGGACATTGTTCAATCGTGTGTCGAGGTCCCGTTGGGCGATGGTCTGGTTGGCGGTCATTCTCTGGCCACGCTCCAGCTCAGCGCGGGCGAAGACAAGATTGGCCTCGGCCGCGCTGAGCTGGGCCTCTGCTTTCTCGACCTCTGCAAGGTAAGGCGCAGGATCGATGGTGAAGAGCAGGTCGCCTTTCCTGACCAGCGATCCCTCGCGAAAATGGATCGACTCAATGGCGCCGGGAATCCGGGGACGCAGGTCGACCCGCTCGATTGCCTCAAGGCGGCCCGAGAACTCCTCCCACAACGAAACATCGCGACTGTCGATGGCGGCGACGGTCGCGGGCGTGGCGGGCGGCGTCGGCCCTGTGTCACTGCCCTGGGTAGCCGTGCTGCCGAGCATAGACCAGAGTGCGACGCCGCCCAGGATCACGCTTACCGTGCCGAGGGAGGTCAGGAGTCGGGTTGTGGAAACACTTATCATGGTGAAGTCGCTCACTCAGAGGTTCATCCAGCATCCGAAGCATGCGGGATTCGTACTGATCGGTATAATACCGACTGGTACACTTTGAAAGAGACGACCTGGATATTTTTATATCGATTGGTATGCAAAAGAGCGCTGAAGGTCCTGCCGCAGCGACACCGATGTGCGCTGGCGCACACGCTGCCTCACTATCTGCACTCTTTGACACCCAGTAACGAAGGCAACCCGCCTAATAGGAAATTCCATGATTCGTAGCGCCGGCACTCCAAGGTTCAGCAGTGTGCGCTAGGAGACCGTTCATCACACCCTGCTCAGCACGCGAAGAGACCCTCATCCTTCTAAACAGGGCTTGGTTCACCGACGATTATTATGACTAGTGCAGAGCGCGCCTAAGGTGCACTTACCTTTCTCTATGGTCCGGAAAGAGCCTAAAAGCGGACTGAAGCATAAGGTCCGAGAAGTGCCAAAAGCGGCCGTTCCCTGCCTAGCGCCCGATATGTTGCTTAACGAAAGTGAGACCACTTAGACCCCATGGCCGTCTGTTCCGATGATTGGACTGCCGCGGCGTTCGGCATTGGCGACCCATCGTGCGGGCCACGTGCCAGAACGAAAGCTCTGCCGGCGGCGTACCGGCGGCGCAAGATTTCGACAGGATTTCGAATGGCGTCGAGGTCCTCAGAAGGGACGCTGGCTATCCGAATAGAAGGCACGATTGAAGGGCGTCTTGAAGGTGTAAGTCACGTAGCGCGGTTGTTCGAGATTCAGCTTTCTCGCCGCCGCGTTCAGCGCTTCGGAGCTCGTATCACCCCATTTGCCCGTGTCGAGGCGGTTGACCATCGCGTCGATTGCCGCCATGGCCTCGGAGGTCGACGTTTCGCAATGGCCGGCAGCATCGACGAAGGCTGTCCGGTAGAGGTCGCCCTTGCCCTGCTTCTCGACGGCGACTGCGTAGCCGGCCAACAGATGGGGCGGCAGCAGCGCGTCTCCCAGCCCGTGGGCATGAAGCAGCGGCACGCCGATCTTGCCTTCGATGAATCGGCCGGGTTCAAGCCAGTATTTTACGCCTTCCGGCGAGCCCTTGATACGCGGCTGATCATTGATCTTCGCGAGGTCTGCGGCGATGGCCTCCTCACCGAGACCGACTTCCTTGTAGAGCCTGGACACGATCTCCTTCTGCTCCGGGTCCGCGCCGGCCTCGTAGAACTTGGCATAGTCGATGCCCGTGTTCCAGGAGGCGAGACCTGCCGGATTGTCGTAGAGCTGCCGCCGGTTGATGGAATTAGCCAGCCCATCGCTGGCCGACCTGAACATGGCGGCTTGCAGCGAAGCCAGGTCATCCTTTGGCTTCTCCTTAGGCGGGTTGCCGATAGCGCCCCACGTTGGCCACTGCGAGACGGCCACTGCGAGCGCAATCCGGGCACGTCCTTCGGGCGTCTGTTGCGCCTTTTCCATCACCGGCTTCCAGGCGTCCATCGCCGCAGGCAGGGCGGAGTTGGGAATCGGAGCCACCATGAGGTCGGATCCGGGAGCCAACAGAGCCTTCAGCGTGTAAGGCAGATCGAGCCAAGTATTCGCGACCGCCATACCGCCCGTGCCGCGAGCATTGAACGAAATGGCGCCGTTGATCACGTCGGGATGTTTTTCGGCCATGGCGAGGGTCACGTATCCCCCACCGGAGCAGCCGTACTGGATCGTGTATTTGGGTTGCCCGAACTTCTCCTTGAACCTCTTGATTACGGCCACCTGGGCCTCAAGTTCGGTCAGGGGATCATGGCGCGTCATGCGCTCGGGATGGCGTCCCGTTCCGGTATATGCATAGCCATGGTCCAGCAGATAGGCAGCCAGCTTTCCATCCTTGTTGGCGACGGCATCGAGATCGTTGATCACGATGCCATTCCAGTTCTCGGGGACGTTGATCAGATACGGGAAATGGGATGGAAGCGTCCCCTCTTCACGCTGAATCTCAGCGCCGTACACCACGGAAGCCGTCAGCAGGCCGGTGAAGCCTATTGCGACCAACTTGCAGCAATTTTTCGCAATCATGTGATGAATTCCTCTGAAAAGTCGTAGCATTAGGCTCGTAGGTTGCACGTGTGAAAGGACCGGCTCCGAAGCCGGTCCGTCCTTGCATCAGACAATCTGACCAGCCTCATCAATCCTTCGGCGAGAGCTGAAGGTGCTCGCTTGCAGCCTTTTCCACGGCCTCCCGGGAGTAAAGAAGCGGGACGTAGTCGCCCGTCGCCCAGAGGGGCGCGAGATCACGATAGTGCGGGCTATACGGATTGCCCGATTGGCCTGGCGTGTTGATCGCACGGCTGTTGTCCCAGTTGCCGACGTCCAGAACCATCCGGAACGATGCTCCAGATGTCACCTTGAAGGTCGACGTGCTGTAGCCCGCTGCATGCGGCACGTTATTGCCGCCCCCCATTGCGAGTGGCCCGACGGTCATCTGGGCTTGGGTGGCTTTATCCGCAAGCGGCTTCAAGGCGTGGTTGAACTCGGCCTGATGCAGGTTGCCCCATTTCCACTGCGCCATGTCCTCGCCCAGCAACTTGCCGACCTCCTCGGCTGCGGCCGAGAGGCTCTGGAGCAGGACCTTGTCCCGTGCGGCAGCCTGATCGGCGCCGAGAGCTTGGTCGGGCTTCTCCAGATAAGCGACAATGGCCGAGAGGCTACCATTGCCGATGATGGCGCGGGCCGGTTCAGGCGTCGTTGCGGCAATCGTCGCCCGGCCGAGATGCTTGCTGGTCCAGACTTCAAAGAGCGCGGCCCCGGCACTGTCGGCCGTTTCCATCGCATTCCAGTTCTGCATCAACTCGAGGGCGGACCTCTCTTTCGGGTCCTCCGATCGCACGGGCTTGAGCAGGGCGATCAGCCTGCGGCCCAGCATGCTGACATCGTCGTTCTGCAGGTCCATGGCGTCAGCCAGGGTGAACTTCGGCTTTGCCCGCAGTACTTCCGTGATGCGCTGGAAGCGAGCCGGATCGGCCCATTGATCGAAGCCGATCCTGCGCTCGTTCACAGGGTAGTCGGGCGGAAGGTTATTCTGATTGGCGGTTGCGAAGAAGCCATTGGAAGGATTGTATTCCTTCGGCAGGTCGGACATGGGGATGAATCCATCCCATTCATAGCGCCCGTCGCCGGGCACGGGCATCAGGCCATCATAGCTCACGCGCTTCGGGGTTAGACCGCCGGGAATCCAGCCGATGTTTCCATCCGTATCCGCATAGACCTGGTTCTCCGACGGAGCGCCCCAGCGGTTCATTGCCTCCAGAAAGTCGTTCCAGTTCTGGGCTGTCATGTAGTCCGACGAGCCGAAATAGGCCGATGTGCCGGGGTCGAACCAGACCGAGCGCATGGCGAAGGCCCGCTGCTTCGCATCGTCCTTTGCCAAGACGGGCCCGTGGCGGGTGAAGAGCAGATCGACAATGCGGGGCTGCTCACCTTTGACATCGATCGTCTCGCGCACGACCTTCATGTCCTCCCAGCCGTCGCGAAACTTGTACTGGTTGACATTGTTCGGGTTGAGCTCGTAGGCGTAGAGATCTTCCTGGTCGATCGCGAAGATCGTCAGGCCGAAGGCGATCTTGCCGTTATGCCCGATGGAGATGCCCGGCAGGGCCGGCTCGCCCGCGCCGATCACCGACATGCCGGGCGCATTCAGGTGCACGATGTAGCGCAGGGACGGCACGCCATGGGCACGGTGGGGATCGTTCGCCAGGATCGGCCGTCCCGTAGCCGTCCGCGAGCCCGAGACAACCCAGTTATTCGAACCGATCCGGTCGACATTGGCCATGGCCTCATTGAGGAATTCCTCATGCGTGTCCAAGGATGCCTTCTTCCGCGACGCCGAGAACGTGACATCCTGGGTACCGAGCTCGTAATCCT
The DNA here is from genome assembly GCF_041276405.1 of Microvirga sp. TS319. NCBI lineage: Bacteria > Pseudomonadati > Pseudomonadota > Alphaproteobacteria > Hyphomicrobiales > Methylobacteriaceae > Microvirga > Microvirga sp. TS319. Next base: position 289,383 of record NZ_JBGGGT010000001.1, on the reverse strand, counting down.
TCAGGACGTCCTTCGGGATCGAGCACGGGTCGAGGCCGGCGGGAATCGAGGTTTGCCAGTCGGGCTCGAACTTGGTGCGCAGGCGGTCGGCATCGAGACCGGCCGCGCACGCAACCTGCGCACGCCTGACCTCCGAGACCACGTTGCGCGTCAGGCCATGGCTGCGGATGCGAACCACATCCTCCGGCTTCCACAGGTCGGGTTGCGTTCCGGCGATCTTGAACTCCGCAGGCGCAGACCGGGTGCCGTCGCGGACCTCCTGCACGAAAGCATTGACGCCTTCGACGAAAGCCTCGGTGTAGGTCTTGGCATTGGGTCCGTAGGAGGCCCATTCCTTGTCCATGTCGCCGCGGTAGAGAAACATGCGCGCAGCGCGGTCCTGATCCGCGTAATCGGGACCGAAGTCCTTTGCGAGCAGACCGAGGCCGCGCTTGCGCCAGAGGTCGATCTGCCAAAGCCGGTCGCGCGCGGCGTTATATCCCTGCATGAAAAAGGCGTCATGCTGGCTGGCTGTGTAGATGTGCGGAATGCCCCAATGATCGACGATCACTTCCGCAGGAGCCTGCAGCCCCTTCACTTGCTGCGAAGTCGTTCGAACGGCGCTCGACATGTCTGCAAAAGCAGAGAGCGTCGTGCTGGCGAGCAGAGCACTCACGTAAGGCACCAAGTGTGCGGTTCTGATCAGAGCTCTCATTGAGTTTCCTTCCCTGAGCGAAAGCGATCGTTCCCATTATTCTCCAGGATTGGAGTGGCGTTCGGGAATCGAACGAACCCGATGCTCGGCGAGATTCCGGGCATCGGACAATTGCATTCCCGGCAGGGCAGGCATCGAGCGATCGAATCTTGTCGCTCAGATCCCCCGCGCTATTTTTGCGCGCGCTATGGTGCTCCCGTCCTCAATGACAGGGCGGCATGCATTGAAGGATCTGCGAGGCTCGACGGGGTAACGGTAGACAGCAGGCAGCCAACACCCGGCACGGCGCGTAGCAGTACAAAGGTCGTCAGGTCGTACCAGGGGTACAGTACCTCACCTGCCGAGTGGCGCGCCAGCTTCTCAGGTCATGGAGTCTCTCCTCGGGGTCAAACAGGGACGAGCGTTGTCTTTGAAGGTCCGGTGATTGGTGCCCTTCGGATTCCGCTCCTGATCCGACGCTAGAGCACCGGACGCAAAAGCGGGAACCGGTTTTGCGTCCGGTGCTCGAAAACGGTGACTTACAGCATCGGATGTGCGTTCGATTTCACGTCCGATGCTGTAGCCACATCAGCCCTGATGGGCCACTGGACGGCAAAGCGCCGGGACAGCTTTCGATCCTGAACGGCGAGCATCGTCATCGCCTGAGCGAGATGATGGAGACAGGCTGGATCGCGAGCCGACCACGGGGTGGTGCGCTGGTGTCACGCCGACCTAATGCAGGGGCTCTGGGCGGAGCACTGTATCCGGATCTCCAAGCAGCCGCTCAGCCGTGAGCTGTGGGCTCTGAGCTTCCGCAAGCCCTCAGCCCGGCCACGCCATCATGCCAAGAGCGAAGCGGTCGTGCATGCCAAGGGCGAAGCGGTCGTGGCTGCTTTAAGGATTTCCCCACGCGTCTGGAGGAGGTCGCGACCAACGAGGCCGATGGCTAGCGCATCGTGCGGACCCGGCGGGCCGCGCTAGCGAAAAGTGGATCCGGTTTTTCGCAAGAACGATGCGCTCGCTCCAAGAAGGGAGCATCGGATTCGATCCCAAAAGTGGATTCCACTTTTCACGTCCGATGCTCTAGCCCGTAGAGATCCGGTCTGCTGACGAGGCGCGCATCGGCCAGAAGAACAAGATCGCCCACCGCTGTGGGGCTTGGAACAAACTGATCGTTCAGCCGGACCATCATGTCCATCGGCTTGCACAAGTGGGCGCACCAATGATGATCAGCAGGACTTGGTATAAGGCCCCGAGCGCGCATCGGCCTGTGCGGCCCGTCCACACAGGCGACCGGGTTACCGATTAGGTCTACGCTCAGATCAGACGTCCTTAGAAGCGGCTTGCCCGGTAAGGGTAAGGATCGATTGTTGGTTTCCTGCTTGCAACTAAGTCAGAGACCAGAAGGCCTGTTGTTGCGCCGCCAATCAATCCTGTCTGACCATGGCCGAAAGCAAGCATGACGTTCCTGTACTGAGATGACGGACCGATAACCGGCAGGGAGTCAGGTGTCGCGGGGCGGTGTCCCATCCAAACGGAGATGGGGTCGCTGGTCATATCTGGGAAATAGCGTTTCGCAAGCTTTGCGAGGGCGGCGGCACGCCGCTCGTTCATCGGTGCGTCGAGACCAGCGATCTCCGCCGTCCCCGCAATCCGAAGACCATGCTCCATCGGCGTCATCATGATCTTTGCGGCCAGTGGATAGAGTGGGCGCTTTGGAGCCGTCTCCGGCATGGGCAGCATCACATGGTAGCCGCGCAGGCTTTCAAGCGGGATCCTGAGACCGAGCCGGCCTGTCAACCGCCGAGACCACGCGCCGGCCGCGATGACCACCATATCGCACGCCATGCGTCCGGCATCCGTTACGATAGCGCGGACCTGTCCGGCATCCTGCTCGAAGTCCTTGACCGACGCTCGAACGAAGCGTCCTCCGTTCCGAGAGATATCTTCGGCAATGGTTGCTACGAGGCGATGTGGATTGCTGCAGTGGCTGGAATCGGGAAGGTAGACCGCCTTCGCAAACCGAGGTTTCAGCGAAGGCTCCAACTGGCGGATTTCGTCGGGATTCAAAGTCTCCGACCGAATTCCTAGCGAAGCCCTGAGCTCTCGACCGAGAGCATCCTTGGCGAAAGCTGCATCACTCTCATAGAGGTAGAGCTGACCGGACACATTGAGCAGGCTTCCGGCATCGTCACCTAAAAGCGTTCGGTAGTGTGTGAAGCTATCGGCATGGAGCGCGCGAAGCGCCTTTGCAATGCCGTTGATGCGCGGGCTGGCTCCCGCCGCGATGAACCTGGCGAGCCAAGGCATGGCACGCGGTAGATAGCGCCAGTCGATCCACAAGGGACTATCGGGATCGGCAATCCATGAGGCGGCCTGCCGCACGATGCCCGGTGTGGACAGCGGCACCACGGAGCCCGGGCCAATGCTTCCTGCATTGCCGAAAGAGCATCCTTCTCCGGGTGGCAAAGGATCGTAGATCGTAACGGAGTGTCCGTCCCGCTGGAGAAAGGCTGCGCATGAAACTCCGATGACGCCTGCTCCGACGATGGCGATGTTAGCCAAGGCTCTTCTCCCTCACAGTGGAAGACGTAGTCCGCAACCGGTCCGGCCGGCTTCGGCGATCACCTCGGCCGCGATGGCGAGGTCGCCGAGAGCGAAGCCGGGGAATAGGAACATGGCGCGTTGCTTCTCATCCGTGCGGCCGGGAGCAGTCCTAGCCACGAGGGATGCTAGGTCAGCATCGAAAGGACCCGGGTAGCGGAGCTTGGCACGGTTCGACGGGTCCGCTGCCTGACCATGATCGTCTGTGGCGAGAATATCGAGAGAGCGCAGCCCCTCGCCGTGCCAGGGACGGCCCAGATCGACCGCAGCGACGAAACAGCCGGGCCTCAGGAGCGAGGCGTCGAGGAACGGCTCGAGACCGGGCTGCGCGGGAACCGTCGAGACGACCACGTCACAGGCAAGAACTTCGTCCGACGAATCCACGACCTTGGCGCCGAGGCCGCTTTCACGAGCATAGACCGCGAGCTTTTCAGCGGATGAGCGTCCACGCGAGTTGCACACAACCGTGCGAAGTCCAGGCAGTACATCCCGAAGGCTGGCGAGATGCCCATAGGCTTGGGCGCCGCATCCGATGAAGCCGATGGTGGAACTGTCTGGGCGTGCGAGATAGGAAGCAGCCAGCGCCGACATGGCAGCCGTGCGCAGCACCGTGAGACTCGTTCCGTCGAGAACCGCTACCGGAACTCCCGTCGTGAAATCGCTCACCACGATCAGGCCATTGACGTTCGGCAGACCGCGCGCACTGTTGGCGGCGGCAACGCCCACCCATTTCGTCGCCGCGAAGGGAGGGTCGGGCATGGCGGCGCAGAGTGATTGAAAGAAGTGCCCCGGGCCGACCTGCACGGTGAGCTTCGGTTGAACGTGGGCCCTACCCTCAGCATGCAGGCGAAAGGCACGTGCAATTGCTTCACGTGCGGCCCGGGGCTTTAGGTCGAGTCCGGCAATGTCTTCGCTTGAGAGATAAAGCAGCGTACCCATTGCCTTTACCTTGCCCGGCTGCCTGCAGCAATCGGCCCGTCGAACTCACGCGCCAGCTTGTCTGAGACCTGAACCGCATTCTTGAAGCGATTGATGGAGAAAAGATCGATCGGCGTGGCAGTCCTGCCACTCACGATGAGATCGACCAGCACCGCAGCCACCCCGGGACCTACCTGAAAGCCATGACCGCAGAATCCGAAGGCGTGAAACAAGCCAGGCGTCGTCTCGCTCTCGCCGATAACCGGAAGCATGTCGGGTAAATAACCTTCGATGCCGGACCAAACACGAATGACCTGCGCCGATTTCAGGAACGGCGCGATCTTCATGAGGTTGCGCATACCATTGAGAGTCTTCTCAGGCGGCACGGGAGCGCGGTTGAGTACCGGATCGGCCGCCGTGCGCGGGTAGCCCGCAAAAATCACATTGCCACGCGGAATTTGGCGAAAGATCACGGAGCCGTCGACGGCCTGCACGGAAGGCGTGACCTGATAAGGAACAGGCTCGGTCACGAATTGCGGAGGCCCGGCTGCGAACATAGGTGCGGTCTCGCCAAAGGCTTCCGCAATATTCAGAGCCCAGGCGCCTGCGGAGTTCACCACCGCGTCGCAATCCACCACGCGTCCGCTATCGGCTTCCACGGAGAAACCGGCTCCTCTCCGGCGCACCTCCTTCACGCGCGTATTCTCGACGATTTCAGCGCCGAAGCGCTGTGCGGCTCGGGCGACAGCGACTGATACGAGACGAGGATTGGCCGTCGCATCGCGCGCCGAATAGGTGGCTGCCTGAGGCCCCTCCCCCAACCATGGCCAACGGCGGCGAAGCTCATCGCGTCCGATCCGCTCGATTGAGAGCCCATGGCTCTCGGCGACGCGTGCGTGCTGCTCCAACTTCTCCTGCTCGGCCTCGTTCATCGCGACATAGAGGTGACCGGTTCTCTCGAATTCGCACCTGTCGCCGATGAGTTCTTCGATGTCCTCCCAGAGCGCCTGCGACCTGAGGGACAGCGGATACTGCCCTGGATAGCGTCCTTGCAAACGCAAGTTGCCGAAGTTCACGCCACTGGACTGGGCGCCGACGATGCCTTTCTCGATCAGGATCGCATCCAATCCGCGCTTGGCGAGGAAAAGCGTCGTCCATGTACCGATAAGTCCGCCACCGACAACAACAACCCGCGCCTTTGTCGTCATGGCTCCATCTCCGCAGCTGCGTGAAGGGGAATGGGTTTTACCGGCGCCTGCATACGCAACCGACCGGCATCCGCAATTGGCGTGCCGCACGCTTCGGCCACGATCTCCTGCAGTGCCGGACCGCAGAAGCGCCCCTGGCACCGGCCCATGCCGCAACGTGTGATCGCCTTGACGCGGTTGACCTCCCGCGGACCCAAGGGCGCATGCAAGGCGGCGCGGATTTCTCCCACGGTCACCGCCTCGCATCGGCAAGCGATGGTTTCGTCGGGAAGGGCCGCGGCCTGGGCAACCGGCCATGCGAAAGCCTTCGCGAGCCCTCGCTGAAATCTCCGCAGGCGCTCGACTTCCCGTCGGAGGGGTTCCAACTCGGACGCCGGATGTGGCAGGCCCATGTCTGCAAGCAGCGCATGAGCCGCAAGCGCACCGCTCGCCTCCGCGGCGTCCGCTCCTCCGATCCTACTTCCATCGCCGGCTAGATAGAGATTGTCCCCGGCCCGACCATCGGCGTCCATTTCCGGCAGCCAGAGCCGGAAGTCCGGATCGAACTGGAAGCGGGCGCCGGCGAGTTCAGCCAGTTGGGTCTCCGGCTTAAGGCCGTAGCCATATGCGACGGCATTGCAGGAGATGCGCCTTTCGCGGCCCCGGCCGTCCGTGATCCGCACACCCTCGACATGGGTCTTACCGTCGATTCCGCGCGGCGTCGCACCGTCGATGACGGCAATGCCGGCCATGTGGAGCGCCGCACGGTACATCACGCCCCGCGCCAGCGTGCGCGGACTTGCTGCCAGATCGCGCAAGGCAGCTCGTTTGGCGGAAAGCGGTGTCGTGTCCACGACCGCCGCAATCGACGCGCCGGACTTGTGGTATTGCAGCGCCGCCAGAAACAGCAGCGGCGAACTTCCGAGAAAAACGATGCGGCTTCCGATCAGGCATCCCTGATCCTTCAGGATCACTTGCGCGCCGCCCAAGGTGAAGACTCCGGGGAGTGTCCATCCCGGCAGAGGCATGGTCCGATCCGTGGCACCGGTTGCGAGGATCAGGGCGTCATAGGGGATCGTACCCGCCACTCCGTCGCACGAGGTGTGCAACACTTTATCATGCACGCCCCAGACGAGAGTGCCAGGCCGATAATCTATCTGCTCTTGGAGAGACGCGAAGAGCGAATGGAGGCGCTGGTACTTTCCCGCTTCGGAGCCCATCAGAGACTTGATATCGAGAGCAAGGCTTTTCGCCGGCGCTCGATAGCCTTGGCCTCCTGCCTGCCTCGTCTCGTTCACGAGAATGGGCTTCAGGCCTGCCCCGACCAGAACGGATGCCGCTCGTATGCCTGCCGGACCGCCGCCGACGATCACCACATTACGCATGGGCTTGGGCCTTCTGGAGATCGGTCCATATGACCATGCCGTGGGCTGCGGGAGTCGTGCAGGCCCTCACGCGCTCGCCGTCTCCGAGTGCGATCCAGCAATCCTGACAGGCTCCCATGAGACAGAAGCCGGCACGCGGTGCGCCACCGAATTCGAGATGTCGGACAGCTCTTCCGTTCAGCAGAAGAACCGCAAGCAAGCTGTCGCCTTCGACCGCCTCGACCATTTCTCCGTCGATTGTCAGACGCAGCGTTGCGCCTTGGCGGGAGACAGCCCTTACGAACTGGCCTTGATGCACCTTCTGCTTTGGCTCGTTTGGCATTCCGTCCCACCACGAATTTATCGCAATGCAATAAGTTTTGTGGAATGGTAAGATTGTCGGAAAAGGGCTGTCAAGGAAAAGGCGGTTGGTTTGTCGGCAAGTCGGCTCGAAAATCAGCCAGACGGAGTTCACCTCATGTGGATGAGATGGAATGCGCTCCCGAGATGATATGCATGGCGAAGCGCTCCACGACTGCCTCGGGCGAGAAGCGCGAGAGCGGAACAGCGATGTTGATTGCGCCTTCCGGGCGATTGTTTGCTGCGACAACCGCTGCGGCGATGGACGCGTCGCCCCGATAAAACTCATCGAAAGCGGTGGCGTATCCCTGCTCCCGCGAAACGCGCAGCTTCTTCACGAGATCGTCGAGCTTCCACGTCGTTGACGGCGTGTATGCCTTTCGGTCGGAGCGTTCGAGAATCGCAACGGCCTCATCCTCCGGCAGGCGCGACAGGATCGCCATGCCTGGAGCGGTGCAATAGGCCGGCATGCGAGAGCCAATGATCACGTTCGTATTCAGCATGTGCCGACTCATGAATCGGGAGATGAAGATGATCTCCGTATCATCGAGCACGGTCATGTTGACCGTCTCCTCCGTCTCCTTGGACAGATGCAACAGATAGGGCATTGCCCGCTCTACGAGGCGATTGCTGCGCAGGTAATAGTAACCAAGTTGCAGTGTCTTGGCTGTCAGCTCGAACCGCTTCGTATCGAGGTCCTTGCGCAGATAGCCCAGCTTGGTCAGCGTGTGCGTGAAGCGTTGCGCCGCGCTCACATCCATCTCGGTTGCCGCGGCAATCTGAGAAAGGCTCAGGTTCGTGCTGTGGTGATCGAAGACGGACAGTACACGAAAAGCCTTTTCCACAGACATCACCATCAGGGGATCCGTGGCACGGCCGCGCTTTGCCGGCTCTTCTTCGTCGGCCGCCTTCGTTTTGCTGATCGCCATCCTCGAACTCCCTCTCATCTGAACGGTCTCGATAAAAATCTCAATAGGAGTTGACAATAGCACTAAGTTGAGCGGAACATACAATAACAACTATTGCATTGCAATAAAACTTCAGGAGGTTCCGGGCTATGGCTGAGTTTATCTTGAGGGAGCGGCGGGGTGCCGTCGGAATCATCACCTTGAATCGCCCCCAGATTTTGAACGCCTGGAATTCGGCCATGCGGGAGGAGTTGACCGCCACCCTGACGACCATGGAGGAGGATGCGGAGGTTCGCGCGATCATTCTCACCGGTGCAGGCGACCGTGCCTTCGGCGCCGGTCAGGACCTCAACGAAACGAAGACCTTCAACCCCGACCGTGCTGAGCAATGGATGGGCGAGTGGAGACGCCTCTATGACCGCATCCGTTCGCTCTCGAAACCAATTGTCGCGGCGCTGAACGGCGTCGCCGCGGGCTCGGCCTTCCAGGTGGCCCTCCTCTGCGACCTCCGCGTCGGCCATCCCGGCGTAACCATGGGTCAGCCGGAGATCAATTCCGGAATCGCCAGCACCACCGGTCCCTGGATCATGCGGGAGCACATCGGTCTCGCAAGAACCATTGATCTCACGCTGACCGGGCGCATGATGGATGCGGACGAGTGCTACCGCATCGGCGTCATCAACCGCTTGGTGCCGCAGGAAAAGGTGATGAGTGAATCGCTCGCCCTTGCAGAACACCTCGCGAGCAAGCCACCGGTCGCGATGCGCTTGGACCGACAGCGTTTCCGCGAAATGACGGAGGAAGGTTTCCTCGACTGCCTTTCAGCCGGCATTCGCATCCAGCGCGAGGCATACGCATCCGGCGAACCGGCACGGATGATGGAACAATTCTTGGCTCGCAAGGCAGCGGCAAAGAAGGGCTAAAGCCCCGCCACACCACGAGGGAATGCAGGTCAAGGACCTGCGAAACTGGAGGATGCACATGAGCAATACCAATCTGATCATCAATCGGAGACACCTGCTCAAGACCGCAGGTGGCGCGGCCCTGGCCCTCGGAATGCCGGGCCTCACCGGCCGGGCCCTTGCGGCAACGACGATCACCGTCGCCGATCCCGGTGGCCCCTTCGGCCCGGCCTTTCGCAAGGCCTTCTACGATCCGTTCGAGAAGGCGACCGGGATCAAGGTCGTCAACGTGGCCCGCGAGGCTGAGCCTACCGCCCAGTTCAAGGCCATCGTCGAGACGAAGTCCTACACCTGGGACGTTTGCACGCTGACGCTCTCGGCGCGGGACATCCTGGTGAAGCAGAACCTTCTCGAGCCTATCGGCTTCACCCGCGATGCCGCTCCCGGCCTGATGCCTGAAGCCATCACCGATTACTGGATGGGTACGGACGTATATTCCACCGTCTTCGCCTACCGGAACGATCAGTTCAAGGGCAATGGACCGAAGAGCTGGGCCGATTTTTGGAACGTGGAGAAGTTCCCTGGCCGCCGCTCCCTGCGCAAGAATCCCATCGACTCGCTTGAGCAGGCTCTGATGGCTGACGGCGTGAGCATTGATCAGCTTTACCCTCTCGATGTCGACCGAGCGTTCAAGAGCCTGGACAAGATCAAGCAGAACATCGCTGTTTGGTGGACCGGAGGCGCGCAATCGACACAGCTCCTGCAGAGCGGGGAGGTTGATATCATCAGCGGGTGGAACGCACGCCTGCAATCGGCGATCGACGGTGGCGCACCGGCGACGATCGTCTGGGATCAGGGGCTCTACTCGATTGAAGGCTGGGCGATTCCGAAGGGCTGCCCGCGGGCGGATGCCGCGAAGCAGTTCATCAAGTTCTGCTCCGCGCCTGATCGGCAGGCCGCCTACACGGAAGTCCTGGCCTATGGCCCGACCAATCTCGATGCCTATAAGAGCATCTCGGCGGATCGGGCGAAGATTCTGCCGACATCGCCCGAGAACCTCAAGAAGATGCGGGTCGCCAACGAGAGTTGGTGGAGTGAGAACCGCGCTGCTGTGACCGAGCGTTTCAACAGCTGGCTCCTGACCTAATGGCAAGTGCCGTCGCTTCAATCCGTGGAGAACATGAGAGGCGGCGGCACCTTCGGCAGGACCGGATTGGAATTTGAGAACCGGACGCGCGTGAGCCTTTGCTGACGCCCGACGGCTCCGTTGCGAGCCGGTGCCAACGGCGCACGTGGGCTCTGCACAAGCCGGTATCTGTTGCATTTTTGAATTGGCGGACGTCGTGGGTCCATTCAACACCGTACCCGCGCACGATTTCGAGATTAGGGAAGGAAAGCGCTACGATGAGCACAGTAGCGAAGAATGGCGCGACTGCGCCGAAGCTGATCATTGAAGGTCTGTCAAAGCAATATGGCGCCGTGACGGCCCTGGAGCCGACATATCTGACCGTTCCGACGGGAGAGTTCCTGACGTTGCTCGGACCATCAGGTTCGGGCAAGACGACGCTGCTGCAGATGATCTGCGGCCTCGTCGAGCCGACCTCGGGGCGAATTCTCATCGATGGCCGCGACCAGACGCAGACTCCCGTTCACCAGCGCGATATCGGCCTAGTGTTCCAGCACTACGCGCTCTTCCCTCACCTGACCGTTGCCGAGAACATCGAATTTCCCCTGCGGATGCGAGCTATGTCCGCAGCCGATATCAAGCAGCGGGTCAAGGACGTGTTGACGATGGTGCAGCTCGACCATCTCGCCGCACGTTTCCCGCGTGAGCTTTCCGGCGGACAGCAACAGCGCGTCGCACTTGCGCGCTCCTTCGTGTACCAGCCGTCGATCATCCTCATGGACGAGCCGCTGGGCGCCCTCGACAAGAAGCTACGCGAGCACATGCAGATCGAGATCAAACAGCTGCATCGAGAGACGGGCGCCACTATCATCTACGTGACTCACGACCAGGAGGAGGCGCTCGCCCTCTCCGACCGCATCTGCCTGATGAATCATGCCCGGATCGAGCAGCTTGGTTCGCCCCACGAGATCTATGCGCGCCCGGCGACAGCCTTTGCCGCAGACTTCATCGGAATTTCGAATATCTTCCGCGGGCAGGTCGATAGCTCGAACGGAGAGACCCGCCTCGCAACACGACATGGAAAGTTCCAGTTGCCCGCAGGCGCATCATACACCGGCGCAGAAGCCGCCATCGTGATCCGTCCTGAGCAGATCAGCCTCGGTAGCGACAAAGGCAACACCGTCACCGGCCGAGTCTCCGATGCGGTTTACGCCGGCTCCGAGACGCGTCTCATCGTCGATCTCGACGAGGGTGCAACGGTGATCGTGCGCTTGCCGCCGGGCCAGCCAGCTCCTGCCTATGGAGAGCGCGCAACATTGGGCTGGAACCCGGATGCGGCGGTTCTGGTGCCATGAACGGTAAGGGAACCGCAAGCATGACAGCAATCACCGCTCCCGCCATCCCTCTCCGACAGCGACTTCTTCGTCCCAATGCACTTTGGCTTGCCGCGCCGGGACTCGCGTTCCTGGCCATCTTCTTCCTGTACCCGGTCCTGCGCCTTCTGGCCCTGAGCGTGCAGGACCCGGCGAGTGGCGCTCTCAGCGTTGCAACCTATGCCCGCATTGCGAACACGGACGTCTATCTTCAGGTACTAGGGATTACGTTCAAGATCGCCGCCAATACGGCGCTGTTCTCCGTGCTGCTCGGATATCCCCTCGCCTATTGGCTAGCTGGGCTAAAGGAGGGATTGCGGGAGCGCATGGTACTTCTCGTGATGGTACCGTTCTGGACGAGCTATCTTGTGAAGACCTTCGCCTGGATGGTCGTGCTCGGACGCACCGGCGTGATCAACAGCATGCTCACCGGAAGCGGCATTCTCTCCCATCCGCTCCCCCTTGCTTACAACGAGTTCGGCGTCATGGTCGGCATGGTCCATGCCATGGTTCCGCTCGCTGTGCTCACCATGCTGCCTGTCATGATCGGCATCGACCGGCGTTTGATCCAGGCGGCGCAGGCGCTGGGCGCAGCACCGGCTCAATCCTTCTGGCTCGTATATTTCAAGCTCTCCCTGCCCGGTGTGACCGCCGGTGGCCTGCTCGTCTTCATCTCTTCTCTCGGCTTCTTCATCGTGCCAGCCCTCCTGGGCGGACGACGTGAGACGATGCTGGCGCAGCTCATCATCACGCAGGTGCAGGAGCTCCTCAACTGGGCGTTCGCAGGCGCGCTTGCGGCCATGATGCTGGTGGCAGCACTCGTCACCGTCTGGATCTATGACCGTCTGTTCGGCCTCTCGTCGCTCTCGGGCGACACCTCGGCACAGAACGGCGGAGCCGGGCGCCTGCGCCTGCTCGGTCTCAGCATCCTCAGGGCCGTCGCCAAGGTAAGCGCCATGTTGGCGGATGCGGTCCGACGGGTGATCGGAGTGCGCGGAACGAGCCGGCTGCTGCCGATTTACTGCACGCTGGCCCTGGTGTTTCTGGTGTTGCCGACTCTCCTTGTGATCCCTATCGGCTTCACGAGTTCGCAGTTCCTGGAATTCCCGCCTCCGGGTTACAGCCTGCAGTGGTTCGAGACCTATTTCTCGTCGCCCGTCTGGCTCTCCGCCACCTTGCGCTCCTTCGGCGTGGCTGCCGCGACAGCGATCTGCGCGACCTTCATCGGTGGCCTTGCGGCACTGGCGCTGGCCCGCGCCAACACCCGTTGGGGTGGGCTCGTCTTCGCGACGTTCCTTGCTCCCTTGATCGTCCCGCGCATCATCATAGCGGTCGGCCTGTTCTATCTCTTCGCCCAGATCGGTCTCGTCGCGACGGACCTCGGCCTCGTGATCGGTCACACCGTCCTGGCCCTTCCCTTCGCCTTCGTGACCATCACGGCGATCCTGAAGAACTACGACTGGCGTCTCGATCAGGCGGCGGCAGTCCTTGGAGCCAACCGGCTCAAAACCCTGCTTCTCGTCACGGTGCCTCTCGTGAAAGGGGGATTGGTCGCGGCCTTCCTGTTTGCCTTCATCACCTCCTTCGACGAGCTCACGATTGCGATCTTCGTCAGCGGCGGCATTAAGACGACGCTTCCCAAGCAGATGTGGGACGACATGATCCTACAGCTCAATCCGACGCTCGCTGCGGTGTCCGTCGTGGTCTTCGTGATCGTCACCGTTCTCCTCCTCCTTGCGGAACGTTTCCGCCGTACGACTTAAAACTCACAAGCCGAGTACTTGCGATGTCACTCGATAATATCTGTCTCGCCGATCTCCTGCGGCAGCATGCCGACAAGAACCCCGATGGAATCTTCGCTCGGTTCAATGGAGACCCCGTCACCTTTGCCATGCTGGATTCCCAGTCATCCGCCCTGGCCGCCTGGCTGCGCTCCCGCGGCTTGCAGTCCGGGGACCATGTTGCCGTGATGATGCGCAACAGCGTGCAAACTCTTGCTGTGGTCTTCGGCCTCGCCAAGGCCGGCCTCGTGTGGGTTCCGCTCAACGCCCAGCAGCGCGGCCAGGGCTTGCAATACATCATCAATCACTCGAAGCCGGCTCTCGTGGTTGCCGATGCCGATCTCCTGCCGACGATCGTCGAATGCGAAGCGGAGCGTCCCCGCGAGGGCTTCCTCATTCACGGGGAAGCGGAGGATCACCCGCGCCTGGCTCAGGCTCTGAGCACGGGAGCCCCCTTCACGGAACCGGCGCCTGCCTTGGACGCGCCCTTCGCCATCATGTACACCTCCGGCACGACCGGACAGCCAAAGGGCGTGATCGTCTCCAACCGGATGATCCGGCTGGCAGGAGAAGGCGTCAGCCTCGTCGCAGCCTCTCGTCCAGGCGACGTGATGTTCGTGTGGGAGCCGCTCTACCATATCGGCGGCGCCCAGCTTCTGAGCCTGCCCATGACCCACGGCGTGGTGCTTGCGATGGTGGATCGCTTCAGCGCGAGCCGCTTCTGGAGCCAGGTGCGCGACTACAATGCAACGCACATTCACTATCTCGGCGGCATCCTGCAGATCCTTCTCAAGCAGCCTGAATCTCCGATGGACCGTGACCATGCCGTGAGGATCGCCTGGGGCGGAGGCTGTCCCGGCGATATCTGGGAGGCATTCCAAAGCCGCTTCGGCGTTCAGATCCGTGAATGCTACGGCATGACGGAAGCCTCCAGCATCACGACGTTCAACGACAAGGGTATCGTAGGCTCGGTCGGAGATCCCGTGCCATGGTTCACGGTGGAACTTCTCGATGCCGATGGAAGGCCCGTACCTCAGGGCGAGCGCGGAGAAATCGTGGTTAGCACTTCGCTGCCGGGCGCAATCTCGTCAGGGTATTTCGACAATCCATCCGCGACCGAGAAGACGCTTCGGAACGGCGCCTTGTACACGGGCGATCTCGGCACGTACGATCCGGAAGGCAATCTGATCTTCCACGGCCGCATGACCGACAGCGTCCGCTCTCGCGGGGAGAATGTCTCCGCCTGGGAGGTCGAGCGCATTGCCTCCGACCACCCGTCCGTAGAGGATTGTGCCATGATCGGCGTTGCGGCAGAGATCGGCGAGCAGGATATCAAGCTTTTCATCAAGCCGAAGGTCGGCGCAAGCGTTCGTCCTGCGGAGATCTCCACATGGCTGTCCACTCGCCTCGCGAGCTACCAGAACCCGCGCTACATTGCCGTCGTCGACGAGTTCGAGCGTACCCCGAGCCAGCGCATCATGAAGCACAAACTCTCCAGGAGCCTTGACGATTGTTGGGACAGGCTCGCGAAAGGAACCTGAGATGACGACGGAACCGACTATCCTCCTGACAGGAACCGGCGCATTTGCTGCCCGTATCCTGTTCGACATCGCAGCCACGGCGAGCGCCCCCACCCGCGTGGTTCTTGCGGGCCGCAACCGCGAGCGCCTGCAATGGTTGAAAGTCGCAGCTGGCGCACGGGCCGCGATCTTCAACACACCTGTGACTGTCGTCGCGCGTGAAGCCGATCTTCTCGGCGAGGGTGCCGCCGCCGAACTGCTGGAAGAAACGAAGCCAGCAGTCGTTGTGCAGGCTGCTTCCGTGCAGACTTCATCCGTGATTGCCGGATCACACGATGCCTGGAGCAAGCTCGTCCAAGAGGGGGGGCTAAGCGCGACCGCCGTCTTTCAGGCGCTCCTCAGCTCCCGCGTAGCAGAGGCCATGACGCGCTTGGGAATCACCGCTCCCCTGATCAATTGCAGCTTTCCGGATGTCGTGAACGGGTTGATTAACGCGCTCGGACATCAGGTCATCTGCGGCATGGGCAATGTCGCGATCCTGTCCAATGTCTTCGCGGCCGACTACAATTTGACCGACAGGAACCGCATCAAGGTCCTCGCCCATTACCAGCATCTCGCTGCATGGCGCCGGCCGCCCGAAGCGCGCACCGGGTCGGCGCCGCGGGTCTGGATCGATGATCGGGAGATCAGCGATGTGTTCGGAACCTTCCGGGATGTGAAGCTGACGCCGGAACCGGTGATCGACATCTCGGGAGCCAGCGGCGTTCCGATGATCCTCGCCCTCGCGGAAGGGCGTTCATGGACAGGCCATGTTCCGGGGCCTTACGGCCTGCCCGGAGGCTATCCAGTGCAGCTTGCCGACGGTGTTCTATCTTTGAACCTGCCATCGTCCGTATCGCAGGAGGAGGCAGTCGCGTGGAACCGGCACTTCGAGGAAAAGAATGGCCTCGTCATCGGCACAGATCGCCGCGCGCGCTACACGGGCGTCCTGCGCGAGCGCCTGGCTCAGCATTCCCCCGCATTGGCAGAGGGCTTCGACGTGGCAGACCTTGAGGAGGTCCACCGCTCGATGCAGGAGCTGCGCACGAAGCTACAGCAATAAGGTTAAGCCCAACCATCCGCCGCGCGCGACGACAGCATCGGACGTGAAATCGAACTCACGTCCGATGCTTTGACATTGTGATCGCGAGCATCTTTTCATGCAGAACCGGCCCCTACTTTTGCGTCCGACGCGGCATTTCACAGCGCGAATAAGGAGGGCTCTGTCCCGAATTTTGAATGGGCATGGAAAGAGGGTTATTCTATCTGCACGCCTCACGCAGCTAGCGCATGGTGCGAAAAAGTGGACCCGGTTTTTCGCACGATGCGCTCATCTAAGGAGTGGAGCATTGGATTGATCCCAAAAGTGGATTCCACTTTTGGGTCCGATGCTCTAGGATATTGAGCTGCTCGGCGAGGGACGGTTATGACGCACCGGCGTATTTCGCCTGTCCTTTGCTCTTCATGTGAACCATCTCAACCCCGCTCAGAACCACGTGTGCACTGACAGCGGACTTGGAGCCGAACATCGATCGCAAAAGGCGTTTGACGGTGCGGTGATCGTGCTCGATGCGGCTATCGAAGTATTGACCCTGTCGGATCCTGATCGGATTGAACCAGCGTCTTGGACAGTCTTGCTGCCGGCCCTCCGCATCACACGGAAGGATGCGTTCTCGATTGGTCTGGCCGCCGTCGATGACGATCGTCTCGGGCCGGCCGTTTCGCTTGATCGCCTTGCAAAAATCGTTTGGCTGCGATGAGGTCCCGTCCCTCGCTGATCCCCGGATGCGGAGCAGGATCACGAAGCGATCACAATGCCTGCCCTTGAACGCGCGCGCCCCCGTCGTCGACTGACGTCGCATTATCTGAAACTCTGAGACCGACCGTTTGCGGGAAAGCCCCGGCGAGGCGGCATGGAGTCCCAATAAGACAGCGAAGATTCCCTGGCACAACCCACATAAAAGCCGTTTATAGTTTCACCCGAGGATATGATTGGACCTGTTTCGGGATTGAGGTTCACTTCTTGCGATAATGAAACCTGCCTCGGGGAAAATGTCATGGCGGCGGATCTTGCAAGCATCCTGCACAATAACTTTAGAAGCAAACTGGCCCGTGGCGAGGTGGTCTCGTCGATGACCGCCCGTCTGGTTCGGGGGGTCGAGATCGTCCGAATCGCGAAGACCGCAGGCTTCGACTCGATCTACGTCGATCTCGAACATTCGAGCTTCAGCTTCGACACCACCGGCCAGATCTGCATGATGGCGCTCGAAGCGGGGATTGCTCCCTTCGTGCGAGTTCCCGCCAACAGGCCCGAATACATCGCCCGTGCTCTGGACGGTGGTGCAATGGGCGTGATCGCGCCGGACGTTAGGACCGCTGAAGAGGCCCGGGCCATTGTCAATGCCGCAAAGTTCCCTCCGCTGGGTCAGCGCGGCGTTTCGGGAGGACTGCCGCATCTGCAGTTCCGCTCTTTCCCGGCGGCTCAGGCCTCCGCGGCCATGAACGAGGCTACCATGGTCATCGTGCAATTCGAGTCCGCTGAGGCAGTGCTGAATGCAGAGGAGATCATGGCGGTCGAGGGGGTGGATCTTGCCCTGATCGGGACCAACGACCTGACGGCCGACATGGATGTGGCGGGCCAGTTCGATCACCCGAGGGTCCGCGAGGCATACGAGCGGACCCTCGCCGCCTGTCGCAAGCATGGCAAGCATGCGGGAGTGGGAGGCCTCTCTTCGCGCCAGGATCTTGTTGCCGAGTTCGTGCAGATGGGCGCCAGATACGTGTCGACCGGCACGGACCTCGCGTTCCTGCTCGGAGCGGCGACGCAGCGTGCGCGCCAAGTCGCGGAACTTCAGCCGTGAGTGTATTGCCTGATGGTGCAACCGGTCCCGTGCTCGGGGTGGAGCATACCAGACCTGACTTCGAGGTTCCGGCAGGCGCTTGCGACTGCCATGTCCATGTTTTCGGTCCCTATGACCGCTTTCCCCTGTCTCCTGACCGGCTCTACATGCCGGGCCCCGCCCTTCTCACGGAATTGATTGCCCATCAGCAGGCGCTAGGGCTTGATCGTATCGTGATCGTGCAGCCGAGCCCTTATGGGACCGACAATTCCTGCATGCTCGACGCTCTGCACCATCTGGGCAGCAAGGCCCGAGGTGTGGCGGTCATCGATGCAGGGGCTTCAAAGGAAACATTGCGCGGCTTGCACGAGGCGGGCATCCGGGGTCTTCGGATCAACCTCGAGACGGCAGGCGTGACCGACCCTCTTGCAGCGCGCAGGCATCTCGAGGAGACCGCCGCGCGGGCGGCGCCCTTCGGCTGGCATATTCAGATCTATGCCGATCTGGGTATCGTCGCTGCCTTGCACGACGTCATCTCCGGTCTTCCCGTGCCGATCGTGTTCGATCACTTCGCACGGATCAAGGGCGTGAAAGGGCCGGACCAGCCGAACCTCGCAGCCTTGCTGTCTCTGATGCATTCAGGGAAAGCCTATGTGAAACTCTCGGCACCGCGCCGCATCTCGGATCTGCCGGGCCATGCGGATGCCGGCGAGATCGCGAATATCCTGGCGAGGGTAAATCCCGAGCGTCTCCTGTGGGGGAGCGACTGGCCTCATCCCGGCACAAGGCCGGGCATCGCACGGGATCCGAACCGCATGGAGCCCTTTCATCCCGATGACGATGGCTTCGCCCTGAACAGGCTCAACGCCTGGATGGGCAGCGTCGATCTGATGAGGCAGGTTCTCGTCGAGAACCCTGCCCGCCTCTATGGGTTCTAGCCCCCGCACTTAAGCCAGCAAGGGAGACATGCCATGACGATCGCCGCTGCGACACAACCCAATCCGCAACCCAAAAGGCTCTATGCGAAAGCCGACGAGGCAAGAGCATTCGCTGCGCGCATTCTGGTGGCCAATGGCCTGCCTGAGGACGATGCGAGAACTGTCGCGGACTGCCTCGTCAGAGCCGATCTACGCGGCGTCGATACTCATGGCTTGCAGTATCTCCCCCATTACCTGAAGCGCGTGCGCAGTGGGCTGATCAATGCGAAGCCATCGCTTTCCTTGCGGAAGGTGACCCCTGTTGCGGGGCTTCTCGACGGTCAGAATGCCTTCGGGTTCGTGGTCGCCTCGCGCGCCATGGCCGAAGCGATCGGGATGGCGCGGGAGTTTGGCATCGGCCTCGTTTCAGCCCGGCGCAGCACGCATTTCGGGATGGCCGCGTGCTATGTGCTTCAGGCGGTCGAGGCAGGTTTCATTTCGCTCGTCTTTACGAATGCTTCGCCGGCAATGCCACCCTGGGGTGGCCGTCAGGCCCTGCTCGGCACAAGCCCTGTTGCCGCCGGCGTGCCGAGCGGCTCTGAGGTGCCGTATGTGCTCGACATGTCGCCGGCTGTCGCCGCCCGCGGCAAGATTCGGCGCGCGGCGAAGCTCGGTCAGGAAATCCCCCTCGGCTACGCACTCGATGCCGGCGGCCGCGCAACGACCGATCCGAGCGCAGCCCTCAACGGTGGCGTCGTGCTGCCGATCGGAGGCCCGAAAGGCTCGGCCCTATCCATGCTGATGGATATTCTCGGCGGTGTCCTGTCCGGAGCCGCCTATGCGGGAGACGTCGCCAACCAGTTCGAAGTGTTCGACCGTCCTCAGGATGTCGGTCACTTCTTCCTCGCGATCAAGCCGGACCTGTTCGTCACCGGTGAGGAGTTCCGCCAGCGGATGGATACGCTCGTGCAGCGCGTGCATGATTGCCCCAAGGCTGAAGGTTTCGAGGAGATCCTGATGCCGGGCGAAATGGAGTCCCGCCTCGAAGCCATGCGCAAGCGCACGGGGATTCCGTATAATGACATCGACGTCGCAGCGCTCCAGAAGGAGGCCGCCGAGGCTGGGCAGCCTCCCCTCTTGGTCGTTGATGCCCCTGTTGACCATTGAGGATGACGAGGAAGGGGCGGCGACCATGTGTCACCGCCTTTTCCTTGGGAAACTTTTCTAGGGCATCGGACCCGAAAAGTGGAATCCACTTTTCGCACGGTGCGCTAGAGCATCGGACGCAAAAGTGGGACCCGGTTTTGCGTGAAACGATGCTCAAGACCATAGACTGACAGCGTCGGGGGTGAGTTCGATTTCACGTCCGACGCTGTAGATTTCCTGGATCAGACTACGCCTTCACGGCGAAGTTGTTCGAACTCCTGTTCCGACAGACCCAGCCTCTCGCAAAAAACCTCTCGGTTCTGGGCTCCGAGCGGACTGCTCGGCTCAAGGTGCATGGGTGGCACCCCCTCGTACCGGATCGGGCTGTTCTGCACGACGATGCGGCCATATTGCGGATGATTGATCCATCGCAAACTGCCGCGGGCATGCATGTGCGGATCGTTGATGACCTCGCTCAGGTCGCGAACCGGCGCGTGAGGAACACGATGGGCGAGAAGCCGTTCGACAAGCTCAGCCTTCGTGTACTGCCGGGTCCAATCGGTGACGAGCGCATCGATATCGTCGATATGCGCCACGCGCGACTTGAGATCCTGGAAACGGGGATCGCCCTTCAGGTCCTCGCGATCCATCGCCTTCAGCAAGGCATGAAAGTGACGGTTGTTGTTGCAGATGATGGCCACATGCCCGTCATTGGTCGCGTAGACGTTGTACGGCGCTTCCGCCAACCCTCCATGCCGGTTGCCGGTCCGCACCGGCACGTTGCCGCCGTTACCGTGATAGAGCGCAAGATTGGAGCTCAACGACGCATAGACGGCCTCCTGCATGGAAACCTCGACCAGGCGCCCTTTCCCTGTCTTTTCCCGCTCATACAATGCCGTGGCAATGCCGGCATAGAGATGGATGCCGGCGAAGAAGTCGCAGAGTGCAGGACCGGACTTCACCGGAGGGTTGTCAGGAAAGCCGGTGATGCTCATGATACCGGACATCGCCTGAACGGTGATGTCCATCGCCGGATAATCGCGATAAGGCCCCGAGCGGCCATAGCCGGTGCTGGAGGCGTAGATCAGGCGCGGGTTTTCGGCCTGCAGCACCTCAGGCCCGATGCCGAGCCGCTCTGTCACGCCCGGAGCGAAATTCTCCACCAGCACATCCGCTGAGCGGACCATCTGCAGGAAAAGATCGCGTCCGCGCTCGGCCTTCAGGTCGAGCGTCACCGATTTCTTGTTGCCGTTCAGCATGGCGAACGGCAGAGCGGCCCCGCCGAGAGCAGCGCGCACCCGGAGATGCTCGCCGCCATGCGGCTCGATCTTGATGACCTCGGCTCCGGCCATCGCCATGAGGAAGGTGGCGTAGGGACCATTGTAGATATGGGACAGGTCGAGGACCACCAGACCAGAGAAGGGATAAGCCTGATGAGCCGGTGCTGCCGATGCCTGCACCCCACCTCCAGCATTCCCATATGCCATGCTCATCAGAACGTTCCCATTCCCAGAAAACCGTCTACCTCATCGAAATCCGCCACGATCCTCTTGCCGACGAGATCCTTGAGCGTTTCCGTCGTGCCCCCGCCGAGGGTACCGTAGCGGGCCCCGCGGTAGAGTCTCGACACGGCGTACTCGTCCGTGAAGCCGTATCCACCGTGGACCTGAATCGCCTCGCTGGTCACGCGGATCGACATCTCATTGCAGTACATCTTGGCAAGAGCGGCCTGATGCGGATCCGGGAACGGATTCGCGCTCGCACAGGCCCGGTAGAGGATGCTGCGCCCGACCTCGATGTCACGATACATCTCGGCAAGCTTCCAGCGCATTCCCTGGAAATCGCCTATTCGCCGACCGAAGGCCGTGCGTCCTCGGACATAGCGCACCGATTCCTCGAACGCGCCTTCCGCGAGTCCGAGCGAGATGCTGGGATTGAGGCAACGCTGCGTGTTGAAGGCGGAGAGAAGCTTGCGGAAGCCGTCCTCCCGTATCACCACGTTCTCGAGGGGGATCTCGCAATCGTTGAACTGCACCTCCGCCAGGTTCTCGCCGCCCATCGTGTGGTAACGGGCCGTGACCTCAAGACCCGGCGTACCCTTCTCGATGAGAACGCAGCCGATGCCCTCACGCCCCGGCTGATTGTCGATACGGCTGAAGATGACGAAAGCGGCGGCCTCGTCCACGCGGCTGATGAGCGTCTTCACGCCCTTCACGATGGCCTTGTCGCCTTTGATGGTGGTGTTCGTGCGATAGTTGGCGACATCCGTACCGGCATGCGGCTCGGTCATGCAGATCGCCAGGATCGCATCGCCGCTGCAAACGGCCGGAAGGATGCGCCGCCTGAAGGATTCGGGAGCATAGGTCGAGATGATGCGGGTCTGCGACCCCACTTCGCCAAGGACCGCCATGGCGGTGACATAGCACCCTTTGGCGATCTCCTCGAGCACCAGCGCCGTGTCGAAGACGTTCATCCCCGAGCCGCCGTATTCCTCGGGCACCGCCATGCCGAGAACCCCGATTTCCGCGAGCCGGCGGATATTCTCCCACGGGAAGCTGCCGTCCATGTGGCGCTGGGCTCGTCCCTTGAACTCGCCCTGCGTGACCTCACGAATGGTGCCGACGATGCTGCGCTGCTCGCTGGTGAGTTCGAAATTCATGACGACATGATCCCCCTTTGTTTGAATGTTCATGTGACCGGACACAAGCCGCCATCGACATTGATGGCCGTACCGGTCACGTATGATGCGGAATCCGATGCGAGGAAGCAGGCCACATTGGCAAATTCCTCGGGCTCCCCGAACCGTCCAAGCGGCACGGGACGCGCATGCGGCTCAAGGTACTTTTCGAAAGGCATGTCCGGTGCATCGCGCCTGTGCCGACCCGCCCATTGCCCGCTCTTGATGACACCGACGCAGAGAGCGTTGACGAGGATGTTCCACGGCGCGAGCTCCTGGGACATGACCTTCGTCAGGGTGATTCCAGCGGAACGGCTCAGGGTGGTCGGAGCACTGGCAGCCTTCGGAGCTTTCCCATTAGCGCTGACCACGTTGATGATCCGCCCCCAGCGCCTCTCCTTCATGCCCGGCACGACCTTCTGGGCGAGGTTGACGGCGGCGAAGAGCTTCAGGTCCATGTCGGCGATCATGCCGTCCCGGCTGAGCTCCTCGAAACGGCTGCGACTTGAGCTGCCCGCGTTGTTGACGAGGATGTCGACCGCACCGAACTCGGCGACGATTGCGGCGACAACCTCCTCCACACGGCAGTTGTCGGTCACGTCGCAGGCAAGCCCCGCGACTTGGCCGACGGCATCCCGACGAATGTCCTGCACGGCGACGTCCAGAACCTCCTCGCGCCGGGCCAGGACAGCCACATGTGCGCCCGACCTTGCGAGGCGGGCCGCAATCGCCTTTCCGAGGCCCTCGCTGCCTCCGGTGACGATTGCGGTTCTGCCGGTGAGATCGATCAGCATCGCCGATCAGAGCTCACGCAGGGCGTTGAACTGATCGACATAGCCGGATCCGTCGATCCTGACGCCGATCACCGTCGTCCGGCCGGTTTTCAGGGCGGCGCCGAGCGCGTCCTGCAAGCCGTTATCCGTATCGACCGTGACACCGTCCGCTCCGAAGCCCTGGGCCAGCTTCTCCCAATCGCAGCCACCGACTCCGACACCGTGCAGCGGAAGGCCCTTGATTTCCTGCTTCACGCGGATCAGCCCAATCTGCTGGTCGTCGAGAACGACGACAATGATGGGCAGGTTCTCGCGAACCGCCGTCTGGAGCTCGGCGACGGCCATCAGGAAACCACCGTCACCGGTGAAGGCGACGACCGGGCGATCGGGGTGAGCAAGGCGCGCGGCCAATGCGCCGGGAACCGCATATCCCATCGAGCCGAGACCGTTGGAGGTCAGGAACTCGCGAGGTCCGTAGGATTGCCATTTCTGCACGACCAGGAGACGGCTTGCTCCGGCGTCACAGGTCGCGATGGTGTCACGCGGCAGGATGGCGCGCGCAACCTCCATCGCCCGCTGTGGCGAAAGTCCCGTGCTTGGGGTGTTGAGGGCATCGGTGACATCCTGACGGAAAACGGCCGCGGCCCTCTCGCCCCAGCTGCCTCCGCCCGCGCAAAGGTCGGTGAATTTGTTCATGAGGAGCTTCAGATCACCGATCACCTCGATCTCGGCCGGCACGAGTGCGTCAAGAGAGGGAGTGCTGGAAAGAGCCACGAGAGGTGTCGTGTAGGGCCAGGCCTTGGGCTGCAACTCTACCCCGTCCAGACCCACCGTGATGATCAGGTCCGCTTCGCTCACGAGCTTGCGCTCGATCAGGCCGCCGATGATGCAGCCGGCGCGCAGAGGATGATCCTCCGGGATAGCGCCCTTGCACTTGGACGTGACGAGAACCGGCGCACCGAGCTGCTCGGCGAGCGCGACGAGTTCGCCCGACGCTCTGGCCCACAGCACCCCGAGACCTGCGAGGATGATCGGCTTGCGGGAAGCCCGTACCCGATCAACGATCGGCTTCAGGGCAGCTGCATCCGGCTCCGGATACACAAGATTCGGCATCAATGGCGGCTCCGCCAGCAGAGGTGCGGCCTCCTTCGTCGTCTCGCTCTGAGGAATGTCGAACTGGACGGGCCCGGGAGCGGGCGCCGTCGCCGTGCGCATTGCGCGGCGAAGCTGCTGGCGGATCGTCCGCGCGTCGACCGTCGTTCCCCATTTAACGAGGGGCGCATAGACTGCGAGCTGGTCGATGCGCTGGCGCAACCCGACTTCGTGAGCCGGCTGCGAATAGCGGTCCGTGAGAAGGATGAGAGGAGCGCGGTCAAGAAACGCGTGCGCCGCACCGTTCACCATATTGGCAGCGCCGGGGCCGCGCGTCGACAGGCAGACGCCCGGAGATCCCGTGATCTCGCCCCAAGTCGCCGCGAGCATAGCGCCGGCCGTTTCCTGTTTCATCAGGATGAAGCGCATGTCACGCTGGCGCGCAGCCTCCATCAGCTCGACGGACTCGCCGCCAGGGTGCCCCACGAGAAACGGGGTACCGGCTTCCTTGAAAGCATCGGCCATCACTTCAACGGTCGTCGACATTCATAATCCTCCCGAATTTTAGCGTGCCGCTTTCTCAAGCGGGCAGGTGTGTAAGGTTCGTTGTGTTTGGCAGGCAGGCTGCATCAGCCCACGTGCCAGTAGAGACCCTTCGGCTCCATGTAGGTCCGCATCCCGTTGAGCCCCTTCTCGCGACCCAGCCCGCTCTGCTTGAACCCACCAAAGGAAGTCGAAATCGATGTTTCCTTGTAGGTATTGATCCAGACCGTTCCGGCCTGAATCGCGCGCGCCACGCGCCAGGCTTTCGCGAAGTCGCTCGTCCAGAGGCCAGCCGCGAGACCAAATTCCGTGTCGTTGGCCTGCTCGATCAGATCACTCTCGTTGTCGAACGGCAGGACGACGGCAACGGGCCCGAAGATTTCCTGCTGGCAAACCCGTGACTGGTTCGTAACGCCACTGATGACGGTCGCTGGATAGTAAGCGCCATTCCTGAATGCCTCCCCGGTCGGCAGATCTCCGCCGACGAGGACTTGGCCGCCCTCCTCACGTGCCAGTTCGACGGCCCGGGCGACGTGATCACGATGGTTGAAGCTTACCATCGGCCCCATTCGCGTCGAAGGATGATCGGGAGTCCCGAGCGTGTAGCCCTGCGCGGCAGCCTGGAAGGCTTCCATGAAGGGCTGGAAGATCGATGCTTCCACGAAAACACGGGAGCCAGCGATGCAGGATTGGCCTCCACCCGAGAAGATCCCATCGGCGACGCTCTTCGGCGCCTTCCTGAGGTCAGCATCCGCAAAGACGATGTGAGGCGACTTTCCGCCGAGTTCGAGCACAACCGGCTTAAGGCGCCGTCCAGCCGTCGCCGCGATGGCCCGTCCGGCGGACGTCCCGCCAGTGAAGCTCACCATGTCAACGCCGGCGTGCTCGACCAGGGTTCGCCCCACATCGGCCGCGCCGGTCACGACGTTCACGACCCCGGCCGGGAATCCCGCTTCGATGGCTAACCGCGCATATTCGAGAGCAATGCGAGGCGTCACCTCCGACGGCTTGAGCACGACGGTGTTTCCGGCGGCAAGAATAGGGGCAAGCTTCTGCGCTTCAAGCGTCAGCGGCGAGTTCCAGGGCGTGATTGCAGCAATCACTCCAACAGGCTCGTATACGGTCATGGTGACACTGGGGCCGCGCTGGGTCGTAAGCTCGCTTTCGAAAGTCTCGCAGGCGGCGCCATAATAGCGAAAAGTGGCTGCTGCGCTCTTCGCCTGAGACAGGCATTCCGCAAAAGTCTTACCGTTATCTTCCATCTGCACACGGGCAAGACGCTCGACGTTCGCGCCCACAAGATCCGCCATGCGGTAAAGAAGAGCAGCACGCTCATGGTGCTTCAGCCCGGCCCAAGCCGGGTTGCCCAATGCCGCCCGTGCAGCCTTTACGGCGTCATCAATATCTGCAGATCCCGCACCGGCGATCCAGGCGACCTCAGTTCCGTCGCTAGGATTCACCGAGACGAAGGGCGTTCCCTGCCCTTCCCGCCATTGATTGCCGATCATAAAGGGATGCAGATCCATATCGTTTCTCCTGTTCGGCAGCGTGGAGCTTTCCATCGTCGTGACGTCACGCTGCCGACCTGCGCGGCGCCTGCACCAAGTCCTGTGCGGGGATATCCTCTCCGGAAAGAAAGAGCTGCGTGTTGCGCACGGCCCGCTCCACGACGGGCTTGAAGTTGTCGATCGTGCCACCGGCAGTATGCGGAGTGACGACGGTCTGATCGAGACGGAGCAAAGGACTCCCGACCGGTGGCTCCTGCTCGAAGGCATCGATACCGGCCGAAAAGACGTGCCCACTGACGAGCGCATCGTGCAGAGCGGTCTCGTCGATGAGGCCGCCGCGAGCGCAGTTGATCAGGGTCGATCCAGGTTTCATTCTCGCAATGCGCGCCGCGTCGAAGATCCTGGCCGTCTCCTTCATGAGGGGGAGATGGAGGGACACGATGTCCGACTGCGCGGTCAACTCGTCGAGGGATGCGTAAGTCACATGCAGTTCCCGCTCGAGTTCAGGGCTGGCTCGCCTTGGATCGAAGTAGAGGACGTTCGCGCCGAATCCTGTGAGCAGCTTGGAGACGGCCTGCCCAATCGCGCCGAAGCCTACAATTCCGACAGTTTTGCCGTTGATCTGCCGGCTCACTCCGCGCGCAGTCTCCTTGTCCCAGCCGCCCGCGCGGGTCTGTCGATCGAGGAGCGGAAGACGCCGGCACGCTGCAAGCATCAGGAGAAGCGTATGCTCCGCCACGGGAATCGAATTCCCGGCCTGAAGACGCGCCAAGCCGATTCCGCGTGCAGCACAGTGGTCGAGATCGATCCGGTCGATACCGGCCCCGAGCTTCTGAATGAACCGCAGGCGCGGTGCCGCATCGATGAGCGAAGCAGGCATTGGCGCAGCCATGACGAAGACGACATCCGAATCGCGAAGTGCTTGCGCCTTCTCGTCGATGTTCTGTCCCTTGGCGATGCTGAGCCGCCATTCAGCGGGGATTGCAGCCTCGATTGTCTCAATGCTCTTTGGGTGGAACGGGTCGATGATGCCGATTGTCAGCGTCGCCATTATTCAGGCCCTTGCATCAGGTTGATGACTGGCCTGGAGCATTCAATCGAAGGGGATCAACGTCCAATCATTAAGTCGCAGCTGATTATTAATTCGATTTATGACGAGCGAAGGCCTCAGAGGATACCTCCGGCGCCAACTCCTCCCGCAAGTGCGAGGAGCCACAAAGGGTTGACCCGTGTCGTCAGCATCACGAGGGCTGTCGTGATTGTAATGATGTAGCTGAAAACGCTCTGAGCGGATGCGGCTGTGAGAAGCCACGCGCTGGCGATCATCAGGCCCGTCGTCAACGGGACAAGCCCGCTTCGCAGCACTCTGAACCATTTCAGATGCTGCCACTGGGTCGACAGGCGCGTCACCACATACGCGATGACAGTTGCCGGACCGCAGATTGCGATCGTAGCCAGGAGAGCGCCGACCACCCCGGCGACCTGCCAGCCGATCAGGGTTACGAAGATCACGTTCGGCCCCGGAGCCGCTTGGGCGAGCGCGAAAAGAGCGGTGAACTGTTCGTTCGTCATCCATGAATGGTCAAGGACCACGAAGCGATGAAGCTCAGGGAGAATGGTATTCACCCCGCCTATCGCTAGAAGAGACAGGAGCGAGAGGTGGAGGACGAACCCCCACAGGCTGTCATTGCCGCTCACGATGCCTTCCACCAGATCCAGAGGACGCTGACAGGGGCCATGATGGCGAGTGTCCAGACGAGCGGTAGCTTTATGATCACGATCGCACCAAAGACAAGAGCGGAAATGGCGATGGTGCGCCCTGAGCGGAGCACCGGCCAGGCTATCTTGATCGCCATTGCGACGACGAGCCCGGCGGCTGCGGAAGCAACTCCTCGGAAAGCGTTCGCAATGGCAGGAAGATCGCCGTAGCGGGTGTAGGCCGCCCCCAGGCAGAGGACGATCGCGATGGGAGCCACCATCATCCCCAGGAACGCGGCCGTGGCGCCGATCGCACCCGCAAAGCGCGCCCCGACATAAATGCTGATGTTGACCACGTTCGGACCTGGAAGCAGCTGAGAGAGTCCCAGCACCTCCGTGAATTCGGCGGGAGAGAGCCAGCGGCGCTTGTCGACCAGCATGTGGCGGACAAAGGGGAGAACGCCACCGAAACCCGAGAGTCCGACCAGCAGAAACGCCCAGAACAGGTCACGCACACTGACCCGTGGTCCCGATGCCTCCTGCATCGTTGCCTCGCCACCGAGCCTCAGCTTGCTGCTCTTCGTGTCCATTCTGTACGGCTTCCCTCCACCGCACCGGCTATCTTGCAGCACCGACAAAAGACAATGCATCCGGCATGGGCGCAGCGCATCCACGCCGGAGTTCCGGACGGTTGATCATTCGCACGATCCATATCAATGTCTAATTACTTATCCGAGCACGATCATAAATCCTGATAATGTACGGCCCGGGAGAATTTGAGGAGAGGAAGCAGCGAGAATGATGAACCTTCGACAGATGGAGGTCTTCAACGCCATCATGGTGACCGGTTCAGTCACCGGAGCCGCGCAACTGCTCAATGTGACGCAACCTGCCATTAGCACCGTGCTGAAGCACTGTGAGAGCCGGTTGAAGATGAAGCTCTTCCAGAGGGTCGGCGGTCGGCTGCAGCCGACCAACGAGGCTCATGCCATCTTCCCGGATGTCGCCGAGATTTTCGGCCGGATCGAAGCCGTGGGACGGCTTACCCAGGACTTGGTCGGCGGCCGGCTCGGCACTCTTCCCGTCGCTGCGGCTTTTCCCATTGCCAACGGCTACCTCGCAAAGGCTGTCGCGACCTTCGTGGCAAAGAGACCTCAGGTGCAATGCACCCTTCAGTCGCTCACGTCCCCGCAGGTTCTCGACCGGGTGATCAATCGCGAGGTCGAGATCGGAATCGCGCACGAACCGATCGTCAGTTCGGCGGTGGACACGGAGGTGCTCATGAGCTGGAGCATCGCCTGCGTCATGCCGGAAGATCATCCTTTAGCCAACCTCGAAGAGGTCAACATCAAGGACCTCGCTCCTTATCCCATCATCACATACCTGCCCCAGATCGTCTTCCGCCCCTATGTGGACCGCGCGCTCAGCGAGGCAGGGATCGCGCCTACTATCGTTGTCCAGGTGAGCGTCTCCCTGACCGGCATCATGCTCGCGCGTTTCGGCGCAGGCATTGCGCTCGTCGATCCCCTCCTTGTGAGCGCGATGGGCATTCCGGGACTTGTCGTCCGAAACCTGAACCCACGCATCGAAGCCAAGACCCTGCTCATCCGACCCAAGGCCGCTCCTCAATCAGTAGTCGTGAATGACTTCATCGATCATCTCAGACAGACGGTCCGGGAGGAGCATCTGTAGAAGCCGGCTTTATGGCTGACGGTGGATTTTTTATTCGACAGGCTGTCTCCGTCAGCTTCTCATACCACCATTGGCATAGGAGGGGGGCGCTAAACCTCCGTCCCACAAAGCCTCAGAATCGATGCAAAGACATCGGCGAACCCTGCGCAATGCAAGAGCAGCGTTCGCAATAACATATCATAAAGTCGTTACGGAGGAAGATCATGAAGTTCGCCAGATACACTCTTACAGCAGCGGCAATGACGTTCGCGACTGCGGCTTTCGCACAGCAATTCCCGACAAAGCCCGTTACTCTGGTCGTTCCATTCGCTGCGGGGGGATCGAATGACATCCTGGCGCGCCATCTGGGAGATAATCTCGGCAAGATGTGGGGGCAGCCGGTTGTTGTATCGAATATGCCCGGCGCAGGGGCCGCTATCGGATCCGCCCATGTGTCCAAGGCGTCTCCGGACGGCCATACGTTGTTGATCGCGTCTGTGACCTTCACGATGAACCCGGCCGTGCAACAGAATCTGCCGTTCGATCCGGTCAAGGGCTTCAGGCCGGTTGCCATGATCGGCAAGGTCCCGCTGGTTTTGGTGGTTGGAAAATCCGTACCGGCCAAGAACGTTCAGGAGTTCCTGAAAACGGCGAAGGCCAAAGAATTGACCTATGCCACGTCGGGCGTCGGCACTGTCAACCAATTCGGAGCAGAACTCTTCGCGCAGAGCGCCGGGATCCAGATGGTGCCAGTCCATTACAAGGGCGGTTCGGAAGCCATGACAGATGTGATCGGCGGGCATTCGGACCTTTTCATGAGCAGCATGACTCAAGCCCTGCCGCTCATCCGTGGCGGTCAACTGCGAGGGCTGGTTGTCACCAGTGAGCAGCGCGCCAGCGTCGCTCCCGAAATCCCAACAGCCGCGGAGGCAGGGGTCAAGGGCGTCGATGTCGAGCAATGGTGGGGAATTCTCGCGCCAGCCGGCACCCCTGATGGGATCATCAACAAGATCAATGCCGACATCAACAAGGTCCTGGAAACAGAAGCGACCAAGGAATTCCTTGCTCGCGATGCTGCCCGGCCGACACCGATGTCCGCGGAAGCCTTCGGCAAGCTCATTCAGGACGAGCTCCAGAAGTGGCGCACGATCGCCGAGAAGGCCAACATCCAGGCTCAATAAAATGCCACGCAAATCCAGCCTGCGCACATGTAAGTGTGCGGCACGCCAAGGCTGTGCTGCACGCGGCGCTCGCCTGCTTTTTCTTCAAGAGCGGAGAGGACGACTATGCGTCTTTGGGTAATGCAATGAAAATCGTGCGTCAGAAAGACTTCTCCTCGGGCCTTCTGTACATCATACTCGGGGTCGCATTTGCCGTCGCTTCCTATGGATATCGGATGGGAACTGCGTCCCGGATGGGGCCCGGCTACTTTCCATTCTGGCTCGGCGTCCTCATGGCTGTCATCGGTATAGTGGTCGCCCTCGGTGCCATTCGGCTCGATGCAGAGCCTCAGAAAATGGAGCACTGGGCGCTCAGACCTCTGTTCATCATTCTTGCTTCGGTCCTCGTGTTCGGTCTGTTGCTTGGCACCTTTGGTCTCGTGCTCTCCACGATTGCCCTGATCATCGGATCAAGCCTTGCAAGTCATGAATTTACGTGGCGAGCGACACTCATCAATACAGTCGTCCTGATCGTCTTCTCTCTGGTCGTTTTCGTTTACGCGCTGAACCTCCAGTTCCCAGTTTGGCCAACATTCATCGCAGGCTGAGGAGGTTACAGTGGAATTGTTCGACAACCTGATGCTCGGATTTGCGAGCGCTCTCACACTTCAAAACCTTTTTTATGCGTTCGTCGGTTGTTTTCTGGGAACCCTGATCGGGGTGCTGCCCGGGTTGGGTCCGCTGGCCACGATCTCGATGCTCCTCCCCTTCACATTCGGACTGGAACCTCTGTCCGCATTGATCATGCTATCCGGCATTTACTACGGCGCAGCATATGGCGGATCGACAACGGCTATCCTGGTCAATCTGCCGGGTGAAACCTCTTCAGTGGTCACGGTGCTGGATGGATACCAGATGGCACGACAGGGGCGCGCGGGCGTTGCGCTGTCGACCGCTGCTCTCGGTTCATTCTTCGCCGGCTGTGCTGGAACACTGATCCTGGCAGCCTTCGCGAAGCCTCTCACGGAGTTCGCATTCGCATTCGGTCCGGCGGAGTATTTCTCGCTCATGACCATGGGTCTGGTTGGTGCGGTCTCCCTCGCATCGGGACCGCTCCTCAAGGCAATCGGAATGATCGTGCTCGGGTTGCTGCTCGGCCTCGTAGGAACTGACGTTGCCTCGGGTGTGATGCGCTTCACCTTCGGACTGCCGCAACTCTGGGAGGGGGTTGACTTCATTGTGATCGCGGTCGGTATCTTCGCCTTTGGCGAGATCATCGCCAGCTTGGAGCACAAAGAAGTCCGAGAGGCTTACACGGGCAAGATCACTAACCTGTGGCCGTCACTTTCCGACTTCAAGCAGATGATGCCGGCTGTGATGCGCGGTAGCGCCATCGGCGCGGCTGTTGGCGTACTCCCCGGAGCAGGCCTATCGCTGTCCTCCTTCTTTGCCTACAGCCTGGAAAAGAAAGTTTCAAAGACGCCCGAGAGGTTCGGGAAAGGCGCGATCGAAGGCGTTGCCGGCCCTGAAGCGGCCAACAATGCCGCAGCGCAAACGGCATTCATTCCGACGCTCACCTTGGGCATTCCCGGAAGCGCGACGATGGCGCTGATGCTGGGAGCGATGATCGTTCACAACATTCAGCCTGGTCCCCAGGTCATGACCAGCAACCCTTCCCTGTTCTGGGGTTTGATCGCCTCCATGTGGATTGGCAACCTGATGCTGGTGATCCTGAACCTACCACTCGTCGGCATCTGGGTGAAGCTCCTCACAGTTCCCTACAAAGTGCTTTATCCGGCTATTCTGCTGTTTTGCTGCGTCGGCGTCTATTCGGTGCAGAATTCAGTCTTCGACCTGTTCCTTGCGGTTGGTTTCGGATTCTTCGGCTACGCTCTCAAGAAGCTCGAATGTGAACCGGCACCGTTGCTGCTCGGCTTCGTGCTTGGCCCGATGATCGAGGAGAATTTCCGGCGAGCCATGGTGATCTCCAAGGGGGATTTCTCAATCTTCATTCATCGTCCTATTTCGGCGATTCTCCTGGCAGCAACCGCTGTCCTCATCCTCGCCGTAGCCCTGCCAGCCATCCGCAACAGGCGCGAGGAGGCATTTCAAGAGAGTTGAGAGCACCGGCTTAACGAACGGATGCCGGTGCCGTCGGAGATGTGATGGACTTTTGAAAGGGCGGCGTAGTCTTCGGGTGTTGCAACCCACCCGCTCGGATTCGGGCGTTGGAGCGCTCCGGTCTCGCCGGAGACCACGCCATGACGGTCCTTAGCAGCAAGACCCATCCGACGCATTTGGCCGGCCAGCCAGAGGCTCGGGCGAGGGTGGCCGCTTGGCAGATTGGGTGATCACGTTCCTGGTCACAAACTGCCTGACGGAGGTGCGCAGGGTGGATGCTTGCGGAGAGGAGTTCCGTTGATGATATGAAGGTTCGGGAGCCTGCCTTGCTGGGAGAGCGTCTCGATCACGGAACTCCAGATGCGATGACCGTCCGACCTTCAGGGCCTCATGGCCTCATGCACATCGGAGAGCCCTCGAAACGAGACAGGTCGGCGGTCGGTTGGCAGAACGCAGGGCGGCCATGCGGACCACAAGGAATCGCCCTCTGGGGCTCGACGGCGGGCAATGGTCGCGGCCCCAACGGCAAGCCGAGGGCGACCAGCAACTCCTTGCGAACCTGGAGATCTGCCTTCCTGGAAGGGTCGGGAGGGCTTTGGCCATCGATCATAGCGTTCGAACCGTCTCGCCTTTCTGTTAGACACATTCTGTTGTTCGGCACTCACCCGCGTCAAGCGTCCTGGTCAGGTCACTCTGGCGAAATCGTCCCGCAGGTCATGGTATGAGTTTTCCAACAGCTCGTTGGCAAATATACTCCCACCCTGATGCATTGAAGAGAGGGCCAGGACGATGACGGAGCTGACCAGGAAGACCTGTACTCCCTGCCAAGGCGGGATCCCGCCTCTCACGCCGGTCGAGGCCGAAGCGTTTCGCCTCCAGACCCCGGAATGGGCCATTCGCGACGACGCGCACCGGATCGAGCGAACCTATAAGTTCAAGAACTTTGCTGATGCGTTTGTCTTCGTGCAACAGGCGGCGGAGCTTGCCGAGTCCGAAGGCCACCATCCCGATATCTCGTTCGGATGGGGATATGTAACGGTGTCGCTGCAGACCAAGAAGATCAAGGGGCTGCATGAGAACGACTTCATCATGGCCGCCAAGCTCGACCGGGGGATGGACGAACTGTCGCAAAGGTGAGCGAGGATCTCTCTCGACCTACAAGTCAGCTCTCTCGGGCAGCGTGAGCGCGTCCTCCTCCGACGGGCAGGAGCAGAGCTCAGATCGCGTCCTTCATCATGTCTCGTAGCATCGTCATCTGGCTCAAAAGACATGCCGCACGAGGCACGGCTTGGGACCTGACTTCACATAGTAAGAATGCCCCGGCTACTCGCGTCACTGCAGAACCTGGTAGATCCTTTGAAGGGGGGTCTAACCGCTTTTGGAACTCAGCGATCATCGCGTGCTGCGTCCGACATGGCGGTGAAGAAGCCTGCAGGGCCTAGAGCATCGTGCGGACCTTCGGGGCCGCCCGAACGATGCTCTAATCCAAGGAGAAAGCATCGGATGGGTCCCAAAAGTGCAGGTCCACTTTTGGGGCCGATTCTCTAGCTGCCGGTGGCAGGGGTCGAGCTTACTACGTACCGTTGTGGAAATACGTCACCTTCAGTGTTTTGTTCTACTGGACTGGTATTGACACTTGGTTCATGTCTAGTGCGCATCCTTGTCCAGAAGCTCGCAAGAGCCTAGGAGCTGTCGGGGGACCATGAGCGATCAGCAAGCTAATAAACCTCGTTTGGCGCCCAAGCTCTATCCATCAACACGCCTCCGGTCGATGGGAACACCGCATCGATGATCGACTTGCTGCAAGAGCGGCTACCCCTTCGCCTTGAAGGCAAGCTGCGCCCGCTCGCCGTTGTGTCCGTCGGAGCCGATGACTCGGCGATTGGCACGCAGTGGTCATGCGATTCCGGCGATACGGTCTCTGGTCGGCAACCTCACCGTCCTCACCATGACCTCATGGCCGCATGCAAGTAAGACCTGAAGCAAGCGCCGAATGGATAATCCCCTTCACGAGAGACGACGCTCGGTTCTCAGCCTGCTAGCTTTGGGAGGATTGCTGTGTGTCGTGGCCCTTTGGTGGTTCGAGCACACAACGGGCATCATCGCGGACTATGATCGCTACGCATATCCGATGCTCGCACTCGTCTTCGGCTGCAGTCTGACGGTTCTGCGCCTGTTTCCGAATAAGTTCACCTTGGCGCTTCTAGGGTGCTATTTTGGGGTTTCTCTGTATTTTGTCGCTGCGATCACGACATTCACGCTGCTGCAGGCGCAGAACAACCTCTATATCGTTGCCAACACGCTGCAGTGGATGCCCTTGATCCATGTTACGGCCTTCGTGCTGTTCCAGCAGCGTCATGCAATCGTACTGAGCGGCGGCGTCTTCGTCGCATCGATTGCTCCATCTTGCTTGATCTTGCTTATCCGAGGACCGGGCTTCTGGTCGCTTGAGCTTGGAGTGCTCCTGATCAATGCTGGTGCGGTACACCTTCTCGTGATCCTGTCGCTATCCTTCTTCACAGTGCTCCATGCCCAGTTCGAGCAAGCGCGAGTCGCGGCGGCGGCAATGGAGAACTCTGCCCATACGGATGCCCTTACGGGTATTGCTAACAGGAGGGGCATGGAGGCCGCATTCCAGCGGCTTCAGACAGATTCATCCGTCTCGGCAGTCCTGATCCTATTGGACGTCGACCACTTCAAGCGCGTAAACGACCGGTTCGGACATTTCGCAGGCGATGAGGTTCTCCGATGGGTCGCGTCATCCATCACGAGCCAGCTTCGCCTCGGCGATCTGGCCGGCCGCTGGGGTGGAGAGGAGTTCGTGATTGCAGCTCCGGGGACCTCTCTGAGCGATGGCGCTCAGCTGGCGGAGCGGATGTGCCATGCCATCAGTGCCAAGGGTCATCCGATCGTTGGAGCGGTCACCATCAGCGCGGGGGTTGCCGCCTGGACGAGCGACTTGCCTTTACAGGAGGCCCTCCGGTTGGCGGATAGCGCACTTTACAGGGCCAAGGCGCGTGGCCGCAACCGTATCGAGATCGCGGCGGATCAGCCCCTTTCATGTCCACTGGATCCTCAGGTCACAGTCTGAAAGTTTACCGTTTGCGAGCCGCCACAGCCACATGAAGTACCATGGCGCGCCGGAGGATCCCGCCCATGTGCAATCTCCACTCGAGCTACACCACTCAGGGGGGCATGGCTGGCCTCTCAGGTCCGGTCCCGGGACCACCCGTCCCGCATCATCCTGCGGCAGATGACCGGAGGCCGACCTCAAGATGCTCAACATCATCAACTACGCTCCTTTTTTCGAACGGGCGGCGGAGGGAAAGGACGAGCGGCGGCTCGATCGGCATCGGACCCGATGCAGTGCTACCCTAAACCTCTGCTCGCTCTGAGAGGTGGGGCACGGTGGGCTGCCAAGGTTTGAGATTGCTTCCGCAACCTACGGACTACTGGTGCATTGACCTCCCAACGTCCATGTCGGGCGTAGGTCCGTGGTCAGCCCAGGAATGAGAGGAAGCGATGTGGTTGTCGTATCCATCCCAGGCCACCTGAGGCCGCTTTATCCCGTTCACGCGGTCTTTCTCGCCTTTCCATTCCCCCCTGTTCCTTGGCGCGCTGCTCAGCGATCTCACCTACCGATTGAGCGTCCACGTGCTGTGGGCGGACTGCTTGACGGTGGTTTCGCCCTGGTCAGGGCGCAGATTTCGCCAACGGAGTGTTGGTCGGCGAGCATGGCAGTTGGAACCCCAGCGTACCGGTCGTCTCCAGGGTGATCTTCATGCCGTACCGCGATAGCCCGCCTGCCGGCAAACCGATCGAATTCGTCTCTGGTTTCCTGGTAGACGACGGCAACACGCGAGGCCGCGCCGCCGAGGCTGACGTCGGAGCACCCAAAGGAGCCGCATGTTCAAACGCTTCATCATCAACCCGCCAGTGTTTTTCGGCGCCGTCACCCTCATCGGCCTTTTCCTCGCCATCGGAGTCATTCTCCCGGATCGCGCTGGCGAGGTCTTCAAGGACTTGCAGGCCGCCATTCTCAAAGCCTTCGGCTGGCTCTATCTCCTCGCAGTCGCAATCTTCCTCGCCACGGTTCTGCTTCTCTGCATGGGCCGCTACGGCCGGCTGAAGCTCGGACCGGACGAATCCACTCCCGACTTCAGGTTCACCTCCTGGATCGCCATGCTGTTCGCAGCCGGCATGGGGATCGGCCTCATGTTCTATGCCGTGGGCGAGCCGATGACCCACTTCATGGCGCCGCCAACGGCTCAGCCGCGTTCGGTCGCGGCGATGCGCGAGGCCATGACCGTCACCTTCTTCCACTGGGGCATCCATGCCTGGGCCATCTATGCGGTGGTCGGCCTGTCTCTGGCGTATTTCGGCTACCGCTACAACCTGCCGCTCACGATCCGCTCCGGCCTCTATCCGCTTCTCAAGGAGCGCATCAACGGTCCCATCGGCCATGCCGTCGACATCTTCGCTATTGTCGGCACCATGTTCGGCATCGCCACCTCGCTCGGCGTGGGCGTCTCCCAGATCAATGCCGGCCTCAACTATCTCCTGGGCGTCCCCATCGGCCCCGAAATTCAACTTCCCCTGATCGCAGTCATTACGGCCCTGGCCACGGTTTCGGTGGTCAGCGGCGTCGACAAGGGGGTCCGCATCCTCTCCGAAACCAATCTGATCGTGGCGGTCCTGCTGATGCTCTTCGTCCTGGTGGTCGGACCAACGGCGCAGCTCTTCCGCGACTTCGTCCAGAACCTGGGTCTCTATCTCGACACGCTGCTGCTGCGCACCTTCAACATCTATGCCTATGAGCCGACGCCCTGGATCGACGCCTGGACGCTCTTCTACTGGGCCTGGTGGATTTCCTGGTCGCCATTTGTCGGCATGTTCATCGCCCGCATCTCCCGCGGCCGCACCGTGCGCGAGTTCGTCGCCGCCGTGCTGTTCATCCCGGCCGGCTTTACTTTTTTCTGGATGACCGTGTTCGGCAACACCGCGATGTTCGTGGACACCGGTGTGGCCCACGGTGCGCTCGGTGCTGCCATCGCCGATGACGTGTCAGTCGGCCTGTTCAAGTTCTTCGAGTACCTGCCGTTCACGGGCGTCACCTCCACCCTGGCCGTGCTCCTGGTCGCGATCTTCTTCATCACCTCTGCGGATTCCGGCTCGCTGGTCGTCGACTCCATCGCGGCCGGCGGTGAAACCCGGACCACCACCGGCCAGCGTGTCTTCTGGTGCATTCTCCAGGGCGTCGTCGCGGCCAGCCTGCTCCTTGCCGGCGGTCTCGGCGCCCTGCAATCGGCGACGGTGGCCAGTGCCCTGCCCTTCACCTTTGTCATGCTGGCCCTCGTCTGGTCGCTCCTGGCCGGCATGCGCGCCGACCTCGCTCAGCAGGAGGCTCAGGCTGATAGGACGTACACTCCCGCCGCCCAGCCCGCCACGGGCCTCCCTTGGCAGCGCCGTCTCGCGCTCATCCTCCATGCTCCGACCGAGGCCGAGGTCGACAGGTTCATTGCCGCCCAGGTGCGTCCGGCGCTCGAGCAGGTCGCGAGAGAGCTGAGCGGGCGCGGCCGCACCTCCCATGTGGTCGAGGAGGAAAGCGGCGCCATCGCCCTGCGAACGCCAGCCGAGGGCGTCCGCGACTTCATCTACGGCGTCAGCCGCAGCGCCCAGCCCGTGCCCACCTTCCTGCTCGATGCCGGCAAGCCGGAATACCGTTACGAGGCCCGCACCTATTTTTCCAGCGGCAGCCGCGGCTACGACATTATGGGCATGGATCGTGACCAGATCATCACGGACGTTCTCGTCCAGTTTGAACGCTATCTCCTGCTCGTCCGCTCGCCAGCGACGCAACTTGTCCACGGCGCTCCGGAACATGAGCCTGATCCACCCTCAAGGTGAAGGAGCCCTTGCTGGGGTCCCTGGAGAGCGAGAGGGTCATCGATCTAACTGCAAGCGGACGATCATGTGGAACTGGATTGCTGGCAACCATCAAGTCATCAGCGCGCTGGCGAATATCGCGATGCTGCTTGTTTGGATCGCCTATCTGCAGGTGTTCGTCAGCAGCTATCGTCGGCAGAAGCGGTCGAACATTCTGATCAACCGTGGCGCTGGGTCCGGGCTGGAGGCCCGGTGCCTGATCAGCAACATGAGCGCGGAGGTGATCTACATCGAGAGCCTCATCGCGACCGTCGAGACCGCCAAGGGACGGTGGAGTTGCCCGGTGACCGAGGTGCTGGAAGGCCGCTCGGACCTGGATCTGAAGACACGGCAAGGCCCGTTGCAGGCGGGACGGCTCATTGACGTCGGATCGTTTCGAAGCCTCGCCGAGCCAGCGCTCCAAAGCGGTGCAGAACCGCAGGGCGCCGATCCTTCATATTGCCTGGAGAACCTCGTCGCCCTCGAGATTAAGGTGATCGCGGTGCATGGCTCCGAGGATCTGCTTGCCGGGGCAAAACGCCGGTTCGACCTGATCCGGCGAGAGGACCGGCTGCTTCTGAGGGGGCATACAGTCGGCACGCAGCAGATCCGGTCTCGCCGGGAGCGCGAGGAGCTCCGTGACGATGTCGAACCGGATCTGTGATCGACGGGATCCGGCTCCTCCCAACCCTTGACCTGCGGCGAGGAGCTCGGCGTCGCAGGCCGTCAAAGCGCCAAGCATACTCCTCAATCGCGCAACGCACCTGGTCCCAACAACGTTCCGCTACCAAACAGTTAGGAGAGTCCCCATCAGGCCTTCTCAGACCACGATCGTCAAGGACGGATTGACGCAGCGATTCGAGTGCCGTTGGAAGAGATTGTTGTATCAGCGTTGTATCACTCGGATCCTGCAGGGCGCGGTCCGAGTGACCTAATCGTTGCACCCCTTGGCAATTCCTAAAGGAAATTTGGAGCGGGCGATGGGAATCGAACCCACGACATTCAGCTTGGGAAGCTGACGTTCTACCTCTGAACTACGCCCGCCTGAAGCTTTGTTTACAATGCTTCGGGGGTGGTTCGTCAAGTCCAAACGGTACTCTGTGTCAGGCCCATGCTGCCGTGGTGGTTGAAGATTCACACATCCCAAGAGCGTGGCGCTCCATTTCGGGCCGGCTTGACCGAGCGGCACCGGCATTCGGCCTCGAAGCCGTTGATCCCCCTCGAAAGGCGCATCCCGGCACCGTCTCGCCACCGCTTCGGGGCCAGCGGCCGCTCGCCCCATCCGGGCCCTCGTCTGGGGACCGGTTTAGCGGAAGTGCTTCGACAGCTTCAGCCCTTGTGCCTGATAATTGGAGCCTGCCCCCGACCCATAGAGCACCTGAGGGCGTTCGGCCATGCGCTCGTAGACGAGCCGTCCGACGATCTGGCCATCCTCCAGGATAAAGGGCACATCGCGGGAGCGGACCTCAAGGACGGCGCGAGCCCCCTCTCCTCCTGCGCCGGCATGGCCGAAGCCCGGATCGAAGAAGCCGGCATAGTGAACACGGAATTCGCCGACAAGCGGGTCGAAGGGCACCATTTCGGCGGCATAATCCGGCGGCACGTGCACCGCCTCCTTCGAAGCCAGGATATAGAACTGACCCGGATCGAGGATCAGCGTCCGGGAGGCATCCGCATAGAGCGGCTCCCAGAAATCGGCGATCCGGCAGGAAGCTGGCTTGTCCACGTCCACGAGGCCTGTATGGCGTTTGGCGCGGTAGCCGATGAGCCTGTCCGAGCCGAAGCCGGCCAGATCGACGCTCACGGCAACGCCGTCCTGGATCGACGGCTCGGTGGAGGTGACGATCCGTTCTCGCCGGTGAAGGGCATGAAGATCCGCGTCGTTCAACCGGACCTCGCCCTTGCGCAGGCGCAATTGCGAGAGACGCGTGCCCGTCCTGACCAGGACCGGGAAGGTGCGGGGCGAGATCTCCGCATAGAGCGGACCCGAATAGCCCATGCCGATCGTGTCGAATTCCTGGCTGCGGTCGGTGATCACCCGGGTAAACACGTCGATACGGCCCGTCGAGCTCTTGGGGTTCGCGGCCGCCGACAGACCGTCGGGCAGGGAGAGGCTTTCCTGAAGCTCGGCGATGTAGACGCTGCCCGTCTCCAGGATGGCGCCCGCGGACAGATCGATCTCGTGGAAGCTCAGCTGCGCCAAGCGGTCCCGGACCGTATGGTTGCGGCCCGGCAGGAAGCTGGCGCGGACCCGGTAGGCCCGACGGCCCAGCCTCAGATCGAGGCTCGCAGGTTGGACCTGATCGGAGGCGAAGGGCGTCTCCGGTTTGATCACGCCCGCTTCCGCGAGGCGCCTGATGGCATCAGCCGATTGGATTCCGTCCTTCAACGCGACCATGACCTTACATTCCAAGGGCTCTGAGCCCCTCTTCGAGTGTTCTTAGCTTAGCTGTCGGAGCCGTGTAACGGAATTCCCGATCCGTTTCACCATTGTCGTTGGGAAAAGGGCGCAAGGCCAGCCCTGCCGGGTCGACCGAGCGCATGAAGGTTAATCCGGCACCGGGCCGGGATCGATCCTGCACCGGACGCCTTCGCGAGGATGCCCCTTCAGCCTCAATTGACGGCGCCTGAAGGCGGCCTTACGACGAGGGCCTAACATTCCATCACTGGCCGAGGGACCACTCATGTACAAGGCCGTCACCCGCGGCATCAGCGTGACCGTGACACCCCGCTACATGCCGGAAGAATCCTCGCCCGACGAGAACCGCTACTTCTTCGCCTACACGGTGGAGATCATCAACCTGGGCCTGGAACGCGTGCAGCTGC
Source organism: Microvirga sp. TS319 (assembly GCF_041276405.1). NCBI lineage: Bacteria > Pseudomonadati > Pseudomonadota > Alphaproteobacteria > Hyphomicrobiales > Methylobacteriaceae > Microvirga > Microvirga sp. TS319. The sequence goes on along the minus strand of NZ_JBGGGT010000001.1, from coordinate 247,731 downwards.
GCGCCCGTTACTGGCGCATCACCGACGAGCAGGGCCGCATGCAGGAAGTGCGCGGGGTCGGTGTGGTCGGCGAGGAGCCGGTGCTCGGCCCGGGTGAGAGCTACAGCTATACCAGCGGCTGTCCGCTGACGACGCCGAGCGGCACGATGCAGGGCAGCTACGTGATGGAAACCGCAACCGGCGAGACCTTCGACGCCGCCATTCCCGCCTTTTCACTCGACATGCCGCGCGGCAAGCGCGTGCTGCACTGAGGTTTTCATGTCTCCCAACGGTCAGCGGTTCACGCCGCTTGAAATGCTCGCGAAGCTTGTCGCTTTCGATACCGAAAGCGACAAGTCGAACCTTGCGCTCATCGACTTCGTAGAGGCCTATCTCCGGAGCTGGAACGTGCCGTTTGTGCGTGTTCCGAACGGGACCGGCGACAAGGCCGCCCTCTATGCCACCATCGGCCCGCAGGACAAGGGCGGCGTCGTGCTGTCCGGCCATACGGACGTGGTGCCCGTCGCCGGACAGCCCTGGACGTCGGATCCGTTTACGCTGCGCATCGAGAACGGGCGCGCCTACGGGCGCGGCGCCGTGGACATGAAGGCCTTCGACGCGCTGGCGCTCGCATTGATTCCGGAATTTCAGGCCGCCGATCTCAAGACGCCGATCCACATCATGCTCTCCTACGACGAGGAGACGACATGCCTGGGCGTCGTCGACACCATTCGCCGTTTCGGCCAGGATCTACCCATGCCAAAGGCCGTGATCGTCGGCGAGCCGACGATGCTGGAGGTTGTCGATGCGCATAAGAGCGTGGTGACCTTCACGACGACGGTGCACGGATTGGAGGCCCATTCGTCCAAGCCCTATCTCGGCGCCAGCGCCGTGATGACGGCGGCCGAATTGATCGCGGAACTCAATCGGATCGGCGACGAGATGATGGAGCGTGGAGACATCAGCGGACGCTTCGATCCGCCCTACACCACCGTGCATGTGGGCGTCGTTTCGGGCGGCACGGCGCGCAATATCATCTCGAAATCCTGCACCTTCCACTGGGAGTTCCGTGGGCTCCCGAGCCAGGATCCCCACGAGATCCCCGACAGGCTCGAGGCATTCGTGCAGAACGTTGCGCTCAAGCGGCTAACCCGCTTCGGCGATTTCGGGCATATCGAAACGAAAATCCATGCTCACGTGCCCGGCCTTGCGCCGGAACCGGGATCGTTCGCGGAGACCCTCGCCCTGAGGCTTGCCGGCAAAAACCGCACACAGACGGTTCCCTTCGGGACGGAGGCGGGCCATTTCCAGGCCGCAGGCGTCCCGACCGTCATCTGCGGCCCCGGCTCCATCAACCAGGCGCATCAGGCGGACGAGTACATCACGCTGGATCAACTGGAGGCAGGCGCGGCCTTCATGCGCCGCTTGGCGGCGACCTGCGCGAAGCCCTGAACGCTTTCGGTCGTCGACCGTCATCCCGGGGCCGCGCAGCGGCGCCCGGGACCCATGATCGCTGGCCAGGCCGAATAAGGCGAGCGGGGTGTGGCTATGCTCCCACCTGAACCGTCAGTGGCGCTGGATCCCCGCTTGCGCGGGGCCGACGGGTCGCGTTCAGCGCTTCGACCGATGCCTCACGCTTCCGTCTTGCCGATCGCGGCCTCCACGTTGGCCGGGTCGAGATCGTAGAAACGCGAGCAGAATTCGCAGGTGATGCCGATGCGTCCGTTGTCGCCGACCATGTCGCGGCGATCCTCCGGAGAGAAGCGGCGCATCATTCCCATGATACGCTCATGCGAGCAGGTGCATTCCTCGTGCACGCGCTGGCCTTCGAACACGCGCACGCCACGCTCGTGGAACAGGCGGTAGAGCAGCCGTTCGCTCGATACGGCAGGATCGATGAGCTCATGATCTTCGACCGTTGCCAGCAGCGACTTAGCCTCCACCCAGGCATCGTCCTCCGAGGGCATGCCCAGATCGTGCGGCGGATGGCCTTCCGGTATATCGCCAGGATCGAGATCCGCCTGGCGCAGCCGCTCGGACGAGGACGGCAGGAACTGGATCATCAGGCCGCCCGCACGATAGGTGTGGCGTCCGTTCTCGAACTGCTCGGCCACCGCGAGGCGCACCTGCGTCGGGATCTGTTCCGATTGACGGAAATATTGGTGCGCGGCCTCTTCGAAGCCCTGTCCATCGAGAGCGACAACCCCCTGATAGCGGCTGCGCTCCGACCCCTGATCGATGGTCATGGCGAGGTAGCCGGAGCCAAGGAGTTCGCCGGTTCCCGGTGTCACCGACCCGAGAACTTCCAGCTTCTCCTTGTCGAAACGGGCCGTAGCGCGCAACCTGTCGGGCGCGTTGAAGTCCACCACCACCATGTCGATGATGCCGTCGGTCTTCGTCTGAAGCTGGAAGCGCCCTTCGAGCTTCAGCGATGAACCGAGCATGACGGTGAGCGCGGCCGCCTCGCCGATGACGCGGGCGACCACGTCGGGATAACCGTGACGGGCCAGGATGGTGTCGATGGAAGGACCGAGACGGACCACCCGCCCGCGCACGTCGAGGGGCTCGACCGCGAACGGCAGGACGATGTCATCATGTCCCTCGAACGAAGCTGAACTCATGCGCTTTCTGCTCCAAGGCACCAGGCCAGGATGCCCTTTTGTGCATGAAGCCGGTTCTCGGCCTCATCGAAAACCACGGATTGCGACCCGTCCATGACCTCATCCGTCACCTCCTCGCCGCGATGGGCCGGGAGACAATGCATGAACACGGCGTCATTGGCGGCCACGCCCATCAGCCTGCTGTTCACCTGATACGGCTTGAGCAGGTTATGGCGGCGGAACTCGTCGTCATCGCCCATGGAGACCCAGCAATCGGTGACGATGGCATCAGCCCCCTCGGCTGCCTCGAATGCGTCGGTCGTCACGCTGATCCGCGCTCCCTCCTGTTTGGCCCAGGACAAAAGCTCCGGGCGCGGAGCAAGTTCCGGCGGAGACGCGATCTTCAGCGTAAAATTCAGGCGCGCGGAGGCATGGACCCACGAGGCGAGCACGTTGTTGGCATCGCCGACCCAGGCGACCGTGCGGCCCTCGATCGGACCGTTATGCTCCTCGAATGTCATGACGTCCGCCATGATCTGGCATGGATGCGTCGTCTTGGTCAGCCCATTGATCACCGGGATCGAAGCGTATTGCGCCAGTTCCGTCACCATGGCGTGGTCGAGAGTGCGGATCATGATCGCGTCCACGTAGCGCGAGAGAACCCGCGCCGTGTCCGCGATGCTCTCGCCGCGGCCAAGCTGCATCTCCTTGCCCGTGAGCATCAACGTCTCGCCGCCAAGCTCGCGCATGCCCACGTCGAAGGAGACACGGGTGCGGGTGGAGGGCTTGTCGAACACCATGGCGAGCGTCTTGCCCTCGAGCGGTCGGTCGCCGGAGCGCTCACCCCGGCGGCGCTTGGCCTTGATGCCGGAGCCGATAGCCAGGATGTGGCGAATCTGGGCGCCCGAAAAGTCGCTGAGATCGAGAAAGTGACGGGGTTTCATTAAACTGCTCCCGGCCGAGCCTGGGTCTTCAGCTCAGCTTCCATCGCCGCGCAGGCGGCATCCAGACGATCGAAGGCTTCCGAAATATCCGCATCGGAAATAATGAGCGGCGGCAGAAGCCGAACCACATTGTCGCCGGCCCCGATCAGAATGATCTTCTGCTTCCGGGCAGCGGCGACGAAACCGGTATTGGGCACGACAGTGCGCAGGCCCATCATGAGCCCGAAGCCGCGCACCTCCGCGATAACGGCAGGATGGCGATCCTTCAGCTCGGCCAACCGCTGCTTCAGCAGAAGGCCCTTGCGCTCCACTTCCTTGAGGAAGCCGGGCGCCAGGATCACGTCGAGCACCGCATTGCCGACCGCCATTGCGAGCGGATTGCCGCCGAACGTGGTGCCGTGCGTGCCCACGGTCATGCCCTTGGCCGCCTCGCGCGTGGCAAGGCAGGCGCCGAGAGGGAAACCGCCGCCGATCCCCTTGGCCACGGACATGATGTCGGGCGTCACGCCCGTCCATTCATAGGCGAAGAGCTTGCCCGTGCGGCCGACCCCGGTCTGAATTTCGTCGAAGATCAGGAGAAGGCCGTCCCGGTCGCAGAGCGCCCGCAATTCCTTCATGAAGGCCGCGTCGACCGAGCGGACGCCGCCCTCGCCCTGGATCGGTTCGATCAGGAGAGCGGCCGTTTCGGGGCCGATTGCGGCCTTGAGCGCATCGAGATCGTTGAGGGGAACCTGGTCGAAACCCTCGACTTTCGGGCCGAAGCCTTCCAGGTACTTGGCCTGGCCGCCGGCCGCGATGGTTGCAAGGGTCCGGCCGTGGAAGGCGCCCTCGAACGTGACGATGCGAAAGCGTTCCGGATGGCCGTTGGCATGATGATACTTGCGAGCCATCTTCACGGCCGCCTCGTTGGCCTCGGCGCCTGAATTCGAGAAGAAGACGACGTCGGCGAAGGTATTCTCCACCAGCCGCGCGGCCAGGCGCTCACCTTCCGGAATCTGGAACAGGTTGGAGGTATGCCAGAGCTTGGAGGCCTGCTGGGTCAGTGCCTCGACAAGGTGCGGGTGGGCATGCCCCAGAGCGTTCACGGCGATGCCCGCGCCGAAATCGAGATATCGCTGCCCGTCTCGGCCGTAGAGCCAAGCCCCCTCTCCCTTCTCGAAGGACAGTTCGGCGCGTGCATAGGTCGGCAGCAATGGCGATGTCACGGGATATCTCCGCCTCTGGTGGAAGCCCAAGGACACCCTGAAGGTCGGCCTTGGGCCTTTAAAAAGAAAGCGCCGCCCAAGCGGGGCGGCACAGCGGAGATTCTAACGAGGCGCGAGACCCTGTCAATTCAAGAGAAATGAAGTGACCCATCACAGGGAAATTTTCCGGTTGGATATCGGGCGACAAGCTTAGATCCACCGCTTGAAGTAACTCCGTGGTCCGTTTCGAGGCGGTTCCTCCCTGGGGAACCGGCGAAATGCGACAGTCCATACCATGCGTCGGGAGAGTTCCTTGGGGAAAACGGCGGGGGGTGGACGGGGACTCTTGCGCCCGAGTCCGCCCATCCTGTAACTTCGGGTCAGTCGAGTACAGCATTCGTGCGGCGGCTTTCACCCTCAGGAGCGACCCTGCCAACGCGGTCGGACATCAATTTTCTGTCCGCGAGGTACAGGGGATTCCGGGTTCAAAGAAGCAGCCACGAGGAGGCAGGTTTTAAAAATGACAGATGCGGGCGCAACTTGGACGGATGAGCGGGTCGAGCTTCTCAAGAAGCTCTGGACCGACGGCTTGAGCGCGAGCCAGATCGCCGCCGAACTCGGAAACGTGACCCGCAACGCGGTGATCGGCAAGGTTCATCGCCTCGGCCTCTCCGGCCGCGCCAAGGACGTGAAGCCCGTCTCGGCCGCGCCTCGCGCCCGGAAGGTGACGCGCGCTCCCAGCGCGCCGGCCCCAATTGCGCCTCCGGCCCACAGCAACGTGGTCCTGGCGCCTATCTCGCTCCAGCCTGCCCCGCAGGCCCCGGTGGAGATGATCGAAGAGGACGACGTGGCGATCCCGATGTCCGAGCGCGTCACCATCATGGATCTGCGCGAGTCCATGTGCCGCTGGCCGATGGGCGATCCGACGAAGCCGGAGTTCCGTTTCTGCGGCGCCCGTTCCATTACGGGACTGCCCTATTGCACCCACCACGCCCGCATCGCCTATCAGCCCGTGGCCGATCGCAAGCGTGAGCGTAAGCTCGCCCGCGCCTAGAGCACCGGACCCAAAAGTGGACTTGCGCTTTTGGGATCAACGCGATGCTCCCACTATAGAACGGAGCATCGGATAAAACCGAGTTTTCAAGAAAAGGGCCGCGCTGATCTTCTCAGCGCGGCCCTTTTCCGTCTTTCCCGTGAAGGATCAGCCTGACGCGTTCGCGGCCTGATCGGCGCGGGCAAACGTCTCGTCGAAGGAATAGCCCGCTCCACGCACGGTCCGGATCGGATCCGGCAACCGCGGAAGATTAATGGCCTTGCGCAGACGGCCCACATGCACGTCCACTGTCCGCTCGTCGATATAGACGTCGTGTCCCCAGACCGCATTGAGCAGGTGCTCGCGGGAAAAGACGCGCCCCGGGCTCTGCATGAGAAACTCGAGCAGCCGGAATTCGGTGGGACCCAGATGAAGATCCTTGCCGGAGCGGCGCACCCGATGGGTTTCGCGGTCGAGTTCCATGTCACCCGCCCGTAGGAGCGTTGCGATATGAGCCGGCTTCGTGCGGCGCAGGAGTGCCCGCACGCGTGCGAGCAGTTCCGGCACCGAGAAGGGCTTGACGATATAATCATCCGCACCTGTGGACAGTCCCCGGATACGGTCGCCCTCCTCACCACGCGCCGTCAGCATGATGACCGGCAGGCGCTCGGTCTCGGGGCGCACGCGGATGCGGCGGCAGAGTTCGATCCCGGACAATCCCGGCAGCATCCAGTCGAGCAGCACGATGTCCGGCACCTGCTCGCGAAGTCGGATCTCGGCCTCATCCCCCCGCGATACGCTGTCGACCTCGTAGCCTTCGGCCTCGAGATTGTAGCGCAGGAGCAGAGTCAACGGCTCCTCATCCTCCACAATCAGAACGCGAGGCCCCATCGTCAGGCTCCCGCCTCGGTGCTCGCATCGATCGAGCGGTCGTTCTTGGGACGTTCGATGGCGAGGGTCTCGCCCGTTACGAGATAATGCACCGTTTCGGCGATGTTGGTGGTGTGGTCGCCGATCCGCTCGATGTTCTTGGCGCAGAACAGGAGATGCGTGCAGAAGGAGATGTTGCGGGGATCTTCCATCATGTAGGTCAGAAGCTCGCGGAAGAGCGACGTATAGAGCGCATCGATGGCGCCATCGCGCTTCCAGACGTCGAGGGCCCGCACCGTGTCCTGCTGTGCATACGCGTCGAGCACGTCCTTAAGCTGACCCAGCACGAGATCGCTCATGTGCTGGAGGCCGAGAACGATCTTCTGCGGCTGGAAGTCGCCCCCGATGGCAAGCGCACGCTTGGCGATGTTCTTGGCCAGGTCGCCGATGCGCTCCACATCTCCGGAGACCCGGATCGCCGAGATGGTCTCGCGCAGATCGACCGCCAGGGGCTGGCGGCGGGCAATGGTGAGGATGGCGCTCTCCTCGATCTCGCGCTGGAGCAGATCGAGGCGCTTGTCCGAGGCGATGACGGTCTGCGCCAGAGCGGTGTCGTGACGCACGAGCGCGCTGATCGAATCCACGAGCATTTTCTCGGCGATGCCGCCCATCTCGGTGATGCGGCGACGCAGAGCCTGCAGGTCGTTGTCGTAGGAGCTGACGATATGCTCCGCCATGGGATGCCTCCTTGAGGCGCTTCGGTCAGCCGAAGCGGCCCGTGATGTAATCCTGAGTCTGTTTCTTCGACGGGTTCATGAACATCTTGGTCGTCGGACCGAACTCCACGAGTTCGCCCAGATACATGAAGGCCGTGAACTGGGAGATGCGCGCCGCCTGCTGCATGTTGTGGGTGACGATGACGATGGTGAATTCCGAGCGGAGCTGCTCGATAAGCTCCTCGATCTTGCCCGTGGAAATCGGGTCCAGCGCGGATGTCGGCTCATCGAGCAGGATCACCTCGGGGCGCTGCGCGATTGCGCGCGCGATGCAAAGGCGCTGCTGCTGGCCGCCGGAGAGTCCCATGCCGGACTGGCGCAGCTTGTCCTTCACCTCGTCCCAGAGGGCCGCCTTGCGCAGGGCTCCCTCCACGCGGCCGTCGAGCTCGCTCTTCGGCAGCTTCTCGTAAAGGCGGATCCCGAAGGCGATGTTGTCGTAGATCGACATGGGGAACGGGGTCGGCTTCTGGAACACCATGCCGACACGGGCCCGCAACTCGTTGACGTCGATGGATGGAGACAGGACATTCTGCCCGTCGAGCAGGATCTGACCTTCCGCGCGCTGCTCGGGATAGAGGCTGTAGATGCGGTTGAAGGTCCGCAGCAACGTGGACTTTCCGCATCCCGAAGGGCCGATGAGCGCCGTCACCTGCCGGTCGTAGAAGTCGAGCGAGATGTCTTTCAGGCCACGGAAATCGCCATAGTAGAAGTCGAGTTTCCTGACGGCGATGCGGACCGAAGCATCGGCATCGGCTGCAGCCGCATTCCCGATGGCGCTGCTCGCGTTGACGGCAATCGTGCTCATCGGACTTTATCCTTCTTGAAGAGCAGGCGCGCCACGATGGAGAGCGCCAGGATGGACAGGGTGATGATGAGGGCGCCGGCCCAGGCGAGCTCGCGCCAGTTCTGATACGGCGCCAGCGCGAACTGGTAGATCGTCACGGGCAGGTTGGAGACGCCGCCCATCAGGCTCGGGCTGAACCAGAAGGTGTTGTTGAGCGCTGTGAACAGCAGCGGCGCGGTTTCGCCCGCAATGCGCGCCGTGGCCAGGATCACGCCGGTGACCATGCCGGCCCGCGCGGCCTTCCAGCTGATCTTGACGATCACCGTCGACATGGGCGCGCCCAGCGCTGCTCCGGCCTCACGAAGGGAGCCGGGCACGAGCCGCAGCATGTCCTCGGTCGAGCGCACGATCACGGGAACCGCGATGATTGCAAGCGCCACTCCTCCGGCCCATCCGGAATAGCCTCCCATCGGCTGCACCATCAGCATGTAGACGAAAAGGCCGATGAGGATGCTGGGAGCCGCCAGCAGGATGTCGTTGACGAAGCGGATCACGGTGGCGAGCGTCGAGTCCTTGCCGTATTCGGCAAGGTATGTTCCCGCGAGCACGCCGATGGGCGTTGCGACCACGATGCCCAGGAGCGTCAGGATCAGGCTGCCGACGATGGCATTGGCAATGCCGCCGCCCTGCGTGCCGGGCCCCGGCGTGGTTTCCGTGAAGACCGCCGGAGAAAGCCCCCCGATGCCTTCCACCAGCAGCATCAGCAAGATCCACCCGAGCACGAAAGCTCCCAGAAGCGTGAAGAGCGTGCAGATGATCTTCAGCGCGCGGTCGGCAATGTAACGGCCACGCCGAACGCGTCCCCAGGGAGTAGGAGAAGCCGTCTCGGCATTCTTGTAGAGAGCGGTATCCATCGGACATCCCCTTAGCGTGTCTTCACACGGGCGATCAGAAGACGCGCGAGTGCCAGAACGATGAACGTGACCACGAACAGAATGCATCCCAGCGCGAGCAGGGCGTTCATCTGCATCCCCGCCGCCTCGTTGAACTCGTTGGCGATGCGGGACGCGATGGTCGAGCTTGGATCAAAAAGCGACAGCGACAGGCGATTTGCGTTGCCGATCACGAAAGTGACCGCCATCGTCTCGCCGAGAGCGCGGCCGAGGCCCAGCATGACCGCGCCGATGATGCTGACGCCCGCCTGCGGAAGCAGAACGTAGCGCACCACTTCCCACGTCGTGCAGCCGATCCCGTAGGCGCTTTCGCGCAGCACGGTCGGGATCTGATCGAGGATGTCGCGCGTGATCGAGGCGATGAAGGGAATGATCATGATCGCCAGGATGATTCCCGCCGTCAGCATGCCGACGCCGGACGGAACGCGGGCATACAGGACGGTGCCCAGGATCGGCATGCCCTCGACGATGGAGTTCAAGGGAATCTGGACATATTTCGCGAACAGCGGAGCGAAGACGAAGAGGCCCCACATACCGTAGATGATGCTGGGCACGGCGGCCAGGAGCTCGATCACGGTCGAGACCGGACGGCGAAGCCAGGGTGGGCACAGCTGAGTCAGGAAGACCGCGATGCCGATGGAAACCGGCACGCCGATGGCAAGGGCGATGAGGGCCGACGTGAGTGTGCCGGAGATGGCGACCCATGCCCCATACTGGTCCTGGCCGACATTCCAGGCGCTCGATGTGATGAATCCGAAGCCGAACTCCCGGAAGGCAGGCCACCCGCCATAGACCATCGTGCCGATGATCCCCGCGAGAACGGCAAGGACGACCAGGGCGGAGCCGTAACTGGCCCACCGGAAGCCCTGGTCGAAGGTCGATGAGGAGCGGCGGACGGTCGGCATGCTCGATACGGCAATCTTACCAGACACAACAGCCATCCGTCTTACTCCTCCAGCCAAAGGCTGCCGTCAACTTTACTTCTTATAGACCGGCTGACCCGAGGCGGCCTTGATGTCGTTCGCCCAGGACGTGCGGATCTGCTCGACGACGTTGTCGGGAAGCGGCACGTAGTCAAGGTCGGAAGCGAGCTTGCTGCCGTTCTTGTAGGCCCAGTCGAAGAACTTCAGAACCTCGGCGGTCTGCTCGGGCTTCTCCGCAGTCTTGTGGACCAGGATGAAGGTGGGGTTCGTGATCGGCCAAGCATCGTCGCCAGCCTGGTTGGTCAGCGAGATGCCGAAGCCGGGAGCCGACGACCAGTTGGCGCTCGCGGCAGCGGCCTGGAAGGACTTGATCTCCGGCTGCGGATACTTGCCCGCCTGGTTCTGCAGAAGGGTGTAGGGGATGTTGTTCTGCTTGGCGTAGGCGAATTCCACATAGCCGATCGAGTTCGGAACCTGCTTCACGGTCGCGGCCACGCCTTCATTGCCCTTGCCGCCCTGGCCGACGGGCCAGTTGATCGTGGTGCCGGCGCCGAGCTCCGACTTCCAACCCTCGGACACTTGGGAGAGGTAGGTGCTGAACACGCTGGTCGTGCCGGAAGAGTCGGAACGGTAGACCGGGGTGATGTTGGCGCTGGGGAGATTCACGCCGGCATTCAGCTGGGCGATCTTGGGATCGTTCCACTTGGCGATCTTGCCCTGGAAGATGTCGGCCAGAACCTGTCCCGTCAGCTTGATCTGACCAGCCTGAATGCCCTGGATGTTCACCACCGGAACGACGGCACCCATCACGGTCGGGAACTGAACGAGCTCGTTCTTCTCGAGATCGGCCCCCTTCATCGGGGCGTCCGTGGCGCCGAAATCGACGGTCTTCGCCTGGATCTGCTTGATCCCGCCGCCGGAGCCGATCGATTGATAGTTCATGCCGTTGCCGGTCTCTTTCTTGTAGGCTTCAGCCCATTTCGAATAGACCGGGAAGGGGAAAGTCGCGCCTGCGCCGGTGATGTCGGCAGCGGACGCTGCAGTCGAAAGGCTCGCGAAGGCAAGGCCGGCTGCCATGGCGAAGGACATGATCTTCACGGTAAATCTCCTGTTCATACAAGCGCGGCAGGCAGTTCAAGGACCGCTTCCGGGCCGCGCGAATGGACAGCTAGGGCCGACGCATGTCGGCTCTACGACGGTTGGATGACAAATAGATGACACCCCGAAAGGATCCCCGGCAAAGACCCGGAATCCAACATCAATCGAAGGTTGGGGCCTCGGGAAGCTTGACCGTGAAACAGGCGCCCTGCCCCGGCTCGCTCGCAATGTCGAGCTCGCCGCGATGGCGGTTGACGATATGCTTGACGATGGCCAATCCCAAGCCCGTACCGCCCTTGTCCCGGCTCTGGGCCGCGTCGACCCGGTAGAAACGCTCCGTCAGGCGCGGCAGATGCTCCGGAGGGATCCCGGGCCCGTAATCCCGCACCGACAGGATCGCGCAGCGGCCCTGACGGCCTGCATCCGCCTGGGTGCTCTCGATGGCAATGTCGACGGCGCCGCCGCTTTCGCCGTATTTCACGGCGTTCTCGATCAGGTTCTCGATCACGCGCAAAAGCTCGTCCCGATCGCCGAATACGTGAACCGGCCGTGATGGCAGGGTCGTGCGGATCACCACACCCTTTGCCTTCGCGGCCGGGGAAAACGTCTCGACCATCGGGGCGACGAGAGATCCGAGATCGACGGTTTGCGTCGGCGAGACATGGGCCCGCATCTCGATGCGCGAGAGGGACAGGAGATCATCGATCAGCCGTTTCATGCGCTGGGCCTGGACACGCATGATTTCGAGGAAGCGCTCCCTCGCCTTGGTATCCTCCCGGGCCGGTCCCTGGAGGGTTTCGATAAAGCCCAGGAGGGATGCCAGAGGGGTCCTGAGCTCATGGCTGGCATTGGCCACGAAATCCGACCGCATGACCTCGAGGAGCCTCGCCGAGGTGAGATCGCGGAAAAACAGGACGACGCCCGGCCGAACTCCTACATCCGTAGCCTCCGGACGCAAGGGCCCGATATGGACCTCGAAGGTCCGTTCCGTCGGAACCCGTTCGGAATATTCGACCCGTAACGGGGCCCCCGTCTCGAGGACCTCCTCGATCCCATCGAGCACATCGGGGCTGCGGAGGGCAAACGACAGCGGATGACCGACCTTCAGGCCCGGCAGCAGCCTGTAGGCTGCCTTGTTGGCCTCGAGGACCACGGCACGCCTGTCGATCAGGATCACGGGGTCCGGAATGTGGGCCAGCACGGCCTCGGCCATGGTGCTGTGGGCGGATGATCTTGGACGCGGCTGCAGAGCTTGTCCCAATCGCTTGCGCGGCAGCCCGCCCGCGGCAGCGCTGAGCATGAGGGCCCCGAGGACGCCCGCGACGAACCAGCCGTCGCCGTAGCCACGCCACAGGGCGACCGCACTCAGGACCAGGCTCGTCAGGGCGGCTCCTCGGAAGGCCGCCACGCGCAGCGCTGCCACGTGGGGCGGGCCGCCGTCCGGCCTGATCTCACTGGTGTCGGTCATGATGTTGCAGAGCCCCGGCTGGATGTCGCGTCAGGTACTACAGCATCGAACCCAAAAGTGGACTTGCATTTTTGGGTTCGATCCGCTGCTCCCTTCCGAGATGAGCGCATCGTTGCGAGCGGATCCGGCGGGCCGCGCTAGGACGCGCGCTCCGAAGAGTCATCTCCCGGCCGATCCCTCCTCGGCAAGCTCCTCGTCGGGCTTGAACGCCCCTCGCGAGGACCTCAGACGGTTGCGGACTTCATAGGCGCCCAACAGGGCCAGGGCCACCACGAATGGAACGAGATAGTAGCACAGGCGATAGAGCAGGAGCGCACCCAGGACCGGCTCGCGGGGATAGCTCGATAGCGCCAGAAGGATCGTGGCCTCGAAGACGCCGAGGCCGCCGGGCGCATGGCTCGCCACGCCCAGCATGACGGCGAAGATATAGACAGCGAGGAAAGTCTCGAAGCCGAGGCCGTGCCCTCCGGGCAGAAGGATGAAGAGCACCCCGGCCCCGGCGCAGACATCGCAGGCGCCGATCAGGATCTGGGCCAGAGACAGGCGCAGGCCCGGAAGCTCGAGCTTCCACCCCTGGATCCGGACGATCCGGCGTTTGAACGAGACCCAGACCAGATAGCCCAGGACGAACACGGCCGCGGCGAGGCCGATCAGCTGATTGACCCAGATATGGGTATAGACAAGGCTCGCTAGCTCGTCCGCCTGCCGGATCATGCTCGTGGCCAGGACCAAGGCCATGCCGAGCCAGAAGGTCACGCCGGTGATCACCGTAAGGCTTGCCACCCGTCCCGGACTCACTCCTTTGGGAGAATAGAGCCAGTAACGGACCGTGCCGGCCGTGAGCAGGGGAAAGCCCAGGGTAAAGCTCACCGCATAGGACGTGAAGGAGGCCATCGCGGTGGTGCGATACGGGATCTTGAGCTTGAGCTGTCTCAGCGCGATGGCATCATAGCAGGTCAGAAGGCTGTAGCTGATGGTGGTGAAAAGAATCGCCAGGCCGATCTGGCGCAAGCTCGCCGCCGTGAAGGCGGCCTTCAGTTCGTTCACGTCGATTTCAGAGACGATATGCCAAAGAACGACAAGGGATGCCCCGAACAGGATTACACTGGCGCCCATGCCGATCCAGGCGAAGCGGCGCGAGCGGCGCTCCTTGGGATGCAGGGCGTCGGCAGATGCGATGTCCGGCGGGGCAACCGGATTGGGGCTCATATCGTTCATGAAAGGGTTCAACCAGCCTCGGCGTCCGATGCCGCTTCAGGGTTCAAGGGCTGTCCTGCATCTATGCGCTCCGGCTGCGGAGCGCCAGATACGGGCGGCTTCTTAGTCCTTTCTCCCCTCAGGGGCTACTCTTTCGCCATTAAAATCACAAATTGAGCACGATTTAGGTTGTCAGCATCAAAAAGGCCTTCAAGAATGAAGTTCCCTTTGGCAGGAGAACAGGCGGCAAGTCGCGCCCCCAGGGAGACCCGAGTGGATTTCAATGCAGCGGAAAATCAGTTTGCCGTTCTGGCGGAATCCTTGCCCCAGCTCGTCTGGTCGGCCCGTGCCGACGGGTCACACGATTATTTTAACCGCCGCTGGCATGAATTCACGGGTCTGACCCCCGAGCAATCCGAGGGAGACGGCTGGCTCAATGCGGTGCATCCCAAGGACATGCCCGAGGTTCGGGTGCAATGGCTGCGATCGATCGAGACCGGGGCACCCTATGAATGGGAATACCGGATCCGAAACGCCGGGGGCCGTTACGAATGGGTCCTCAGCCGCGCCGTTCCGATCCAGGCCCTTTCCGGCGACACGATGCGCTGGTTCGGCACCAGCACCAATATCGATGCCCAGAAGAGGGCGGAGGAAGCCGTCCGTAGGCTGGAAACACGCTATCGCCTGGCCCTCGAGGCGGCCGATCTCGGCACATGGCAGATCGATCTGGAGAAGAAGCAGGTTCTCTGGGACGAGGGCACCTGCGCTCTCTATCGGATCCTGCATGACGGATCACTCAACCTTCCCTTGAGCCAGGTCATCGACATGATTCACCCCGATGACCGGGATGAGGTGCAGGCCCGCATCGCGAAAGCCTGCGACCCGCAATGGGACGGCCATTACGAGAGCGAGTACCGGGCGATCCTGCCCGACGGGAAACTCCGCTGGTTCCGCTCGGTCGGGCAGGCCTTCTTCGCGGTCGACGGGGACAAGCCCCATGCCGTGATTCTCTCCGGCGTGGTCAGCGACATCACCGAGCGGCACGCTTTCGAGGAGGCCCAGCAGCTCCTCACGCGTGAGTTGAACCATCGCGTCAAGAACCTGTTCGCCATCGCCAACGGCATGGTCTCGATGACCGCGCGCACGGCCAAAGATCCGAAGGAGATGGCGACCGCGCTCCGCGGCCGCCTGAGCGCGCTCTCGCGGGCTCACGAGCTTGTACAGCCCGCCTCCGCCATCGCACAAGGATCGGGGACGGATGTCGATCTCGCCCGACTGTGCGAAGCCGTGCTCGAGCCTTATCGTCAATCCAGCTCTGACCGGGTCGACATTCAAGGACCGAGCGTTCGTGTGGGCTCCAACACCACGACGAGTCTTGCGCTGGTGCTGCATGAACTGGCCACGAATGCCGCCAAATACGGCTGCCTTTCGAACCCGGAAGGCCGTTTAGCGATCCGATGGACCGTTCACAACGAGACGGTCGATCTCCACTGGACCGAGGGCGGGGGCCCCACGGTCGAGAGCAAACCGGATTTCGAAGGTTTCGGCACGCAGCTCTCTCAGAGAAGCATCGCGGGGCAGCTCGGCGGCACGCTGGAGCAGGAATGGCTGCGCGAAGGCCTGCGCGTCCACATGACCCTTCCTCTCAATCGCCTGACGGGCTAGAGCATCGGACGCGGGAAGTGGATTTGCACTTTTGGGATTGAATCCGATGCTCTCTCCTCGAAGAGCGCATCGTTCTTGCGAAAAACCGGGTCCACTTTTTGGCACGATGCGCTGACGACCCTCACGACCTGCACCCTCCGGAAACGCACATGACCTTTCACCGCCGTGTCCTCGTCCTGGGCGGCGCACGCTCAGGCAAGAGCCGGCTCGCCCAGCAATGGGCCGAGGCGGCATCGACCGCCCGCGTTCTCGTCGCGACGGCGCAAGCCTTCGACGACGAAATGCGGGAGCGCATCGCGCATCATCAATCCGAGCGCGATGCGTCCTGGCAGGTGGAGGAGGCACCGCTCGACCTCGTTTCGGCCATTCGCGCGACTGCCGCACCCGATCGTGTCGTGCTCGTCGACTGCCTGACCCTATGGCTCTCCAACATCATGCTGGACGGACGCAATACCGAGCATGAGATCGACGCACTGCTCGATGAGCTGAAGGCGCTGAAAGGTCCCCTTCTCCTCGTCTCGAACGAGGTCGGCCAGGGGATTGTCCCCGCGACCGCTCTCGGCCGCGCATTTCGCGACGAGCAGGGCCGGCTCAATCAGCGGATCGCAGCGGCATGCGATGCCGTCGCCCTCGTCGCCGCCGGGTGCCCGGTCCTGCTCAAGCCGGCCCCTCCCCTGAACCTGCGCCTCGGCTGAGTCGGCCCTTTCAGCGCACCTTCGCCTGGATTTGCGCCGCCAGTGCGTCGATGAGCGCGGGCGTCGAAGGTCCGCCACAGAGCGCGAGCTTGCCCGGAACCACGAGGCGGCGCTTGAGCGGCACGGCATGCATGAGGGCCGGGTGAGAGAAGATCGCCGTTCCATTGTCCACCGCGCTCCCGGCCTCCTCGTCGACGACGAGATAATCGGGTGGAGACGTGACGATGGATTCGAGACGGGCCACACCGCCATAGGGCGCTCCCAAGACCTCCTGATGAAGCCGGAAACCCATGTGCAGCAAGAGCTCGTTCATGGGCGAATCCGCCGGAGAAACCCACCCGCCCCGGTCATAGACAAGAATGCTGGGCCTGCCCTTGACGATGTCCTTCGTCCGGAGAAGCGCGGCTTCGATTCTGGTGATCAGGTCCTCGCCGCGCTCGGGATGTCCCAATGCGCGCGCCATCGCTCGGATCTGCTCCTGCCCCTCCGTCAGGCTCGCCCACGGCCCGAGAGGCAGGACCTTCAGCCCCTGGGCCTTGAGGAGCGCGGCCTGGTTGTGTTGGCCATAGGTCCCTGACAGCACGAGATCCGGACGGCTGAACAGGATCGTCTCCGCCCGTCCGTCGTTGAGGGAGATGCCCCTGGCCTGTTCGACCATGACCGAGACCGACGGATCCATGACGAGATGGCTCAGAGAAGCGATCTGCCCCCGATCCGCGAAGGCCAGCAGCATCTCGTCCGTGCAGAGATTGAGAGAGACCACATGCCGGGGTCGCTGCTGCGCCTCTGCCACGCCCCCCAAAGCAAAGGCGATGCAGATGGGCCACATCCATCCGGAAAACCGATCGAGGCGCAGTTGCGGCATAACGGGCAAGCTCGTAAGAGAGGATCCGACGTTGGTGCCTCACATCGTGAGGTGAAACGGGAACACGGTGCGGACCTGGTCCTAATCCGTGGCTGCCCCCGCAACTGTGAGCGGTAAGCGGCAATCCTTCATGCCACCGAACCCTCGGGCGCGACAAGCGCAAGAGGATTTGGGAAGGCGGATTGCTCGCGATGACCCGCAAGCCAGGAGACCGGCCGGCGTCGAGAACGCAACCCGTATTGCTTGCCGGCGGGGCGAGCAGGAGGTCTCCATGGTCGTGCCTTTGCGCCGCATCTTCGCGGCATCCGTATCTTTATGTGTCATTTCGCTGGACGCCGCCCTGGCCCAGGCGTTCGCCGATTCCATCCCTGAGCCCGACTTCGTGGTCACGGCCACGCGCTCGCCCCTCGCCATCTCGCAGGCCGGCAGCGCGATTTCGGTGATTCCCGGCGAGGAGATCGAAAAAGAATCCCCGAAGAGTCCCGCCGATGTCCTGCGCCGTGTGCCGGGCGTCACCGTCGTCGAGACCGGCGGTCCCGGAGGGACGACGACGGTGCGCATTCGCGGCGCCGATGCCGGGCAGACCCTCGTACTGATCGACGGGATCCGCGCGAACGACCCCTCCTCCGATGCCGGCGAGTTCGACTTCTCCAATCTGTCCGCCGTCGATATCGAGCGGATCGAAGTCCTGCGCGGCCCGCAATCCGCCATCTACGGCTCCGATGCGATGGGCGGCGTGATCAACATCATAACCCGCAAGGGCAAGGGCGCGCCGCGTTTCAGCGTCGGCGTGGAGGGCGGCAACTATGGCACCAAGGCCGGGCGGGCCGCGGTTTCAGGCAGCGAAGGCCCCGTCTCCTACGCGTTCTCGACGACAGGCTTCGACATGACGGGCTTCTCGCGTTACGGCTACCGGATCGGCCGTATCGAACACGCGCTTACCTCCCCTCTCGAAGCCGACGGCGCACAGCGCCTGGGCGCGGCGGGACGTGTCGCGGTCGCACTTTCGCCGAACACCGAATTCGAGATCGGAGGCTATACGAGCCACAACAAGGCTGATCTCGACAACGATGCCGGCTTCGATGCGCTGCCCGATGGCCCCTCCTCGACGCGGCAGCGTCTCTACGAAGGCCATGCGCGCCTGACGCAGAAAGCGTTCGACGGCATTCTCAAGAGCAGCTTTCTCGTTTCCGGCAGCCGTATGGATCGCGATTACCGTCTGATCGGCTCATATGCCTTGCCGAGCCTCTATTGGGATGAATACGGATATCAAGGCGACCGCCTGTCGGCGGAATACCAGGGCGATCTGAAGCTCGGAGCGCTTGGTCTGCTGACGCTGGGCGCCAAGGTCGAGGAAGAGACGTTGGTTTCCACGACGCGCAATGTTCTCCCGTTCGAGACACCGACCTACGACAATGTCGATGCATCACAGACGACGCGCTCGCTCTATGCGCTCCACCAGTTCAGCCTCATCGAGAATCTCCATCTCTCGCTGGGTGGTCGCATCGACGATGTCGAGGGAGGCGACACTTTCGGAACGTGGCGCGCAACGGCGGCATACGACATTCCGGACTCCGGCACCAAGCTGCGGGCCAGCATCGGCACAGGCGCGAAGGCGCCGACCCTGTATCAGCAGTTCGATCCGTTCTCCGGCACGGCCGATCTGGAATCGGAGCGCTCCATCGGCTTCGATATAGGCCTCGATCAACGCCTTGCGGACGACCGTGTGCTGATTTCGGCAACATTCTTCGCCAACCGCTTCCGAAACCTCATCGCCTACGAGATGGCGGAAAGCTGCCGCCCGGAGCAGATCTATGGCTGCTTCATCAATGTGAACCGGGCCCGCACCAGCGGCGTGGAACTCTCGGCCGATGTGGACGTCGTTCCCGCCTGGCTTCGCATGAAGGCGAACTATACCTTTCTCGAAGCTTTCGATGAGGACACGGACCTGCGCCTTGCGCGCCGTCCGCAGCACCAGGGCCGTCTCGGCCTGATCATCACGCCCATGCCCGGGCTCTCGATCGAACCCTCCGTCGTGCTTGTGGGAAGCCGCTTCTCGTCTCCCGGAGAGGGGTACGAACTCGCGCCTTATGGGCGCATCGATGTCTATGCCGATTACAGGATCAGCGACACCTTCAGCGCCTATGCCCGCGCAGAAAATCTCACCGATGCGCGCTATCAGGAGGTCTACGATTACGGCACGGCCGGTCGCTCCTTCTACGCCGGCTTGCGCGCAACGTGGTAAGAGCCACGGATGGCGGACGATAAAGGATCGGCGCTCCTGAAGCGCCGAGCCTTAGAGCTTCGGACGGGTTTCCTTCCGATGCTCCCTCCTGGTGGAGCGCATCGTTTGAGCGAAAAGCCAGGCCCACTTTTTCGTCCGATGCGCTAGCGCTGCCGGAATTGTGGCAATTGCGTGCACTTGTGCAGCCCCTGCGCTAGGATCACGACGCATTTTGAGCGTCAGGGCTCCTACGACTGACCTTGCGACAACCTGTCCCGAAATTTGTTTGGAACCGGACGGCAGAGCCTGAAAACCCCTTTGTTCAGAGAGCTTACTCCCTGAAACGAGAGGTGACGGTTTGTCGCGATACGGAACATTTGCCTAGCGAAAGGTCAAGCTGACCTATTCTGGACATATCCCCCTATCACATACTCGCCCTCGTCAATGAAGAAGGGCTGCGCACCCGTTTTGCGGAGAAGCAGTCAATCCTGTGGGGGCTATTCCGAATGCAGGTTGCTCTGACAGCGCTTCACCGCGCATGCCAGTCATCGGTGTTTCGTCACAAAGACAGTGCTTTTATCGGGCTGCAGGCGCGCGATGCGCTCCAGAGCCTTTCTACCTTTTGTACCCGCCATGCTCTGCTCACCGTCGTCGCGAGTGTGGCCCTGGGTACCTGCGCGGCCGCAGGGGCGGGAGCCTCACCGGCTGCTCTCGCAGCACCTTCGCAGGACCAGGCTGCGCGCCCCTTCGACATGGCGCCTTGGCCGACCGCGCAGATCGGCACGGCCGACCCTCTCGAAACCATCACTCCGGTCGACCCTGCAGGGACGCTCACCTATGCCCGGTTGCAGGAGCTTTTCATCACCTCGATGCCACTCACCAATCCGCCTGCCGCGGAAGGCGATGTGGGGAATGACGTTGACCCGACTCCTGTCGAGTACGTGGATTTCGAGGAGATGCGCGTCCCGCGCTGGATCGTCGACACCATCCTCCGCGCGTCGGAGATCACCGGCGCCGATCCCGTCTACATGATGGCGCTCGCCGATAAGGAATCGAGCTTTCTTCCCGGCAATAAAGCCTCCACCTCGTCCGCTGTCGGCCTTTTCCAGTTCATCACGAGCACGTGGCTCGAAGCCGTGCAGTCGTTCGGCGCAAAATACGGACTGATCATGGAAGCCTCGTCGATCGAGAGGCAGGATGGGAAGCTCACGATCCCTGACGAAGCCAAGCGCGAATACATTCTTGGCCTGCGCCGAAATCCTTACATCTCTGCCCTCATGGCAGCGGAGATGATGAAGCGCGACAAGACGAAGATCGAGGCGAAACTCGGTCGAAAGCTCAGCCGCTCGGAATTCTATCTCTCGCACTTCTTCGGGGTGGACAGCGCGAGCAAGTTCATCGCCCTCGTGGACGACACGCCGAAGAAGAGCGCAAAGAGCGCGTTCCCCAAAGCGGCCGAGTCCAACAAGTCGCTCTTTTATGCCAAGGACGGCAAGAAGACCCGGCAGCTCAGCGTGTCCGAGGTCTACGGCAAGATCGATACGATGATCGACAAGCGCCTGAACCGCTATGAGGACGTTTCGTCCCGCGTCACCGCAGAAGCCGAGTTCTGATCCGGCCCTGCGCCGTCCTCCGCCTGATCGCTCGCGGCAACCTCCGTCCGGGCCACCACCGTGGGGGCAGCGGAGTTGGTGGAAGCGACCACGAAGCCGCCCATCACCGGCGCACGCTGAACCCGGACGATGCGCAGGATGATGAAGGCGACGAGTCCCAGGGAGGCGACTGCCGAATAAATGAAAAGGCCGTCAGGTCCCAGCAGCTCCATGGCGGCGGCACCGAACAGGGGACCGACCGTAACGCCCGCCGCCCACGAGAAGAGAAGCGTGCCGACCGTCGAGACGATGCGGCCGGGCTCGACGATGTCGCAGGCATGGGCCACGCACACGGAATAGATACAGAGCGCCAGGCCGCCCCAGGCGGCGAAGCTCCACAGGATCATGTCCTGGGCCCCATGTGCGCTCGCGAAGAGAATGAGCATCGAGACCAAGCTCGTGCCCGCCGCCAGCCCGGCGATGATGTAACGTCTATCCGCCCGGTCGGAGAGCCAGCCGAGCGGCCATTGCAGCACGAGACTTCCGGCCTGGAGTGCGAACAGAAGCGCCGCAGCCCGCTCCTGGCTCATTCCGATGCTCACCCCGAAAACCGGCGTGATGGCGATCACCGGCCCGTTGACGAGGCCCACCACGAAGGAGCCGACGACGGCCGAGGGCGCGAGGGCGAAAAGATACCGGACGTCGACCTTCACGCCGACCGGCGCCGGCGGCTCCTTCGTGCTCGTGGCGGCGATCGGAAGCAGGGACAGCGATATCACGGCACTTACGGCCATGAACAATCCGTCGGTCCCGATATCCCCGAAGCTGATGCCGAGCGGCGACAGCATCAGGGCGATCTTGGTGGCGATCATATAAAACGAGAGAATTCGTCCGCGATGGCTTGATGAAGCACGCGCGCTGATCCAACCGTCCGTCACCGTGAAGATGCAGGCCAGCGTCACGCCCGTCAGCCCGCGCAGAATCACCCAGGCCAGTGTGGAATGGGCCTGCGTCATCACCAGTACGAGCACAGCGACCATGGCGGCGAGGCTCGCGAAAGCGCGGATGTAGCCGACATGGCGGATGAAGGCCGGAGCCAGGAGGCACCCGGTCGAGAAGCCGAGGCCGTACCCCGCCGCCACGATGCCGATCGCGGAGACCGAAAGGCCTTCGGCCTGCATGCGCAACGGCATGACAGCCTGGAGCAGGCCATTACCGGCCTGCAGCAACGTGGTGGCGACCGTAATGGTCCAGATCAGAGCGAGGGAAGAATTCACGATCACGCAGGGAAAGGCAGCGGCGGGCACCGCGCCAACACCGCGTCAACAAAGAGAGAGCAGACACCCTGCAAGATCAAGCCCCGATCCGCACCGATGACTCAAACTTCTGTCTACATCGCCGCAAACGATGCCATGGGCTTACAGGTGCATCGCGTTTTTGGGAAAGCTCGCGAACAGATAGTACCCGTTGAACCGGACCCCGGTCATGGCGGCCTGCCTGTCGAAGCCAAGCGGAAGCTCGCCCATGTCGAGGCGCCCACCGAACTGCCATTGAGGCCCGGTGACGAAGGCAGGAACCGAACGCTCTTCCGGAACCGCACAGACAAGGCCGTCCTGCTGCGTGCTGCGGAACAGGTTGTAAGCGTACATGCCCTCCTCCATGGTCATCCTCGTTGCCATCACGAATCGCACTATGGAGACAAACCGTGACGGGAGTGTGATATTGCGGCGCAGCAACAATGGAAGGCGCCGGATCCTTAAGCGGAACCGGGCAACGCCTTCAAGAATCCAGGTCCCCGTCCCTGGCAGGGAGCATTGAATGCCCATGCATATCATCGTGATCGGCAAGGAAGGGCAAGTCGCCCGTGCCATGGCGGAGCGCGCCTCCACGCATCGGGCCGAGACCCTTCTGCTCGGACGGCCCGAGCTGGACCTCGGCGAACCATCGGCAATCGAGGATATCCTGCGGCGGACAGGCGGCGATCTGATCGTGAATGCGGCGGCCTACACGGCTGTCGATCAGGCTGAAGCGGAGCCGGGAGCGGCAGAGGCGGTCAACGCAAGCGGCGCCGGCACCCTCGCCGGCGCCGCCCGGGCGATGGGCGTACCTTTCATCCAGCTTTCGACGGATTATGTCTTCGACGGCACCCTTCCTCGCCCTTACAGGGAGGACGATGCCGTCCATCCTTTGGGGGCCTATGGCCGTTCCAAACTCCTCGGAGAGCAGGCTGTCGCCGCCGCGACCGACGATCACGTGATCCTGCGGACGGCCTGGATCTACAGCCCGTTCGGCAGGAATTTCGTCAAGACCATGCTTCGACTGGCGGCGGATCGGGACGAGATCGGCATCGTCGCCGACCAGATCGGCTCTCCGACAAGCGCCCTCGATCTCGCCGACGGCATCTATGGAGTGGCCAGGAATCTTCTCGAGAACCCTCAGGAGGGCAGGCTCCGCGGCATCTTCAACATGGCCGGGAACGGCTTTGCGAGCTGGGCCGAATTCGCCTCCGAGATCTTTGCCGTGTCGGCTCGCCTGGGTGGTCCGTTCGCCAGGATCCGCCCTCTGTCGACGGCGGACTACCCCACGCCGGCGAAGCGGCCCGGCAACTCCCGTTTGGACTGCGCGAAGCTCGAAGCGATTCATGGTATTCGCCTTCCGGTCTGGCGCGCCTCCCTGGAGCCCTGTCTCCTACGGCTGATCGGCGAGGTCTCCGGTCGATAATCCCCGTTAGACGAAGGGCGGGTTCATTCCTCTTAAAAAACATTTGTTCTTTTAAAAGAACGAACATAGCATCGGCTCATGAACACACGTCGTGACCGCGATTATCGGCTTGAGACCCGCCTCGTTCACGAAGGCCAGGAGCGGACCCCCTTCGGCGAGACATCCGAGGCTCTCTTCATCACGCAGGGTTTCATTTATGAAACCGCCGAGAGCGCCGAGCGTCGTTTCCTGAACGAGGAGCCGGGCTACAGCTACAGCCGCTACTCCAATCCGACCATCGACATGTTCGAGCAGCGCATGGCCTCTCTGGAAGGAGCGGAAACCGCCCGCGCGACGGCAAGCGGCATGGCGGCGGTCACGGCCGCCATGGTGAGCCAGGTTCAGGCCGGAGACCATGTGGTGGCGGCGCGGGGCCTCTTCGGCTCGTGCCGATGGGTGGTCGAGGACTTCCTTCCCCGGTTCGGGGTCGCCTGCACCCTGGTCGACGGTCCTGACGTCGAGGCTTGGCGCCAAGCCGTCCGCCCGGACACGAAGGCCTTTCTCCTGGAAACGCCCTCCAATCCCAGCCTGCAGATCATCGACATCGCCGCCGTCGCCCGGATCGCCCATGAGGCGGGAGCGACCCTGACCGTCGACAACGTCTTCGCCACGCCGCTCTATCAGAAGCCCCTGGCGCTTGGTGCGGATTGCGTCGTCTATTCCGCCACCAAGCATATCGACGGCCAGGGCCGCTGCCTGGGAGGCGTCATCCTGGGCTCCACGGCGTTCATCGAGAGCAAGGTCCAGCAGTTTCTGCGCATGACCGGCCCCTCGATTTCACCGTTCAATGCATGGGTTCTTCTCAAGGGCCTGGAAACGTTGTCCTTAAGGGTGGAGCGCCAGACGGCCAATGCGGCCTTCCTGGCCGACGCCTTGCACGATCATTCCAAGCTGCAGGGCCTCACCTATCCGGGCCGCGCCGATCATCCCCAGGCCGAGCTGATCCGCCGCCAGATGAGCGGAGCCTCGACCATGATCGCGCTGGACGTGAAAGACGGCAAGGACGGCGCCTTCCGCTTCATGAACGGACTGCAGCTCATCCGCATTTCGAACAATCTCGGCGACGCGAAAAGCCTTGTCACTCACCCGGCCACCACGACCCATCAGCGGTTCGCGCCGGAACTGCGCGCCGAGATGGGGATCTCGGACGGCCTCGTGCGGCTGTCAGTGGGATTGGAACATCGCGACGATCTGCTCGCCGATCTGCTGAACGCCCTCGACAACGTCTGACCGGCACATTGTTTCTGCCCGCCGCTATGGTCGCGACGGCCCTGCTCGCATCGCTCCTGCATCTCGATCTTCGCCCATCGGGCGGCCTCGACGCCTGAGATCGGCGTTCGCGGGCCCAAGAGAGACCGCCTCTCGGAACATGGCCAGGCTCATCACGTTGGCCTCACACCCCATCAGCAAGGAGGCTGCCATGAAGTGTCAATTCTGCCACCAGGACGTCGACGATCCCTGTCACGATCCGCAACAGATGCAGCAGCGCGCGATGAACCACGTGGAGCGTTGCGAGCGCGCTCTGCAGAGCCGGCAGGGCAGGAACGCAGGTGCGCACCGTGACGTTCAGAACAACGAATGAGCCATGATCCGGAATGACGGGAAACGTAATCGACGCGAAGCCTGAGGTGATGCCATGGCAGGAAAAGCCCGCATGAGACCGTCCTGGAAAAAGTAAAAGCGCCGCAAGGAAAAACCTTCAGGGTCGCAGAACGATCGGGTCGCGCAGCGTAGCTGACGCCCGTGAAATTCCTTGCCGAGGGCAGCCTTCTCCCGCAGGCTGCCTTCTTCTTTTTGACGAAGGCTGCTCCTGGAAGAAACCACCGAGAAGAATATGAAATACAGTTACATAAAACCTCTCGAACTTTCCATGTGATTTTACACACAGCCTGATTGGTGGGATTGTGATCAGAACAACAACAACATGCAATCCAGCAGGGAACTTGTCAGGAGGACTATCATGACCGCATCGTCACTCAGCTTCAGACTTGCCGTTCTTTTTGTCGTCGCCGGAATGGCCATGGGCATCGGAATGGCGGCATCCCAAGACCACTCGATCATGCCGGCTCACGCGCATCTGAACCTGCTCGGTTGGGTGTCCTTGTTCTTGTTCGGAATTTATTATGAGCGCCGCCCGGCCTTGAATGCGAGCCGAATGGCGATGGTCCAGGTCGTGCTTTGGTCCATCGGCACGGTTGTCCTGACGGTCGCCGTCGCCGCCATCCATCTCGGCTACACCGCCGCAGATCCGATCGCGGCGCTCGCATCGCTCGTCATTCTGGCTGCGATGTTGATATTCGCCTATTTCGTTTTCCGCCCCGCTCCTGTTGTGGAGGCCGGACCCACCATGCGAATGACTCCTGCCGAATAGCAGCCGCCAAAGGGCATCCATAAAAAAGGCCCCACGCAATGGCGGGGCCCGTTCTACGATGTCTGCCTTGAAATAAAGCGGCGATGCGCAATCCATACAAAATCTGAATTGGTGATATTGAAAAATTCGATCCTGCGGCCAACGAATAACGCATTTCACGCAAGACCATGAAAGGAGCCGGCTCTCGTCTCATGTGAGAGCCGCCTCCAATCGGTATCGGCTAAATCACGATGAAATCGGCGGCAGTCAGGGCCATCTTGTTTTCGATGCCGGCGAATTTGACCGCAGCCCCTCGCCCGAGCCGTCGGCGTCGTAATAGAGCGCGCCGGTCTTGTTGTTATACACGATGTAGTTGCTTGAATCCTTTGCCTTCTCGCCCATTGTGAAGGCGCTAGAAGACAAGGATCCGGTTTTGGTCAATTTCTTGAAGATCGCGTCATCGAGGCGGACCGAGTCGTCCTTCACGTTGAAGTCTGTGATGTAGTCGACATCCTTGCCGATGGCGGTATCGATAACCGCTCAGGTCGGAAACCTCCAATGCCTCGCCGGAGGTCTTTCCTGACGAGTCGACTGGTAGGGTGATCTTCCAATCGGACAGGTTGAAATTGCCGCTGGACGCGACATCCTGTTTCAAAGACATGAATATTGCCCCGCGCATTCCCTGAGCTCCACTCCGGGAGCCTCTATTGAGCTATATATTTTATTGAATCGAGGGAAATTTCTCTAAAATGTACGAACAATACAATGGTGAATGAAAATTCCATTACGTTATGTAAAATTATACCTTACGTAATGAATGTCACTACTCAAGAAGACGCTGAAGTCCTTTTCCATACAGAATGGGGCGAAATCGTGACAATAATGAATTATTGTTAAGGTGCCGTCGTTCCTGTTGGAGCAGCTGGCTTCGGAACGGACGACGAGCGCCCGATCATGAAGGCGGAAACCGGCAGCCCCAATGCAGGACCATGCCTCCACGGATCTGCCGTCTCACGGTGCCCCGATCTGATCGTCGCCGATCTGCTTCGGGGCTAGAGCATCGGACCCGCAAGTGGATTCCGCTTGCGGGTCCGATGCTCTAGCAATGTCGCGCCCTCGATCCTTGCTAGTTCGACGATCGAGGTCCCGATCGGGTTGGGCCTGACCGGAGATCGCAGCGAGAACACGCCACGCGTCGTGCCGTCGTTGCGAGGGCTCTGAAGGACAATGTCGCACCGCGACCGGTCCAGCCAATAAAGCACCTCCAGACGCTTGTACGCGTCGATTCCGGACAGTCCTGCCGCTCACGGCTCGAAGAGTTCGATCCGGCAGACCGGGCCATCGAGGCCGCCCTGACGCGGGCATTCGAGGCGCGAGGTCCATGGCGTGCGGATCCGCCCGATGAACATCACCTCGGCATCGGCAGATGTCGGCAACTCGACTGCGACTTCCGATGCCCCGATCTCATTTTTCCCTAACCATGGCCGCTCCGCTCACGTGTCGGTGGCGATCATCACGTCGGAGGCCTTGATCACGGCGTAGGCCTGCTGCCCGACCTGAAGTGCGAGTTCGTCGACCGCCTCGTTGGTGATCGAGGCGGTCACGATGGTGCCGTCAGCGACCTCGAGGCGGACATGGGCCGTCGTGTGCCCCTTGGTGACCTCGACCACCCTGCCCCTGATGACGTTGCGTGCGCTGAGTTTCATGGATTTAAGTCCTCTGGCTTGGGCGGTCCAAGCGCATCGTGCGGACCCAGCGGGCCGCGGGAGCGAAAAGTGGACCCGGTTTTCACGAACGTGGCCCTTCGGGCCCGCTCGCAACGATGCGCTCATCCAAGAAGAGAGCACCGCATTGATTCCAGAAGTGGAATCTACTTTTCACGTCCGATGCTCCAGGGCGATCCGATGGTGTCATCCACGAGCTCACTCAGATGGGCGTCACTCAAGATAAGGAATGCCCGTCTGGGCTTGGGTCCGGTCAGCCAGGGAAGCGTAGGTCGGGTCCACGGTGCCGACGTCGAGCACAAGGTCCGGCTTGGTGGCCAGCAGGCCCCCGAGATTGGCGGCGTTGCCTCGTCTCGTCAGCCGGCCGGTCTCCGGCAGGGACGCATACGGCTCGGCGAGATATGCCTTCTCCTTGACGGACGGAGCCCGTACCCACCGGGCGAGCTTGTCCGGAGCGACCATGTAGACAGCGACCGACGCAGGCGGCCCTGCCGTGAAGACCCGGCTGACCTCGGCTGGAACCTCTACCCGCCGCCCGGCCGCGTCGGTGAGGATACGCTCCTGCGCTCTGGCCCACGGGCTGGCCAGAAGTGCAAGGACGACGAGAGCAGAACCAGGACGGGCCATCATGGACGAATCTCGGGATGGACGAGCGCCTGACATTGCCATGTTCAGGCGAACCGCGCTATAGCCAATGAGACATAACGCTCAGAGAGGTTGGTATCATGCGGATCACACGTCGCCTCGGATTGTCGCTCTTCGGGGCGGCGCTTCTTGGCTTGGGGCTTGGCCCCGCGCCGATCGCCGGTCCGGCACAGGCGCAGGACAAGGAACTCGTCATCTTCGCAGCCGCCAGCCTGAAGAACGCCCTCGATGAGGCGTCGGCCGGCTTCGTGACGCAGACCGGCAGGCCCGCCCCGAAGATCTCGTACGCCGCCAGCAACACCCTGGCCAAGCAGATCGAGGCCGGAGCCCCCGCCGATGTCTTCGTCTCGGCCGATCTCGACTGGATGGACTATCTCGCCCAGAAAAACCTGATCCGGCCTGAGACCCGGGTGAATCTGCTCGGCAACAGGATCGTGCTCGTCGCGCCCAAGAACGAAGCCAAGCCGATCGCGATCGAGCCGGGTCTTGATCTCGTGGCCGCACTGGGAGCAGGCAAGCTCGCCATGGGCAACATCGATGCGGTGCCGGCGGGCAAATACGGCAAGGCTGCGCTGGAGAAGCTCGGGGCGTGGGACGGCGTGAAGAACCAGGTCGCCCAGGCGGACAACGTGCGGGGCGCGCTCCTGCTCGTGTCCCGCGGCGAGGCGCCGCTCGGTATCGTGTATCAGACCGACGCCGCGTCGGATCCCAACGTCACCATTGTGGGCACGTTCCCGGAGGACAGCCACCCGCCGATCATCTACCCGATCGCCGTGACGAAGGACTCGATCAATCCCGATGCGGCGGGCTTCGTAGCCCATCTGCGCTCGTCCGGAGCCAAGCCCGCCTTCGAGAAGCAGGGCTTCACCATCCTGAACAAGCCTGCTCCCAATTCGTGATCCATTGAGCATTGTCGGTGAAGTGGATCCGGTTCACCGACAAAAATGCGGCCGAGCCAAAGAAAGGAGCCGGTTCCACGCAAGGGGAAACGGCTCTAGCCATCAGGCCTGGACCGCGATCAGTTCGGACAGGCGCGCGACATCCTCGGCCACGGCCCGCTCGGTAGCTTCCTGCATGTGGCGGTAGCGGGCGAGAACCTCGATCCCGAGCGGCGTCAGGCTGGCGCCGCCGCCCGCCTTGCCTCCCGCGGCCGAGATCACGAGCGGCTGGCGGAAATAGTGGTTGAGGGTGTCGACCAGCGTCCAGGCCCGCTTGTAGCTCATCCCCATGCGCCGGCCCGCGGCGGCGATCGAGCCGGTCTCCTGGATGCCCTGGAGCAGGTCGGCCTTGCCGGGGCCGAGCATGGTCTGCGCATCGAAGTAAATCCGCAGCCTGGCCTGGGGATATGCCGTCACCCTTCTCTCCCACCCTGAGCACTCTCTGAAGGTGACTTACCCGCATTGTTCGGAAAGGAGCAAGCGGATGAGCCAGGGCGTCTCCATCGAGATCCGATGACGGGACAGGCGCGGCTCGCAGATCAGGGCGGCATATTCCCTCCCCGTTAGAGGATGCGGCGAGCCCTCGGGAGGAAGCGCAATGCCGCTCGCCCGGCAATCCACCTGCGGGAAGGGCTCGCCCCCAGGCTGGAGCGTCAGCCGCGCCGCGCCGCTTCGATCGCGGCAACGTCGATCTTCCTCATGTCCATCATCGCCTCGAAGGCCCGTTTGGCTTCATCGCCGCCAGCCGCCAGCGCCTCAGTCAGGACGCGTGGCGTGATCTGCCAGGAGACACCCCACTTGTCCTTGCACCAGCCGCACGCACTCTCCTGACCGCCGTTGCCGACGATGGCATCCCAGTAGCGGTCGGTCTCGGCCTGATCGTCGGTGGCGATCTGGAACGAGAAGGCCTCGCTATGCCTGAACGTGGGCCCCCCGTTGAGGCCGAGACAGGCAACGCCTGCAACCGTGAATTCAACGGTCAAGACGTCGCCCTCCTTGCCGGACGGGTAGTCACCGGGCGCACGGTGCACGGCATGCACCGCACTGTCAGGAAAGGTCTCTGCGTAGAAGCGGGCAGCCGTCTCGGCATCCTTGTCGTACCAGAGGCAGATCGTGTTCTTGACCATCGCGCGTTCCTTTCGCCGTAGAGCCGATACTCCGGCCATTCTCGGCTCAACCTCTTCCGAAATGGTTAGCAAGCCGCCCGTCCCTTGCGAGGAGAGCCGTCCCGATCATGCGGGGTCAGGCGAAGGCTGAGCCAAACCACAGGACCAGGAACGTCAAGAGAATGGCAACGGCTCCCCACTCCGCGGGGGTGAGGCTGAGGGAGGATGCAGAGGATCGTGTGCTCTTGCTCATCGTAGGCACTCGCCTATCAGGATTTCCGCCATGTCGGATGAGGGCGCGAGGCGGGTTCGCGCTCATGATCACCGATAAGCGTTCATGTGCCGTCCGGCTGTGCCGGAGAACACACGCAAGGCATCATGAGCGCCAAGCGAGGGATCATAACGGGAGCACCGAAAGGCAGGATTGCGATCACCGCCTGCAGGCGACCCAGCCCCGGACGGTGAACCCGGCACAAATGAGACTGACATCCGAGAAGCCGGCCTCGCGCATCAAGGCCTCGTCCTGGTCAGGCGAGAGCACCGGCAGCCGGTGACCGATCTCGGCGGCCGCGGCCTCAGCCTTCTCGGCAGGAATACCCGAGAACGATGCAAAAGCCGCATAGCGTCCCAACCAGAGCGCTTTTTCCTCCTGAGGGGAACTGTGGTGCGCAACGCCAAAGGGTGCACCGGGCTTCAGGCGCTTGCCGACCTCCGACAAGGTGCGCAGGCGCTCTTCGGCAGGAACGAAATGCAAGGTCAGGAGGCATGTCGCCGCATCGAACGGTCCATGAGGTGCGCTGCGTGCCCAGAGCAAATTGCATTCTAACGGGATCAGAATGCTTGCTCTTTCTCTTTGGCGAAGCATCGTTTTTCGCGAAGAACCGGTTCCCACTTCTTCGCACGATGCTCTAGACGGCAGAAACCCAGGAACAGACCGCATGCCCTCCCCCACAGGTTACCAAATATACGCCAAAGACGAGCAGTAGGGGTTATGGAAAAGGACGCTACGAGAGTCCCTATCGGTCCTTCTCAAACTACGATCATCAAGGACGGATTGATGCAGCGATTCGAGTGCCGTTGAAAGGGGTTGTTGTATCGGCGTTGTATCACCCGGACTCTGCATGGCACGGTCCGAGCGATCCAATCCTTGCAAGACTTTGCAACTCGTAAATGAAATTTGGAGCGGGCGGTGGAGTTTCCGGCTTAGAGCGATTTGCTCCTTCTGGGGTAAATTCCAGGGATTTGATCCCGGATGGCCTGGAGAACGACCGGCATGTCTCCCCGCTGAACGTATCTTGCAAGAATCGGGAATGCACCCGTTTCTCCGAGCCCATGCTTCACGGCGTACACGCTCCGCTGTGACTCGATGACAAGGGTCAATACGGTGGTCGGGAACATGGGCACTGCAGAAGCCAGCGCCGTTTCTGCGAACTGGTAGAAGGGAGAAGCGGTCACTCCCCGTTGAGGCTGGTAGATCCACCAAGCAATACCGGCAGCCAGAAACGCGAGCACGACAAACCGGGTGATCCTTGAGCCGATTAACGCCAGCCTCGGTGACGTCAAGGCTCCGATCCCTGCAGCTGCGAGCAGCAGGTAGTTCGCGAACTTGAAGATGTGAACGGTCATGCCGAGCAGGGAAAATGCGAGGGCAATCGGAGGAACGACGACAGCGCGCATGGCATTGCGGCCGATATCCTCATTGGATCCTCCATCGCCGAACGTAGTCGTATCCTGCAAATACTCCTGCGCAAGCTTTTTGTGCCGGCTTTCCAGGAGGGGCTTGTACACATGCTCCTCAAGGTCCCGATCCTCGATGATAGCCGTGATGACAGGACCGCTTCGAGGAAGAGACAGCTCTCTCCTGATCTTTGCCTGGACAGCCGATTGCTCCAGGAAGCCCTTGAAGTTGAGGGTATGCGGGAGGCTAGCCCCCTTACCGAGTGCCTCTTCGACGGCCGACTTGTAGGCCGCATCAAGAGAGCTCTTGATTTTCTGACGCGCAGCGTTCCTGAAGCCTTGCTCATCCAAGGGATTCCAATTCTTGCTGACCGGAACGCCACTGTCCCGAACGCTCTGTCGGATGGAGCTCGCATAGCGGGAGATCTGGCTTCGCGACCTCAAGCCTTGCGATCTGAGAGTTTCGAGATACCTTCCCCACATCGACTGAGCCTGTTCCGGCAAACTCTCCAGGCCCTCGCGGTAAGCCTTAGCGCCGTTGAAATATTCGACGTAAGCCCCGCGGACCTGGTCCATCGCCGGCTCGAAGATTTTTGCCCTGAATGTCGGCAGATCTCCAAGCTGATCACCAACCTCCCCTCTCAAAAGCGTGCTCATGCCCGAGCCCGTTTTCGATATGACGTTAGGGTAGTACAGGCCGAGCAGAGGAGCGAGGGCTGAGAAAGCCTTCCAGTCCGGTTCGTTGAGAGCCTCGGCACTGATGCTGACCCCATCAATCCGAGGGTCCCCTGAGAAAATCTCCCGGCGAAGCAGAACGGCCCTCGCCGCCGCCTGTCGCGTTGCGGCACTGGAATATTCGACAAGAACTTCGACAAGCTCTTTCTGAACGAAGTAAGCGCCTGGGATGGCAACCAAGGCAACAAGGCAGATTTTGCCGATTATCGCAGCTTTACCGACCTTGGCTTCGATATAGGTAACCAGCTTCCGTCCAATGAGAGCCAGCGCGAAGGCCGTTCCTGCGATCAGCCGTCCAGTCGTTTCCAACCGAATGATCTGGTCTTGGGTCGCATCCGACCCGACAACGTCGATCAGCAGGGCTCCGAAGGGCAGCTCGACCGAGAGGTAAAGCCCTGTGGCGACGAGCATGACGAAATAGGGCCATGCCGGGAAGCGCCGCTCCAGGACGGCCGGGTCAGCTTTCTGCCGATCACCAAGAGTGGACATGTCCGATGCCGGAAGTTTACGGGAGAGGAGTTTGGGCCGCGTCAGCCCAGAAGACTGCCTTGGACAGATACTGGCCGCTTCGATCAGGGCCCTGAAGCATCGGCGAGAACGATCCGAATAGCGTGGCGACCGAAATCGCCGCCCATGCGGCGATAAAGTAAAGGCTGTTGTAGCCGGCCGGCATCTGGGCTTTTTTGCCGAGTTCCGCCATAATGCCCTTTCGAATGGACAGCATCGCTAGAAGAGTTGGGATACCAGCAAGCACTCCGAACAGGATGGACGCTGCGACATCGGTCTCACCAAGGGTGAATTCCTCGTCAAATATACTGTGCAGTCGATATGGAACGTTCAGGAATATGAAGAGAGCGGCGAGCGGGATCGATCTGAGAGCGAAGGTCTTCCACGACCTCATCCAAAGAGAGCGGGCGAAGGTCTTTTTGACCTGCGAATAGGTTGTGGCAAAGGGCTTCAGCGTTTCAGCTTTAACGCCGCCGTGAGCCAACTCCACAGCCCTGCCGAGCAGGGCTTCATCAAATTTTTTGGAGGTCGCGAACTCCTTGCGTACGAAGTCGAGCAATCCGACATTTTGGACGCGCTCGGCGATCGTCTTGAGATTCGGATCATCCCTCAGTGCCTCGTTGGCCTTCTCGGTCAGGATCTTGTCTAGGTAAGGCGCAAACCGAAAGCTGATTTTGTCTAGGACCAACGCGGTGCCGAGCACCTCGCAATCGTCGAACCGTCCTTCGACGACTGCGCTCATGACTTCGCCGTGGAGATCTACCACGCATGATGTCGTCTGCCCTGATATGGCGCTGACCCGCTTTACATCGGATTTATAGTACGGTTTCGGCAGAGCCTTCGACCTCTCGTCGCTCGCTCCTGGGAACGCATTCGAGACCCAGGCTTTGAAAGCGGGCCCTTGGAGATCCTCCAGCGGCACCGATTTATAGGTTGTCTCAAACCGGGTGATGCCGCCGACCGAGAACTCCTCCGTGAAGCCGCCATGGCCTCCGCAGCTCTTGCAGCGAATCTCTCCGCCGCCACCGCAGCCGCGGCATGTAAGCCATTGCGTGCCGTGGCAATGATTGCAGGTCAATCTGCCACGACCAATGCATACCGGACAATTGTAGTAGGTGCGATTGCCGGCATCGAAACACCGTCCCGATCCTGCGCAGGTTCCGCAGTAGATGGTGCCGCCGCTGCAGCTGGAACACCAGACGCTCCCCTTCCCTTTGCAGCCGCCGCAGATCAGGGTGCCCGATCCGGCGCAAGGATCGCAGCTATATTGGGAGAATGAGACGACCCGCTCGGCCGGAAACGCAATCTCTCCCTCCTCCGAGGCGCACAAGGACTTGAACAGGTCTGCTTCGAGAAGCTGGGTCCGAACGATGGTCTTGATGCTGTCGGAAGCGACAAGTGCTGCCGCAATGGCTTCGGCCTCCTGCCTGGCCGCGGACGTCGAGGATGATCGGCCAAGCGTGCCGTACGAGACATATCCTTTCAGGGTTCTGCCAGAGGAGTCCACGCGAACTGTCAGAGACTTCTCGACCTCGAAGTATCCAGTTCGTTCCCCGCCTTGAAACCACCGGATCGGTTTGGGTCCAAGATCAGCATCGGCCATGAAGGCGATAAATTCAGCTTTTTCCCTGAGCTCTTGGGCCAGGGGCCCCTCGGAAAGGTCAGGAGGAAACTCGGCGAGTTTGACAGCAGGAGAAGTCATTGGCGGTTACCGTCGCAATACAATGGTCGAAGCAAGCTGGCCCAGCGCAACCAGGCACGATGGCGATGACGCGAGCACCGCCTCAAGGTGAGTTGAAGTCGACCATCCTTGTGCAACCCGCCGCACCAACCTTCTTGCAGGCCGATCCGTGGAGTCCGAGGGAGATGACGGTCTTCCCCTCGCGGGTCACGACTTTGTAAGCCTGGGCATAGCCTTCGAATTTCATCACCCACTTGTCGGGCCCGGTCGAGATCAGCATCTGCGTGAGGCTGCCAGCGCTGCCGCTGTACGCGATGTGGGATTCGTTGCACAGCAGTCCGCCGTAATCGATGATCCAATCCTTGATGCCGTCCCCGTTCAGGTCGATATCGTTGCGCGCAAAATCATTCCCGAGCTGAAACGTCTCGCACATCTCAAGCTTCGGCTTGATCACCGCAACGATATCAGCCGGATAGGTCGAGAGATTGGTCGAAAGCTCCGGCGGGGGCTTGGAACCAGGCACGAGGAAGCGGGAATCTACCCAGCCGTCCAGCTTGGGCGTACGGACCTGGCAGAAGCGGGGAAGTCCAGCGGTGGGCTGCGCGTCGTCGGGGATGACCTTCTTCCCGTCGACTGCGTTGCAGCCGAAGTTCTTGAGGCCCTTGGCATCATGCGGGAGTTCGCCAACCTTCGGAGAGGACGGGGGTGGATAACGGTGCAGGGGCAGGACCTGACCCGGCTGGAGGCCAGTGATGTCGAAGTACTCCGCCGTCTCGTCCAGTGTAACGGACTCCTCCCCGTACCACTTGGCGCCGCCGACCTTGATTGGCGCATGAACACCGCACCTGAACGCATGCGCCTTGGTATCGGCGATCTCCGCCGCCTGCTTGTTAGCGTCCTTGAGACGGGCGTTCACATAGGCCATGTGGCACGCGTCTTTGCCGTCCACCTTCGTGACCGCCAGCACTTCGGCATCTCTTCCATCAATATTGCCGAGGAAGAACCTCAAGATCGAAGCAAATGGTTTTCCGTCGCGAAGGCGCCATTCGATCTTCTTGCCAATGCCGTTTCTGCTTGGCCAGAACTCCGGCTCCCACGTGGTATTCGTCGTCTCGCCAAAGCGGACCACCATTGCGCCACCCGTGTCACCAAACAGCACGGCCCTACCTCCCGGCGCGGAGCATATCCACTCGCTCATCTCATCCGCGCTGACCGTCTGTTTGCAGCTCTTTCCCTCGGTGTCGGAGTAGACGGCCGTGACCGCCCCAGCCGGAGGCGGTGCGATTTCCTTGAACTCGATTAGCTTCGGTTCCGGCTCTGGGGGGATCCCATACCGGACTTCCTTCGTGCAGGCGGGAACGAAGCTCCCCTGATCGGTTACGTTGAAATACACACCGAACGTGGGAATATGAAAGGCAAAGTTGTTTCTTTGCAACTCCTGCTTGCCTTCCCGCCCAACCCCTTCCGTCGTCACGCAGACCGTGCCGTCGACAATGCGCGTACTGCCGCTCTCCACGATCTTCACCCGGGCGGGACAGGTGGCCCAGAATTGTGTGCTCGTACTCGTATTCGGGCCGTTATCGCAGGCAGAATCGTAAGCCCGGTAGATCGACGCGATCACGGTCGTGTCGCCTTCCTTGAACTCTTTGCTGAACACGTATCCCGGCACTGGACCGTTGCCCGTCGAGCCGCCCCCTGCTTTCTGGCGTTCGGCATTGGCGTTGTCGATAAGATCCTTCCACATCTCGACGGGAGGCTCCGAATACACCCCGGGCTTCAGCAGATCGTAGGTCTTCATGAGGTTACCCCTCATCAAGTCCTCCAGAGGGTCGGCCAAGACGGAAGTGGTCACCAGAGCCGCAGCGACGAGGCAGGTTGGAAGCAGTTTTATGAGGAACATGATCTTGGCCTCGACAGCGTATCTGCAAATGAGCGTAACCCGGGGAACAAGGGGTAGCGATCCCGAGATGAGCAATCTCAGTTACTCGCGACGATGCCGGGATAGGTGGCTCCCCGTGCCCCGCCTCACCCAGCCTGGACTTGGATTAGAACTTGGGTGCGCTGACAGCGGTGTTCGCCTTGTCGTACGCTGCCTGGGCACGCTTCTGAAGCTCTGCGCGGTCAGCTGTGGATGCAGACTCGAATGCGCGGACGTCGATCACTGAAACGACGATCTTTGAAGCCTTGGCCTCGTCGGAGTAACTCGGCTCAACCGAGGCTGTAATTTCGTAGTCGACCGCGGTTTCCGGCTTGTAAGTCTTGGTCCAGCCGAGCTGGCCAATGCTGCGGTTCCACTCGCAAGACAGGTTCTTGCACGAGACGATCTGTCGGTTCTTGAAGGACCACCGCATAAATCTGTTTTTGGACCAGCCGCTACTGACAGGTTCAATCGGCTTCCCATACTTCGCCTCCAGTTGCTCGATCACGACATCCACAGCTGGAGATTTGAGATGATCCCGATAGTTCACCTCCCTCACCATATAGTAAGCCGTGCTGCTCGAGGCTGGACCACTGAACATGACAGTAATCTGGTTCAATTCCTGCGTCTCGGGATTGGCCCGATAGGCTTTTGCTACGGCGGGCGCTGCGGGCAACCTGATGCCAACACCCTTGATGGAGTAGCTCTGGATGGCACTCTCGACTTCAACCGAGTTGTAGTCGCCCGTGAACTCCTTTTGGAGCTCTGCGATAAGGACATCAGCCGTCTTGCCAAGCTCGAATCCCAGGATGTCGAGAGCCCGGCCCTCAACCTTGTAGGATTCAGTCCTGTAGCTCGGTACGACGGCATCTTGCGCCAGTGCGGCTCCACCTAAGGTGGACAGGATGAGTACGGCAGTGATGGTCCGGAGCATGATGTTTGTTACCCCCGCAATTTGCCAATATTGTTGTAGACCGATGATTGCGCTCGGCCTTTGCAGAGCCCGAGCCTTTGATTTCTCTCGACGCGAAATTTCCTCCTGGCCGAGGGTAGAGAGGCATCCCACCTTAACGGAACGCCCCTCTGTCTCTTAGGCCATCGACGGACGCGCCTTGAGTGCCTTCAGGCCGCGCCGGATGCCCATGATGAGAAACACCACAAAGAAGATCATGCCCCAGCTTGGGAGCATGGAGCCGAAGTCTGAGCCACGGATGCCGCCGTAGGAGCGATTGAGCTGGACACCAACTTCGAGCATGTTCTTGGCAATGATGAATGCTGCGAAAGCAGCGGCACCACCATTCACAAGGTCGATGAGGCGGCAATTGCTCCTGAGAGCAGGGACGATCGGAGCGATCAGCACCAAGCCCGCGCATGCCGGCAGAAGGAATGCCATCGCGCCCCAGACATCCACGAGCGTCAACGAAGTACTGATACCGAAGGCACCAGCTGAGACAATCGGCGCGAAAATGGAAATGACCGCGAGAACCACGAGGGTAGCGCGGCTGCGGACGTCCGGCACTGTCTTGAACTTATCCAGGATATCGCTTGCGTTTGCGCCGTTGGTCGTGTTGCTGTCAGTCATGATGTCCGATTGAGCCCTGATTGAATTGATACTTCGCTTCGTGTTTGTTGCGTTGGCGGGAGAGGAAACCGTACTCGGCCCTTTTGCAGATCAGCCCGGTATTCTGCCTGGAGCGTGCTTTAACGGCTTCCGCCCGTATTCACGGTGCACATCCCGTTTTTCAAGGAAGTGGCCACGGCCGCCGCAAGGGTGGTCAACCCTGTGTCGGTTTGAGGAGCGGGACAAACATCTTTAGCACCCCCAGAATCTCGCCGCGATCCGGCACCTGCCCCCTCAGCAAGTCAGTCGTTTAGGATCCCATGCCTCAGAAACGATATCGTGCATGAGGTCGCCTCTTCTTAGGCAATGCACACTTCGGATCGTATATGGTAGAAATACCCTGGGCTGTTTACACGCAGGAGAGAGCCTCTCTTCTCTGGGTCGCAACATTTCTGATGGTGAACAGGATCTTCCTTGCCGGGAAGTGGCTCTAGCGGCGCGCCTCGACACCGAGGAACCGTGACATCCAGATCGCTACGGCATGGGTGACGTTTTTTGCCTGGAGCTTGGCTTTGACCGATGCAATGCGATGTTCCACGGTGCGGAATGACGCGTTGGTTTTGAGAGCGATCTCCTTTGAGGAGAACCCCTGTGCCAGGAGGTCAAGAACATCTTCATCGCGACCGGTGAGAACCCTGCGCTCCACGGGGAGCAGGATCCTGGTCTTTGATAATGTGACGGCGAACGCTGAGGCCCCGTTGATCTGCAAGGCGGGGAGGATCACCCGATCGTAAGTGGCAATCTGGTCCTGAATGCGGGACGTCAGGGTCATTTTGCTGATCGCGCCCGATACCTTAGATTCCTGGTATGCAGGCGCAACGTCATTCCGCATGTATGCTTGATCTGGATAGTCGCCAAACAACGTTGAGGAACTCCGGAGATTGACGTTCTCCACAATCCGGTGAAGCGCATACTTCATAGGATCGTCACCCTGCATGTCCACGATGTAGAGATTCGTCGATGGGTCGCAGAGCTCTTCAAGCTGTTTCATGAGCGGGAATGCGTCGACATGAGAGGCCGGCTTCAGGTTGACCCATTGCTCGGCAGCATGAAGAAAAAGCTGTCGGGACTTCATGTCTAATGTACCAATATTACAGTAAGCGCTACTGAATTTATTCATTGATCCTTGCGTCAAGCTGTGGGCGTTAGAACGATTCGCAGCCGGTTCTTCCGGCACCGCGCCGATTTCTGCGACATGGTGTCCGGTACGGGCCGAACATGAAGCAGACCGCTTCTTAAATTCCACTTTCTAGGCTAAAGTTCTCACGCTCGGGAATTATAGAACGTAAGCCTGGGTGCGCTTCGTGGGGCAGGCACGATGTGCCTTCATGATATTTTGGCTGCCGAGCCGATCCGCGGTGGGGTGCTGCGCTCGGATCGGCCACACCCAGCCGGAAAGCCTGCTTCTGAGCACTTCGTATCACTCCGGGCCGCTCCGTATCCGGCAGCAGGCCTCCTTTGACCGGTCGACGACGCAATGCCTTCTACTCTCACGATCACCAGCTCCGGCAATAACTACATCAGGGCTCTGCTAGGCGAAGCGAAATGGGGCACCAACAGTTTTACCTATAGCTTTCCAGCCTCTTCCACCTTCTATGAGCCGTCCTATGGCTACGGCGAATTATACGATAATTTTGGAGCCTTCCTGAGTGCTCAGAAGCCGGCGGCGCGCGCCGCGTTGACGCTCTATGCCTCTGTTGCCAACCTGACCTTTCAGGAAATGTCGGAGACGGCCTCCCAGCACGCGGATATCCGCTTCGCGCGTTCCGATGCCCCCAGCACGGCCTGGGCCTACTTTCCGACGGAGGCGGAGTCCGGCGGCGATGTCTGGCTGAACAGCTCGAGCCACATCTACGATACCCCGCGGAAAGGAAACTACGCTTACGCGACCATCGTTCACGAGCTCGGCCACGCCCTCGGGTTGGAACACACCCATGAGGGCACTGTGATGCCTCTTGGCCGGGATTCGATCGAATACTCCGTCATGAGCTATCGCTCCTATGTCGGAGCCTCCCTGTCGTCCGGCTACACGAACGAGACATGGGGCTATGCGCAATCGCTGATGATGTATGACATCGCGGCGATCCAATATCTCTACGGCGCGAACTACGCGACCAACAGCGGCAACACGACATATGTCTGGACTCCGGCCGGGCGCGCTTATGTCAATGGCGTCCTGCAAAGCACCGCCGGTGGCAACCGGATTTTCGAGACGGTCTGGGACGGCGGCGGGACCGATACCTACGATTTCAGGCAGTATACGACCGGACTCAAGATCGATCTCAATCCAGGCGCATGGACCATCACGTCGAGCGCACAGCTTGCAAAGCTCAACTGGAACGGCACGAAGCTCGCCGCCGGCAATATCGCCAACGCGCTCTTGTCCGGGAACGATATGCGCTCCCTGATCGAGAATGCGCTGGGCGGTTCGGGGAACGACGTGATCAAGGGAAATGCCGCTGCCAACTCGCTGCAAGGCGGCGCAGGAAACGATCAGCTCTCTGGCCGCGACGGGAATGATCGCCTGTCCGGAGGCAGCGGGAACGACAAGCTCTACGGGCAGGGCGGAAGCGACATTCTGACCGGCGGCAGCGGCGCCGATGCCTTCATCTTCCTGAGCCTGAGCGATTCTCCGGCAGCGTCCAGAGACCGGATCACCGATTTCAAGCGCGGCCAGGATCATATCGATCTGCGCGCCATCGATGCCAATACCAAAATCACCGGCGATCAGGCGTTTACCTTCATCGGAAAATCCGCCTTCTCCGGACACGCCGGGCAGCTCAAATTTGCCGGCGGCGTGCTGTCGGCGGATGTGAATGGCGACAAGATTGCCGACTTTGCGGTCAGTGTGACCGGGCTGACCACGCTTTCCAAAGACGATTTTTACCTCTGACGCCGCCGGCGCCGATCCGATGCGCCGGTCCTACAGATCGGACGCCTCCAGATAGATCTGGACGAGGCGCTCGCATCCTTCACGGTCTTCCTCATCGAACCGGTTCGGATGCGGACTGTCCAGATCGAGAACTCCGAACACCTGCCCATTCTTGATGAGCGGTACAACCAGTTCGGAGCGAGATGCGCCGTCACAGGCGATATGGCCCGGGAAGGCGTCGACGTCCGGCACCACGAGCGAAACCCTGCGCTCCACGGCCGTCCCGCAGACCCCGCGCCCCACCGCGATGCGCACGCAGGCGACCTTGCCCTGGAAGGGGCCCAGGACCAGCTCCGGGCCGCGCATGAAGTAGAACCCGGACCAGTTCAGATCGGGAAGAAGCTGATAGATCAGGGCGGACATATTGGCCGCATTGGCAATGGCATCCGGCTCGCCCTCCAGCAGGGCGGCGAGCTGCTGAGCAAGCGACGCATAAAGATCGCGCTTGCTGGTGGACGAAGGGAGAGTTTGAGCTTGGAACATGAGATTCACTTATGAGCCCTGTTCCCGCTTGTCCAGTCCACATCAGGCCCTGACCGGATCACAGGAACTCCTCTTGTGCGAGGAAGCCTTCGAAGGCCGGCTGCCCGAGGCCGTTGTAGTCAAATCGCCTATGGAACCATGAGGTCGATCGTCTCGAAGCCTCTGCTGGCCAGACGTTGCGCAAGGACACGCCGGTGGCAATTGGCAGGATCGCGCTCGAAGCAGAGAAGGCAGATCGGCCCCGATGCGGCCAGGGCCTCGAGGTCGTGGAATGCTTTCTGGGCATCTTCCGTCGAGAGGACTTCGTCGCAGTAGATCCGGCGCATCAAATCGCCGTCGCCGGCCCGGGCGGCTTGGCGTCCCGCTTTGGGGGTTCCGAGCTTGATGAAATGCTCGTACCCGATGCCCTGCCCCAGCAGCCCCTCGCGGAGCGCGGATTTCGAGAACCCGCGCTTCCGGGACAGCGCAACGGCACGCACGTCGGCGAGCGTTTCAACGCCCGCATCCTTCAGTCTGGCGAGGAAGCGGTCGAGATCCGCTCCCTCGTATCCGATGGTGAAAACCTGCGGCTTGGACATGCAGGAGATTACATAGACGGCATCGGATGCTGCGGCAAGTTGGGCTGAGTGTAGGGTCTCAACGCTTCCGGAGTGCGGAAATCACCCGGAACCGCGAAGTCGCGCGCGGCACCGCGAGCCTGTGCGAGCCCGCGCGGATAACCTGTCCGATCCGAATAATCCTGCATCGGCGGCAGGGGATCCGGGCTCTCGCGGCTCAGGGTCTGTGCGCAATAGACGTCGAGCGCCGTCACGCCGGCGACCGCCGCCATGGCGATGCCGACATTGCCCTTGTTCGGATTGGGGCCTTCGAGCGCGGTTGCCAGCGTCGCGAGGTCGAGGCCGTCACCGGCCACGCGACCCCAGATCCAGGGCGTCGGATCCTTCGAGGCGAGAATTCCCACGCCCGTCGCGATTTCCCGCACCCCATAACCGACGATCAGTCCCTCTTGCCCCTTCATGCCGAGCGCACGGGCCAGAGCGCGCGGCGCGACGACCTCCGCAATGCCAAGGGCGATCGAGAACATGCCGAGGCCCCGGGCGAGCGTATCGGTCGCAGTGTCCGCCTGACCGCGCCGACGGGTTCTTTCGGTTTCGTAGCGCATAACATTCACCTTTAAGGTTTGAGAACGACCTTGACGCAGCCGTCCTGCTTGTCGCGGAAAATCTTGTACATCTCAGGCCCCTCTTCGAGGCCTACCGTATGCGTGATCACGAAAGACGGGTCGATCTGGCCGTCCTCGATGCGCCGCAGAAGATCGCCGGTCCAGCGGTTCACGTGAGTCTGGCCGGTGCGGATCGTGAGGCCCTTGTTCATGATGGCGCCGAAGGGAATCTTGTCGAGCAGTCCGCCGTAGACGCCGGGCACGGAGAGCGTTCCGGCAGGGCGGCAGACATACGCCATCTCGCGCAGCACGTGCGGACGGTCCGTTTCCGTCATCGTCGCCTGCTTCACGCGATCATACATGGCGTCGACCGTACCGGCCGCATGCGCTTCCATGCCCACGCAGTCGATGCACTTCTCCGGCCCCTTGCCGTTGGTGAGCTCGTTCAGACGCTCAATGACGCTCTCCTGATCGAAATTGATGGTGACCGCGCCGCCGGCTTCCGCCATGGCGAGCCGCTCCGGAACGCGATCAATCACGATCACCTGCTTGGCGCCGAGCAGGATCGCGCTGCGGATCGTCATCTGGCCGACGGGACCCGCCCCCCAGATCGCTACCGTATCGGTCGGCTGGATGTCGCACTGTACCGCGGCCTGCCAGCCTGTGGGGAAGATGTCGCTCAGGAAGAGCAGCTTTTCGTCGGGAATTCCATCCGGCACCTTGATGTGGGTGGCGTCGGCGAACGGCACGCGCAGATATTCTGCCTGACCACCCGGGTAACCGCCCGTCAGATGCGTATAGCCGAACAATCCCGCGGTCGTATGGCCGAAAGCCTTTGCCGCGATATTGCCGTTGCGGTTTGTTCGCTCGCAGACCGAGAAATTGCCGCGTTTGCACTGGTCGCATTGGCCACAGATAATCGTGAAGGGAATCACGACCCGGTCGCCGACCTTCAGTTTGCCTTTGGCTTCCGCACCCACTTCGACGACCTCGCCCATGGTCTCATGGCCCATGATGTCGCCGTTCTTCATGCCGGGCATGAAATGGTCGTAGAGGTGGAGATCGGAGCCGCAGATGGCACAGCTCGTCACCTTGATGATCGCATCGCGCGGATGCTCGATTTCCGGATCAGGAACCGAATCGCAGCGAATGTCCGTCGTGCCGTGCCAAACGAGGGCCCTCATCGAAATCTCCTTCCAGCATGCCTGCAAACGGCCAAGCTGCGCCGCATGGCCGCGTCGATACGGGAAAGACTTCTTGGGAAGGGTTGCGTTCCCTAACGGGCGGAATTTTCCGGGCCGTACCTCAAAAGACGAGGGCCTCAGACATGCTGGGGCAGGCTGCGGATCAGGTCCGCGAGCGCCGGCTCCAAGACCTGGAGAGCCGCCTCCTCGACCTCGAACCA
The DNA here is from genome assembly GCF_041276405.1 of Microvirga sp. TS319. Classification (NCBI taxonomy): domain Bacteria; kingdom Pseudomonadati; phylum Pseudomonadota; class Alphaproteobacteria; order Hyphomicrobiales; family Methylobacteriaceae; genus Microvirga; species Microvirga sp. TS319. The sequence goes on along the minus strand of NZ_JBGGGT010000001.1, from coordinate 203,237 downwards.
CCGCGCGTCGCGCTGCCCCTTCTCGCGCCAGGATTTGAGCTGTTTCGAAACCTCGAGGGGGTACACGTTCACGCGGCAGAGATCGAAATGGGAGGCGCGACGTTTCCAATAATCATAGGAGCCCATGGGCTCCTGCTTGATCGCGCCTTTCACGCCGGCCTCTTCCTCCGCCTCTCGGGCAGCCGCCTTGTAGGGCTTCTTGCCCTTCATCGGCCAGCCCTTCGGGATCAGCCAGCGCTTGGTCTCGCGGGATGTGACGAGGAGCACCTCGATCCGACCATCCTTGATGCGGAAAGGAAGCGCTGCGACTTGGCTGAGTTCTGCTTGTGGCGTCCGGGGCATTCGACGAGAGTATGATTTTGCGCGGTTAGCTTGTAACGTAATTGATCTGAGCCGGCTAATAAAGGATCAATTTCACAGGCCCGGGGACATCTCCTTTCATCGGAGCAGGTTGCCTCCTGTATTTTCACGACCCTTTATGAACGTGTGACAACAAACCGGCCGCCCTGTGGATCCTGAGGAACGCCTGAACGCTATGACGACTCACAGCCTGGACATGAGATTTGCCGCAGCCTGCGCCATTGCGCGTGAGGCGGGAGTGCTGGCCCGCAAGCGCTTCCTCGAGCGCCCGCGTTCTCAGCGCCCGGATTTCAAAGGCCCTCAGGACTTTCTGACAGCGACCGACGCGGAGGTCGAAGAACTGATCCGGCGCCGCCTGGGAGAGCTGTTTCCCGCCGACTCTTTCTTCGGCGAGGAGGGAGGCGGCTCGTTCGAGCGCGACGTGTGGGTCGTCGATCCCATTGACGGAACGGCTAACTTTGCCCGCGGCATTCCGCATTTCGCCATCTCGATCGCCTTCGTTCGCGACGGCCGGGTCGAAATCGGCGTGATCTACGACGTCATGCATGCGGATCTCTACACCGCCCAGCGCGGACGGGGCGCAATCCTCAACGGCGAGACGATCAAGGTGAGCGGATTGTCCGACATCCGCCAGGCAACGGTGGAGGCGGGCTGGTCCTCCCGCCTGCCGGCGGAGCCCTATGTCGATGCGGTCGCAAAACTCAAGGCAAGCGGCGCGAATGTGCGCCGGGCGGGCTCCGGCACGCTCGGTCTCGCCTATGTGGCGGACGGGAGGATCGACGCCTATTGCGAGCTCCACATCAATTCGTGGGACGCTCTGGCAGGCCTCCTCATCATCGAAGAAGCGGGAGGCTGGACCAACAACTTCCTGGCCAAGGATGGGTTGCGCAGCGGAAACCCCGTTCTCGCCTGCACGCCCGAACTCGCGGAAAACCTCATGGTGGCGACCGGCATCGCGAAGGAGCCCTGACGCGACGACATTATTCTAAAGATTCATTTTCACATCGGCGGCTAGGCTCTTGACCGGACGCGCCATTGAGGGGAGCTTAGCCGACCAATAAAAACCGTGACAATAACCGTAAGGGAGGAAACCAAAATGATGAAGAATTTCGCGGCCGCCACGATGCTGGCCGGCTCCATGACCGCCCTGTCCTTCTTCTCGGCCGGTGCGGCGCAGGCTCAGGGTGAGCTCGTGATGTATTGCGGCGTTCAGGAGGAATGGTGCCGCGCGATGACGAACGCATTCGAGCGCGATACCGGCATCAAGGTTTCCATGACCCGTAAGAGTTCGGGTGAGATCTATGCCCAGATCAAGGCGGAATCCGCCAATCCCCGGGCCGACATCTGGTGGGGCGGCACGGGCGACCCTCACATGCAGGCCGCCGAGGAAGGCCTGACGGTCGACTACAATTCGCCGAAGATGGGTGAGCTGCAGGATTGGGCGGTGCGCCAGTGGGAACAGTCCAAGCACCGCACCGTCGGCATCTATTCCGGCGCGCTCGGCTTCGGCTACAACACGGAACTCGCCAAGTCCAACAACGTGCCCGAGCTGAAATGCTGGGCCGACCTGCTCAAGCCCGAGCTGAAGGACGAAGTTCAGGTCGCCGACCCGAACTCCTCGGGCACGGCCTATACCCTGCTGGCGACGATCATCCAGATCATGGGCGAGGACAAGGGCTTCGAATACCTCAAGGCCCTGCACAAGAACATCAACCAGTACACGAAGTCGGGCGCGGCTCCCGCCAAGGCCATGGCCCAGGGCGAAACGACGGCCGGCATCGCCTTCATGCACGACATCGTGACGATGATCGTGGACAAGGCACCGGTCAAGGTTGTCGCCCCTTGCGAGGGGACGGGCTACGAAATCGGCTCCATGTCGATCGTGAAGGGCGCCAAGAATCTCGACAGCGCCAAGAAATTCTATGATTGGGCCCTGAGCGCGGATGCGCAGAAGCTCGGCGCGGAAGCCAAGTCCTATCAGGTACCGTCCAACAAGAACACGCCGGTTCCGCCCCAGGCTCCGAAGCTCAGCGATATCAAGCTCATCAATTTCGACTTTGCGAAGTACGGCTCGTCGGAAGAGCGCAAGCGCCTCCTGTCCAAGTGGGACAACGAGGTCAAGAACCTGCCCAAATAGGCTGCCTGCACGGGCCGGCGAAGAGCGCTGCGCTCCTCGCCGGCCCGTATTTTTCGACCGTATGGTTTTGACGTCGGGCTTCGACAGAGGCCCGCCTTTGTTGTTACGCGAGAACTGATATGTCCCGGGCAACCCTTGGCTGGATCATTTTGGGCTGGGTCGGCTTCGTCCTCCTGCCCTGGTATGGTTTCGACCGCTCAGCCGCTCCGACCATCGCCGACTATGTCATCGGCGGGTCGGCGCTCGTTCATGGCCTCAAGGGAGCCTGGTGGCTTCTGCCTGTTCTCGCACCGCTGATCTTGAGCCTGCGGCCTGCGGCTCTCCCCGCGCGGACCGACAACAGCATCTGGATGATCGCATCCGGTCTGCTGGGGCTCGCGCTGATCGTTCTCCAGGGTTTCACCATCGGCCTGCACGGCTGGACGATCGACATCCTCAAGACGGCCACCGGCAGCGCGGGACCGAGCCAAGCCGGCATGGGCTATGGCGCTACGCTCACCGCCGTCGCCTTCCTCATCATCCTGTGCCACGGGCTAGCCGCGCGGGGATGGTGTCGGGGCGATGCCTTTGTCACCTCCTCCATCGGCGTTGTCATCGCGCTGATCCTCGTTTTCGTCTTCTTTCCCGTGACGACGATTCTGGCGAGCGCGTTCGCCGACAACAACGGCAACTTCGCCCCTCTCGAGTTCGTGACCAAATTCATGGACCGATCCATCTGGGGGCTCGACTGCCTGTCGAGCGATCTGCGCTGCGGCGTGGCCTGGAACACTCTGTTTCTCGGTCTACTCGTCGGCGTTGGCACCACCGCCCTCGGGCTTGCCTTCGCGCTCATCGCCACGCGCACGGCGTTTCGCTACAAGAAGCTCCTGCGCGTAATGAGCGTTCTGCCCATCATCACGCCGCCCTTCGTGATCGGTCTCGCGTTGATCCTGATCTTCGGACGCTCCGGCGCCCTCTCGGCCGTCCTGTGGGAGTGGTTCGGAATCCCGCGCTCGCGCTGGATCTATGGCCTCCCAGGCGTCTTCATCGCGCAACTTCTCGCTTTCACGCCCATCGCCTTCCTGGTGCTCATCGGCGTGGTGCAGGGCATCAGCCCGACGCTCGAGGAGGCCTCCCAGACCCTTCGCGCCAAGAGCTGGACGACGTTCCTGACCGTGACGCTGCCGCTGATGCGTCCGGGATTGGCGAACGCCTTCCTGCTCGGATTCGTGGAGAGCCTTGCCGATTTCGGCAATCCGCTCGTTCTCGGCGGTAATTTCGAAGTGCTTTCCACCAAGATCTTCTTCGCCGTCGTCGGCGCGCAACAGGATCAGGGGCGGGCCGCCGTGCTCTCGATCGTTCTGCTCGCGTTCACGCTCGGCGCGTTCTGGCTGCAGCATGCGTGGCTCGGCAAGAAGGTCTATACCACGGTGACCGGCAAGGGCGATGCCGGCATTCCGCTGCCTTTGCCGCGCCGGGTGGCCCTTGCGTCCTATTTGACTGTCATCCCTTGGGCTCTGTTCACGGTTGCGGTTTACATCGTCATCCTGGTCGGCGCCTTCGTGCGCTCCATGGGCCGAGACTACACGCCGACCCTCGACCATTTCCTCACGGCTTTCCGGATCGAACGGGCCGATTGGGGCCTCTATTTCTCGGGTTCGGCCTGGAATTCGTTCTTTGCCACGATCAAGGTCGCGGCCCTCTCCGCGCCGCTGACCGCGGCCATCGGCCTGCTGACGGCGTATCTGCTGACTCGCCAGCGCTTCTCGGGCCAGCGCGCCTTCGAATTCGGCACCCTGCTGAGCTTTGCGATCCCCGGCACGGTGGTGGGCGTCTCCTACATCCTCGCCTTCAATGTGCCCCCCATCGAAATCACCGGCACGGGATTCGTGCTCGTGATGTGCTTCGTGTTCCGCAACATGCCCGTCGGCGTGCGCTCCGGCATCGCGACGCTCAGCCAGATCGACAAGAGCCTGGACGAGGCCTCCTTGACCCTCGGCGCCCGCTCGGCCACCACCATGCGCCGTGTGGTGCTGCCCCTGCTCCGCCCCGCCATCGTGGCCTCGCTGGTCTATTCCTTCGTTCGCGCGATGACCGCGGTCAGCGCCGTGATCTTCCTGGTGACCGCCGAGTACAACATGGCTACGACCTACATCGTCGGCCGTGTCGAAGCGGGCGAGTTCGGCCTCGCAATCGCCTATTCCACCGTGCTCATCGTCGTCATGCTGCTCGCGATCCTGGCGATCCAGCTTGCCGTCGGCGAACGGCGTCTCGGACGCCGCTCGCAGAGCACTTCAGCCAGCCCCGTTGCCGCGCAAGCCATTCCATGAACCAGATATCCTCCATCAGCTCCCTGTCCCGCTCCCCGGCATCCAAGAAACAGGCGGCTTCGGTCGAGTTTCGCAACGTGACGAAGCGCTACGGAACCGTCACGGCCGTGGACGACGTATCCTTCACCATCGCGCCCGGCCAGCTCGTGACGCTGCTCGGCCCCTCCGGCTGCGGGAAAACGACGACGCTGCGCATGATTGCAGGTCTCGAAATGGCGAGCGAAGGCCAGATTCTGATCGGCGGACGCGACGTGACGAACCTGTCCGCCGCGGATCGCGACGTGAGCATGGTGTTCCAGTCCTATGCGCTCTTTCCGCATATGTCGGTTCTGGAGAACGTGGCCTATGGGCCGACCGTGCAGGGCGTCTCCAAGAAGAATGCTTACGAGATGGCCATGGAGAAACTCGCGCTGATCGGCCTGAAGGGTCTCGAAAAGCGCGCTCCCTCGGAGCTCTCCGGCGGCCAGCAGCAGCGTGTGGCCGTTGCGCGCGCGCTCGTCCTGGAGCCGCAGGTGCTGCTGTTCGACGAACCCCTGTCGAATCTCGATGCCAAACTGCGCCGCCGCGTGCGCGAAGACATCCGCGAACTGCAGCAGAGCCTCAATCTCACCGTGGCCTATGTCACCCACGATCAGGAGGAGGCGCTCGCCGTCTCCGACCACATCATCGTCATGTCGAACGCCCGGATCGCTCAGACGGGCACACCGCGAGAGCTCTATGAGGAACCCGCGGACCTGTTCGTCGCCGACTTCATCGGCGATGCCAATATCGTCTCCGGCGAGGTCATCGACGGATCGGGAGCGACGGCGAATGTGCGGATTGGCGGCGTGAACCTCGAGCTTCCTCGTCGCGGCGTGGGACAGGGGCCTGTGAAGCTCGCGATCCGCCCCGATGCGATCACGCTCGACGACGGCTCGAACGCTAGCGGTAAAACGATGGGAACGGTCAGGAAAGCATCCTATCTCGGCACGCAGGTGGAATACGAGGTGGAGAGCCCCGTCGGGACCCTGTTCGTCGTTCAATATGGCCGCAAGGATTCCATCGCTGCCGGCACGCCGGTCGCGATCGCCTTCGCGCCGGAGCGTGGCATCGCGATCATTCCCGGAGCCTGATCCTAGAGCATCGGACGCAGGAAGTGGACCCACTTTTGGGATCCAATCCGATGCTCCACTCCTTCAATGGCGCATCGTTGCGAGCGGAAAACCGGGTCCACTTTTCGCTCACGCGGCCCGCTGGGTCCGCACGATGCGCTAGACGTCGCCTTCATCCGGAATGTTGAGGACCGTGCCGCAGGCCTTGCAGTGCACCGCATCCCTGTCGTGACGCTGCAACCCGCAGACGGGACAGGGGTGACGCACCTTGTTGGGCCGCAGGAGAACCTGCACGAGGCGCAGGAACAGCGTCACGCCGCAGATCATGATGATGACCGAGATCAGGTGCCCCAGGGTGCCCGTGAGCGTGATGTCGCCGAAACCCGTTGTGGTAAGCGTCGCGATGGTGAAGTAGAGCGCATCGATGTAATTGCCGATGTCGTGATTGGTCCAGCGCTGCGTCTCGTAGACGAACCCCGTCATGATGAAGATGAAGACGCCGAGATTGACGCTCGCAATGATCACCTCCTCGTTGCGCCTGAAAAAGGGGCTGTCGGAGCGCAGCCGCACCAGAAGCTGATAGGTCCGTAGCAGCCGAACGGTGCGCAGGATGCGCAGAAAGCCGACGCCCTCGCCGACCACAGGGGCGAGAAAGGACACGATAGCGGCGATATCGGCGAAGGTGGCTGGATGGGCGAGGTCGCGCCACCGGTTCCGGCTGATGACGATCCGGGCCAGAAAATCGGCCAGAACGCCGAAGCCGATCACCATATCGACCCGCTCTTCGAAGGGATAGCGTGGCAGGAAGGACGTGATGACGATGAAGAGGATCGTGATGACGTCGAAGAGCAGAAGGCCATAACGGAACCGGTGCGCTTCCGGAGCATCGCCCTCATAGAGAAACCTGAGCCGCTCGATCAATTTCCAGCGGGGCTTTCCGCCATCTTTCCGAGAGGGCGCGTGATGCATAGGAGAAACGTGCTTTCTTTCAGGACCGGGACCCTGACACTATCTATATGGCAGACCTGCAATTCTAACAGGGTGCCATTCCGGCCGAAGCGGTTTACTAGAGCATCGAACGCAAAGGTGGGAACCGGTTTTGCGTGAAAAGATGCTCAAGCAAGGAGAGCATCGGATGTGGATTCGATTTCACGTCCGATGCCGTAGTGCCTCACTGACTTTCCCGAGATAAACGAATGCTCAAAGCTCTGATTTTCGACATGGATGGCACTCTGGTGCACAGCGACCCCGTCCATCTGCGGGCATTCGCGGAGGTTCTCAGCCCCGAAGGCGTGACGATCGACGAGCATGTCTACCGCTCTACGATCATCGGCCGCACCAATGAGTCCATCTTCGCCACTCTCCTGCCCCACCGTTCGGTCGAAGAACATGTGGCCTTCGCCGACGAAAAGGAGGCGGCGTTCCGCCGCCTGGCTCTCGATCTGAAGCCCCTGGACGGTCTCGTCGAGCTTCTCGACTGGGCGGATGAGCGCGGGATCGGGACTGCGCTCGTCACCAATGCCCCCCACCTCAATGCGGAGCACATGCTGGACGTCCTTGGAATCACCAAGCGTTTTCCCGTCCAGGTCACGATCGACCAGGTGGAGCGTGGAAAGCCGGATCCCCTTCCCTATCTGACGGCCCTGGAACGCCTGGGCGTGCGCGCGGACGAGGCCATCGCCTTCGAGGATTCACCCTCGGGCATGAAAGCCGCCAAAGCCGCAAGCCTCTTCTCCTTCGGTATGCTCACCGGCCTGACCGCACAGGACATGCGCGACGTGGGCGCGGACGTCGTCATCGCAGATTTTCACGCCTCTGCGCTGTGGAATGTCCTCCACAGCAAAGCGGCCGCCTGAACCACGCGTCAGGCTGCGTCCGATCGCGCGACAGTACCTGCGGCCTCGTCGAAGCGTCGACGCGCCTGCAGGATCTGCTGCCGGTTCTCGATCGCCCATGAGCCGAGGGCCTTCACAGTCTTGAGCAGGCTGCAACCCAGCTCTGTCAGACGGTACTCTACCCGCGGCGGGATCGTGGGGTAGACCGTGCGCGTCACGAGCCCGTCACGCTCCAATCCGCGCAGGGTCAGGGTCAGCATCCGCTGCGAGATTCCTCCGACGACGCGGCGTAACTCGTTGAATCTCTTAGAGCCGCCACCGAGCTGCACCACGACCTGGACGCTCCATTTGTCGCCGACGCGGGAGAGAATCTCCGTCACCGTATGGCAGTCGGTGGGCACATGGATGTGACTGGGTGTCATGAAAGTGCCTCCTTGCATAAGGCCCGCCAAGTTACCTAATGAGCCCTGGTTACGTAAGGGAACTTAGTATTCGTTCCCATTTGTTGCAAATTCAGGATTCAAGATGACGCTCAAGCTTCATACTATCGTGGCCAGCACGCGCCCTGGCCGCATCGGGCCCGGCATCGCACAATGGTTCAACGACTTTGCCGCCCAGCATGGCAAGTTCGACCCCGTTCTAGTGGATCTGGCGGAGTTCAACCTGCCCATCTTCGACGAACCTGAGCACCCGCGCCTGAGGAACTATCACCACGCCCACACCAAAGCTTGGAGCGAAAGCGTGGCGTCGGCCGACGCCTTCGTGTTCGTGACGCCCGAATACAATTACGGGCCGCCCCCTTCGCTGCTGAACGCCCTCAACTATCTCGCACTCGAATGGGGCTACACGCCCGCGGGCTTCGTGAGCTATGGCGGCATTTCGGGCGGCATGCGCGCCGTGCAGGTCACGAAGCAGATCCTCACCACGTTCAAGGTGATGCCGATTCCGGAAGGCGTGCCGATGCCGATGGTGTTCCAGAACCTGGACAACGGAAAGCTGAAGCCGGCGGACATCTACAAGACCTCCGCCGCCACGATGCTGGACGAGCTGCACAGATGGGCCGAGAGCCTGAAGGCCGTTCGCAGCCAGCACAAGGCCTCGCTGCAGACGAAGGCTCAGGCTGCTTAAAGAGGCAATCCGCAGATACGATGGTAAAGGCGTCGCTGCTTCTGCAGTGGCGCCTTTTCGCCATTGAGCGTCACACCGTGCTCGCCTTGAATCGTCGAGGGCGCCATGCACTATGATGAATCAACACCGGCAAGATCCCGTACAATGGGCAGGATCCTGTCCATCGAAGCGCCGTCTCGCGGAGATGATCTCGCTTCGGTTTCCGACAATCCATTCGACGAGAGGCGCGATGGCGCTCAGCAGAGAGCGTCCGAGATCCGTCAGCCGATACTCGACACGCGGCGGAACGGTCGGAAAAACCGTTCGTGCGACAATCCCGTCCCGCTCCAGATTCCGCAGCGTGAGGGTCATGATACGCTGGGAAATCCCGTTGACGTCTCGACGCAGCTCATTGAAGCGCCTGGGTCCATGCCCGAGTTGGACCAGGACCTCGACACTCCACTTGTCTCCGGTGCGCGCCAGGATTTCCGTCACGGTATGGCAACTCCTGGTCACACGCAGGTTCCCCGGTAACAAAATGGTGCCTCCTTGCAGCGTATCACGAAGCCGTTTTAGGTGGAGGGACCGGCGGCCGCAGGCCGGACGATGCGCCTCATACCCTCACACGCAAGACATGTTATATCGATGAATCTCCATATTGTCATCAGCAGCCACGACCCGGCCGGGGCGGAGTGTTCGTCGCCCGGTGGTTTCATGAGCAGGCGATCCGGCATGGAACATTCGAGATCTCACTCATCGATCTTGCAGATTTCGATTTGCCGCTCCTTGATGAACCCAATCATCCCAAACTTCAGAAATAGGAGCATGATCACACCAGAGCCTGGAGTGACTGCGTGCGGGCGGCCGACGCCTTCGCGTTCGTGACGCCGGAATATAACCATAGCCCATCGCCCGCGCTGGTGAACGCTTTGGATTATCTCTCCAGCGAGTGGCACTACAAACCCGCTGCATTCGTGAGCTATGGGGGTGTATCGGGAGGCCTTCGCGCCGCCCAGATGACCAGGCTGATCGTCGTCGGCCTCAGGATGATGCCGATCCCCGAAAACATCTCCATCCAGCATTACGCTCAGTATCTGGATGAAGAAAAGACCTTCACGCCACCGGCTCAGATTGTCGCCTCGGTCGAACCCATGCTCGACGAGTTGCACAAATGGGCGGAGAGCCTGAAGGCCCTACGCACTCGGCCGAGCGCATCGTGCGGACCCGGCGGCCCGCGCTAGCGCATCGTGCGAAAAAGTGGACCCGGTTTTTCGCATAAACGATGCGCTCCTTTAGGAGGGAGGCCTCGCGGGAGCCGAAGGCTCAGGTGCGCTGCGGGGAGTGACGATGTGCCTTCCTTATGGGGTGGGTCGAATGCGCTTGGGACCGTAAAAGATCACCCAGGTTTTGAACTCGTCCGAAAAAGTCTCGAAACGATGCGGGACATGAGCCGGCACATAGAGCAGATCGCCGGGGCCGAACGTCACGATTTCATCCCCACGGCTGAAGGTGCCGTGCCCTGACGCGATGATGTAGAGCTCATCCCGCTCGTGCGGCTGCTGCTTGTCGGTGCCGACCGGCGCATAGAGTTCGACGGTGATCTCGTCACCCTGTTCGAAGAACGTCTTGAACGGTCCCGCCGCCGAAAGATGCGCCGCTGCTCGAGCAAGCGTGACTTGGATGTCGCTGCCGGAATCGTCGTCCATGAACTTCCTCCAGTTCCAGGGGAGAACCGAGAATCGGCGCGTCTGAAGATCCGGGGCGCCGTTTCTCATTTCGCCGTGATCGAGAGCGACGATCAGATCCGTCCGACAAGTGCGTCCTCGAAGAGCTTGCGAGCGCTCTCCTTCGTGATCGGCACGGGATTGCCGCCGGCGGTAGGGTCGCTGGGGGCCATCTCGGACATTTCCTCGAAGCGGGCACCGTCGACCTTCAAACCCTCCAGGGTGTGCGGCACTCCGAGATCCTTGCGCAGCTTCAGCACCCAATCCAGGAAGGCCTGGAAGGACGGCTGAAGGCCGATGTAAGCGGCCAGGCGCTCGATCCTCTCTTCGATGGCCCGGCGGTTATAGGCCAGCACATAGGGCATGAAGACCGCGTTCGTCAGACCGTGATGGGTATCGTAGAGCGCGCCTGTCGGATGCGACAGGGCATGGATCGCGCCGAGTCCCTTCTGAAATGCCGTGGCCCCCATGGCGGCGGCCGACATCATCTGCGCGCGGGCTTCGATGTCCTTGCCGTCCTGATAGGCGCGCGGGAGATATTCCTTCACGAGGCGAATGCCCTCGACCGCGATGCCGTCGGCCATCGGATGATAGCCCGGCGCGCAATAGGCTTCGATGCAATGGGCGAGCGCATCGAGGCCCGTGCCTGCGGTGATGTGCGGCGGCATGCCCACGGTCAGCTCCGGATCGCAGATGACGATCTTCGGCATCATGAGCGGGTGGAAGATCACTTTCTTGGTGTGGCTGGCCTCCTGCGTGATCACGCCCGCGCGCCCCACTTCCGAACCCGTGCCGGCCGTTGTCGGCACGGCGACGATCGGCAGGATTCCCGAAGGATCCGCCCGGGTCCACCAGTCACCGATGTCCTCGAAATCCCACATGGGACGGGTCTGCCCCGCCATGAAGGCGATGACCTTGCCCGCATCGAGCGCCGAGCCGCCGCCGAAGGCGACGACGCCGTCGTTCTTGCCGGCTTTCAGGGCCTCGAGACCTCTATAGACGTTCGTCTCGACCGGGTTCGGCTTGACGTCGGAAAAGATCGCGGCCTTCAGGCCGTTGCCGGTCAGCTGATCCAGCGCTGCCTTCGTCATCGCCTGAGTGGCGAGGAACGGGTCCGTGACGATGAGCGGAGCCTGCATGCCCAAGGACTTGCAGGCTTCGGCCAGTTCCGCGATGCGGCCCGCGCCGAAGCGGATTGCGGTGGGATAGTTCCAGTTGGAGCGCAAGGACGTGGTCATGGTGCCTTCGATCAGATCTGACGGAGATGATAGGATTTCGGACGGGTGAGGAACTCGTAGGCCAAACGCGACAGGCTCGCGCCGCGGCCCGTATCCTTCACGCCGGTCCAGGCGAGAGCCGGATCGAGATAATCGCAACGGTTCATGAAGACGGTTCCGGTTTCGAGCTTCTCGCCAATCGCCTCAGCGGCATCCACGTCGGAGGTCCAGATGGCCGCCGAGAGGCCATAGGCCGAGTCATTCATGAGGCGGATCGCCTCCTCGTCGCTCTTCACCTTCATGATGCCGACGGTGGGCCCGAAGCTCTCCTCGCGCATGACGCTCATGGAATGTTCGACATCGGTGAGGACCTGAGGCGCCAGATAGGCTGTGCTGCCCGTATCCGCGGGAAAGTTCTTCGCATCGATATGAGCCCTCGCGCCCTTCGCCAGCGCTTGCGCATTCTGATCGCGCACGAGATCGGCGAACCGCCGATGCGCCATTGGGCCGAGCGTCGTCGCATCCTCCAGCGGGTTGCCGAGCACGTACTTGTTGACCAGCTCGATGGAGCCCTCCACGAAACGATCGTAGTGCTTCTCATGCACATAAATGCGCTCGATACCGCAACAGCACTGGCCCGAGTTGAAGAACGCGCCGTCGACCAGGTTCTCGATCGCATGGTCGATATTCGCATCCTCGCGCACATAGGCCGGGTCCTTGCCGCCGAGTTCGAGGCCCAGCGACGTGAAGGTGCCCGCCGCCGCGCGCTCGATGGCGCGCCCGCCTGCCACCGAGCCGGTGAAGTTGCAATGATCCACGAGACCGCTGCTCAAGATGCGGCCCGTCTGATCGTGGCTGAGGTACAGGTTCCGGAACAGGCCTTTCGGCATGCCCGCGCGATCCATCGCCATCTGGAAACGCTCGCCGGCGAGCAAGGTCTGCGAGGCGTGCTTCAACAACACCGCATTGCCGGCCATGAGCGCGGGCACGATGGTGTTGATGGCGGTGAGATAGGGATAATTCCATGGTGCGACGACCAGCACGAGTCCTACCGGCTCACGCTTGATCATGCGTCGGAAGCCCGGCTTCTCGTCATCGGCGGAAAGGGGCTGGAGACTCTTTTCCGCAATGCGGATCATATGGCGCGCACGCTCTTCGACACCGCGGAACTCGCCGCCATAGCGCACCGGGCGGCCCATCATCTGGGCGATTTCCGGCACGACCTCCTGGTTCATGGCGATGAGCGCTTCGAGGAAGGCCGAGACCTTGCCCGCGCGCTCGTCCAAGGGCACGTGGCGCCACGCCGCTTGCGCCGCGCGGGCGGACGTGATCGCCTCGTCGATGGCCGCATCGGACATGAGGGGACGGCGGACAAGCTCGCGTCCGTCGATCGGAGAAATACAGACGATATCGGTATCAGCCATGGTCTTCGCATTGAAAGCCTATGGCCTGGTGAGGCCACAGCCTTCTCCCGTGTTGAAGCTTGAAAGTCTTTTAAATGATTTCGAAGTAGCGGGCGAGCTGCCAATCCGTAATGGCCTTGCGGGCCTCCCGCTCCTCCCATTCACGCGTCGCGGCATAATGGTCGACGAAGGTGTCGCCGAAGAGATGGCGCGCAGCCTGCGAGTTCCTCAGCCTGTGGGCTGCCTCGCCCAGGGAACGCGGCAAGGCCCGTTCCTTCGGGTGCTCCACCGCATAGGCGTTCCCTTCGACCGGCTCGCCGGGCTCGATGCGGTTCTCGATGCCCCAGAGCCCGGAGCCGATGGCTGCCGCCAGAGCAATATAGGGGTTGATGTCGGCGGCGGCGACCCGGTACTCGACGCGCTGGGACTTCTCGGAGCCCGGAATGACCCGAAGCGCCGTGGTTCGGTTCTCCACGCCCCAGGCGGAATCCGTCGGCGCCCAGAAACCCGGGATGAGACGGGTATAGCTGTTCACCGTCGAGGCCACCATGGCGAGGATCTCGGGCATGAGCTTCTGCTGGCCGCCCACGTACCAGCGCATGATCTCGGACATGCCGTATTTGGCGCCGGGGTCGTAAAAGGCCCCCTTGCCCGTACCGAGGTCGCGCAAGGATGAATGCAGATGGCCCGATTGACCGGGCCAGTCGCGGGACCACTTGGCCATGAAGGTCGCCATCCAGCCGCGGCGCTGCGCGAGGATCTTCGTATAGGTCTTGAACAGAGCCGCCTTGTCGGCCGCACGTAGCGCATCGTCCACCCGGATCGCCGCCTCCAGCACGCCCGGTCCGGTTTCCGTGTGCAGCCCCTCGATCTCGAAATCCATCTTGTTCGCAAGGTCGAGGAGCTCGTGATAGAAATCCGCATGCGCCCCTGAGCGCAGCACCGAATAGCCGAAGAAGCCCGGCGTGATGTTCTTCAGATTGCGGTAATCCTTCTCGCGCACGGAATGGGGCGTCTCCTCGAAGAGGAAGAACTCGAATTCGGCGGCGGCGGATACGCAAAAGCCCATATCCTCCGCCCTCTTCAGGACCCGCCGCAGAACGCCCCGAGGGCACGCGGGCTCGGCATATCCGTCGAACTCGGCCAGGAAGAACGGAAGATCGTTCTCGAAGGGGATGAGGCGCATGGTCTCGGGGAGCACCCGTGCCGTCGCGTCCGGATAGGCCGTGTGCCAGCCCGTCAACGTCGTGTTGTCGTAAAGCTGGTCGTTGGAGTCCCAGCCGAGCACCACGTCGCAGAATCCGAACCCTTTCTCGAGCGCGGATTCGAACTTGTCGCGGGCCATGTACTTGCCCCGCATGATACCGTCGATATCGCTCAGCCCGATCTTGACGAAAGGCAGGTCGCGGCTGCGCACATAGTCCATGGCATCGGCGGCGTTCTTGATTGTGGGAGCGGTCATGCTCGAAACCCCAACGAGACGGATGGAGGGAGCGCACATCATGCGCGCTCCCGGACTGCGATCAATAGGACTTGTATTCGGTCTCGCCCCTGGAGACGGCGAACTCCTCCTCCGGCGAGAGGATGAGCTTGTGGCGTCCATGAACCAGGAAGTAGGCCATCATGACCGCATAATAGGCCGCAACGCCCATGACGGCCGTGCGGAAGGCCGCATCGGAGAACTGGAAGACGAGCGTGACGGCGGCGATGACCATGCAGATCACGGCGCCCGCAAGACCGAACGGGCTCGAATAGGGCCGGTGCAGCTGCGGGAACTTCTTCTTGAGCACGATATAGGACATGCCCTGCATGAAATAGGCCAGCATCGCGCCGGCCACGGCCATGTTGAGCAGCGTGCCGCCGATCAGGGCGCCGCCCGCATCGGCGCCTAGGGAGAACCAGATGATCAGCATCACCAGGAGGCCGGTCACCGCGCCCGTGATCAGGGCGATATGCGGCGTCTTGCGTTCGCCATGGGTCACCGACAGGAAGCTCGGGAAATACCCGGCCCGCGACAGCGAATAGATCTGGCGTCCGAAGGCGAAGATGATTGTGTGGAACGAGGCGATGAGGCCGATCACCGCGATGGCCGCGAGGATCTTGGCGATGTCCGTTCCAAAGAGGGTCCGGAACCCCTCGAGCAGCGGCTCGCCCGACTTGCCGAGCCCCGCGGCGCCCGGCGCGATGCTCGTGTTCAGGAAGAGCACGAGAAAGGCGGAGGTGATGAGGGTCAGGATGCCGGCGATGATACCCTTCGGCATGTCGGCCTGTGGATCGTGCGATTCCTCTGCTGCGAGCGGCAGCTGCTCGATGGCGAGGAAGAGCCAGACGGCGAACGGCAGCGAGGCCAGGATACCGACGATTCCATTGGGGAGGAACGGGCCTCCGCCGCCCGGCAGCTCGGCGCCGTCGGCCCCGATATTCAGGGCCCAGCGCGAGAAGTCGATTTGACCGGACAGCAGGACCGATCCGTAGAAGAAGGCCAGGACGGCGAGGGCCAGGACGGTCACGGTGACGGTCACCCTGAAGGACAGCTCGACGCCGACGATGTTCAGGCCGACGAAGAGGGCATAACAGAGGATCCAATAGACGGGCTGGAATGCGGGTGCGGTCTCGAAGATCGCCGACAGGTACGAGCTGATGAAGAACACGATGACGGCGGGCGTCAGCACGAACTCGATGTTCTCCGCGATACCCGTGACGTAGCCCGCCCATGGTCCCATGGAGGTGCGCGCGAAGGAATAGGCGCCGCCCGTATGCGGCAAAGCCGGCGACATCTCCGCGATGGAGAAGGTCAGGCCCAGATACATGATGGCGATGATGATGGTGGCGAAGAACATGGAGCCGAAGCCGTTGGCGAGGCCCAGATTCCAGCCTGAGTAATGGCCCGAGATCACGGCCCCCACGCCGAGCGCCCAGAGCGACCAGACGCGCGCATGACGCTTGAGACGCCGCGCTTCGAAGTAACTGTCATCCACGGTTGTATAGGTGATGCCGGCGGAACTCTGCGCTCCGACCGGCGGGGCGTGAACCCCCGAACTTCCCTGTCCGACTGACATAGACTCTTCCTCCACGAATAGTCTGCCTCTCGAACCATGGCGCATCATGCGCCATGGCGGTCCGTTACAGCGTCCGCGCCCCCTCCCTCAAGAGCGGCGCAAGACGGTGAGCCCACGACGCCTGTCCGTCTTCCGTGCGGATCAGATCATTGCGGATTTCGATCATCAGCGGTGCGAGTCCGCGCCTCTCGGCATGGCGCTCGAGGGTGTGAAACACCCGGTCCGCCGGCGAATAGGGTTCGTTCATGCCCAGGACGAGGGCCGGATCCCGGTGCAATCCGGCCTCGACGCTACGCGCAAAGCGCTCGTCGCGGTTGAAGATGAGGCCGATATGCCACGGACGCGGCACGCCCTGGTAAACCGGCGTGAACGAATGAACGGTGACGATGCCGCTTATCTGTCCCGCGGACACGCGGGCTTCGACGAAGCGGCTCACCATCCCGTGAAACACATCGTAGACCTCGCGGACCCGGTAGGCCCGTTCGTCAGCATCGAGGTTCTGGTTGCCGGGAATGGTCGTGCGCTCGCTGAGCGTCCAGATGGAATCGGGCGCTGAAGGATCACGATTGAGGTCGAGAACCAGGCGCGAGACGCCCGCATGGATGAGCGGCGCATCGAGCAACCGGGACAGCTCCTTCGCGACCCCGACAGCTCCTGGATCCCAGGCGATATGGCTCTCGAGCTGGTCCGCACTCAGACCGAGCGTCCCATAGCGCTCGGGAAGGTGCTTCGACGCATGCTCGCAGATCAGCAGGATGGGCGAACGCCCCTGGGGGTTCTCCACGAGGACAACCGGCTTCGCGACCGGGGCGGCCGCCGTCCTGCCGGTGTCTGTCCGACTCGCATGGATCATGCGGCCTCCGTTTAGCCTGCCAGGGCAGACTGATACCCCTCTTTGAACGTTTGGTACGTTTCTTTCAGGTTTCTCTTGTCTGAAATTTTTGGTACAGCTTCGGCAGGCCGTCAAGGAGGGATTCGTAACATTCCATCATGAAAAGCGACAGCAGCGTCCCTTCTCTGAATCCACCGAGCCTTGCCGAACGCATTCGCCTCGAAATGGACTCCTTTACGCCCAGCGAGAAGCGCGCGGCCCACACGCTGCTGAGTCATTACCCGTTCGCCGGCCTGGATACCGTAGCGGAGTTCGCCGGCCGGGCCGGAATTTCGGCACCGTCGGTTCTGCGTTTCGTGAACCGGCTCGGCTTTGGGGGCTTTCCGGAATTCCAGAAGCACCTGCGAGAGGAACTGGAGGCTCAACTCCTCTCACCGCTCGCCAAAGCCAGCCCGTCGGACAAGGCCCAGGGCGCTCCGGCACTCGCTTCCTTCGCCGAGTCCGCCATCGGCAATCTTCGGTCCACGGTGGAGAGCATCGCTCCCGCCGAATTCGACGCGGTGGTGGAACTCCTGAGCGACGAGCGGCGCCCGACCCACTTCACCGGCGGTCGCTTCACGGGTGCGTTGGCGCGTTACGCGGCGAGCCACTTCCGCATCGTGCGCAGCCATGTGGATTTCATCGAAGGTCAGCCGGCGCTCTGGCGCGACCGGATGATCGAGATCGGCAAGAAGGACGTGATCGTGGCTTTCGACATTCGCCGCTACCAGGAGGATGTCACCGCTCTCTGCGAAACGGCCGCGAAGCAGGGCGCGACCGTCATCCTGCTCACGGATCCCTGGTTGTCGCCGATCGCCCGCGTGGCCCGCCATGTGCTGCCGGCCCATATCGTGGCTCCATCGAACTGGGACTCGTCGGCGGGTCTGCTGCTCATAACCGAGGCGCTCGTGGCCGCCGTGACGAAGCGCCTGTGGAAGACCGCGAAACCGCGAATGGAAGCCGTGGAGCGGCTGCGCAACGAGAGGCCTTAAGCCGGTTCGCCGTCAGGCATTTCTGCGCTGCAGCCAGCCGACCAGGAATGGCAGAACCAGGCCGATGCTGAGAAACCGCACGAGATGGTGGATCCCCACATAGAGCGGATCGAGGCCGAGCACGAGCGCAAGCACGGTCATGGCCTCGAGGCCGCCGGGCGCGAAGGCGACAAGGCTGTTGGCGAAGCTGACATCCGCTGCCCAAGCCGCGAGGGCCGAAAAGACCACCGCAATGCCCATGCCGACGGAAAACGACCCTAAGGCGGCGACCAATGCGCGCTTCAGCATGGAGCGCTGAATGTTGCGGAAACGCTCGGCGATGAAGAGGCCGATCAGTACGAGGCCGCAGGTCGCGATCACCGGCGGAATGACGCCCGTGACGAGTTCGGTCCCGTGGCTCGCGGAGCTCACGACCATCGAACCCAGCAGGATCGGCGCGGCAACCTTCAGCTTCTTGAAGACGAGGCCGAGGCCAAGCCCGCCGAACAGGATGATGGCCAAGCCGCCGGGACTTTCAATTGGCATTCCCTGGCCGATCAGCACATTCGTGTTGCCCCCTCCTCCGGTCACCACGACGATGCTCGGCAAAAGCGCGATCAGCACGAAGAGACGCAGGTTCTGCACGATGGCGACGGAGGGCACGTCCGCCTTGCGATCCGCCGCGACGGCGAGCACCGTCGAGAGGGCTCCGGGTACGGAGGCCAGGACCGCATCGGCCGTGCGCCAGCCCGAAATGCGAGTGAGCCAGAGGGTGGACATCCACGAGATGGCCGCAACGCCGAGGACCAGAAGCACGAGACTTCCGGGATAGCGCCCCATGGCGGTGATGGCGGCCGGGGTCACGGCTGCTCCCATCGCCGCCCCGGAGATCAGCATCGCCGTATCGGCGAGAGCCTTCGGCATGGGCACGGAATGCTTCGTCAGGCCCCACAAAATCGCCCCGATGGCGGCGCCGGACAGCCATGCGGCCGGAACGCCGATCCAATAAAAGACAAGCCCGCCGAGCCCGGCGATCAGGATCTGAGCAATGTGAGCGAGAATGAGGGGCATATCGAGAATGAGCGGAAGCCTTGAAGGGCCTGCTCGCTCAATGAAGCCCTCCGCCGCTCAGGTCAACCGCCAGATTCGCGGGCGGGGCATGCAAGAACCGGTAGCCGCGGGTTCTCGCCGTCAGGCAACGAGCTTCGGCAGGGCCGCGCCGATACGCCTGACAGCCTCCTCGAGATCCTCGGCCTTGCGAAGATAGCAGAGGCGCAGATATCCCTCCCCCGCGTCGCCGAAGGCATTTCCTGGGGCAAGACCCACATTCGCCTCGTCGATGAGGCGGAAGGCGATGTCCTTGGAATTCGTCGCCCCCTTGATCTTCAGGAAGGCATAGAACGCGCCGTTGGGCGGCGGCAGCTCGACGAGACCTGTTTCCGCGAGCCGACTGACAATGACGCGACCTTGCCGGGCTCGTTCCACCTGATCGGCCAGAAAGTCCTCGCCCTGCTCGATGGCGGCAACGCCCGCGCGCTGGATGAACGTGGGCGTGCCGGAGGTCTGATACTGGACCAGGTTCTCGATCACCTGCCCCAGCGCGGGCGGCGCTTCGAGCCAACCGAGGCGCCATCCGGTCATCGCCCAGTTCTTCGAGAAGGTCTGCACGAAAAGAATGCGATCCTCGGGCTCCATCACGTCGCGGAAGGAAGGCGCACGCCCATCCATGCTGAGAGCAGAATCATGGATGAAGCGGCCATAGATCTCGTCCGCCACGATCCACAACCCGTGACGGCGCGCCATGTCGAGGACAGCGCGCAGATCGTCATGGCTTGCCGTCCACCCGGTCGGATTGGACGGGGAGTTCAGGACGACGACGCGGGTGCGCGGCGTCACGGACCGCTCCAGCCGCTCGAAATCGAGATGCCAACCCTGTGCGTCGATCGTCATGGGAACCGGGACAGGACGTGCGCCGGCAATCGTGATGGCGCCCGCGAAATTCGGCCATGCAGGCGTCGGGATCAGCACCTCGTCGCCCGTACCGCACACCATGCGGAAGGCAATCTGCATGGCGGGCATACCGCCTGATGTCACGAAGAAGCGCTCTGGATCGAAGGCCTTGCGGTAGACCCTTTCATGATAATGCGCAATAGCCTCACGCAGCTCGGGAATGCCCCTTTGATACGTATAAAAGGTCTCGCCGTCCCCGAGGGAACGGGACGCCGCATCGCAGATGAAGGCTGGTGTCGCAAGATCGCCTTCGCCGACCCAGAGCGGGATGATGCCGGGACGCCCGCGTCCGTATGAAAACACGTCCACGATGCCGCTGGTGGGAGCCTGCAGCGCCTCCGGCCGTAGATTGAAGGTCGAGGGAACCGGGACGGATGCGTTCATCTGGGGCCATTCCTTGCCAAACAGTTTAACAGGGATGACCTGACCGCCCGTGGAAGGCAAGCCCTCGATCGGCACTCATGACAAGAAGCGAAGAATCCCATTGCTGGCGGTGATGAGTCAGAGGGAGCGGCCGGTTTTCATCAAATCGCGGATTTCCGTGAGCAGTTTCACGTCGGCCGGAACCTCCGGCGGCTTGTCCGCCGTGCCGGTCTTGGCATCCTCCGCACGCCGCAGGCGGTTCATTCCCTTGACGAGCAGGAACAGGATCCATGCGATGATGATGAAGTTGATGGCGACCGTGACGAAGTTGCCCCAGGCGAGCACGGCGCCCTGGTTCTTGGCTTCGTTCAATGCCGTTGCGGTAACATTGCCGGACAGAGGCGTGAAATAGTTCGAGAAATCGAGCCCGCCGGTGACGGCCCCGATGATCGGCATGAAGATGTCGCCGACGAGGGAGTCGACGATCCTGCCGAAGGCGGCACCGATGATGATACCGATCGCCAGGTCGACCACATTGCCGCGCAAGGCGAATTGCTTGAATTCATTCCACATGGCCGGACCCTCCTTTGGCTTGCCTGCCAAGGTAAGAAGGTGTCCGGCCATGCCAGGGCCGTCAAGTCTCCCGGGCGGCCAGGAGATCCTGCAGGTCCAGGCGGTGGGTGACCATTTGGAGCTCCCCTTCCGCATTGCGCGGCCACTGGTCCTCGGGGCGATCCACATAGAGCTCGATGCCGTTGCCATCCGGGTCGCTCAGGTAAAGCGCCTCGCTCACCCCATGGTCGCTTGCACCCTGGAGGGGAATGCCCGCTTCGGCCAGACGGTAGAGAGCATCCGCCAAGGCCGCCCGCGTGGGATAGAGGATCGCGAGATGATAGAGGCCGGTCGTGCCCGGAGGGGGCGGCGAGCCTCCCTGGCTTTCCCAGGTGTTCAGGCCGATATGGTGGTGATAGCCGCCCGCCGAAACGAAGGCGGCCTGGGTGCCGTAGCGCTGCATCAGTTCGAAACCGAGCACGCCGCAATAGAAGGCGAGAGAGCGATCGAGATCCGCCACCTTCAGGTGGACATGGCCGATCCGGACGCCCGGGTGAATGGGGCGGGTTGCCGGAGCTCCGGCAACCTCATTCGACATGGGTTTGATCATGACGGTATGCCTCAGGCCGAACGAGTGGATAACGCCGGAGCTGCCCGTACCGATCCGGATTTGAGGGCATACGCGCCCTCCCCCAGCAACGCTTGTGCGACAAGAGCCAGGATCCAGAACGCCAGGAATTCCCAACCGCCATTCGGATTGGAGAAGAAGAACCCGGCCGGGCCATGGACGGTAACGATGGCTCCCACCAGGATCGGGATAAGGGCGAGAGCTGCCCAACGGGTGTAAAAGCCGGCGATCAGGGCCAGGCCGCCGAGGACCTCGGCCAGGATCACCGCATAGGCGAGGCCTCCAGGCAGACCCAGGCTTTGGAAGAATTGGGCCGTTCCGGCGGGTGTGAAGACGACGATCTTGAGGCCGGCATGGGCCAAGAACAGGGCGCCGAGGGTGACGCGCAGAATAAGCGCGGCGTAGGGGGCGGTACGTGCGTCGATCATGGGGATCTCCTGAAATGCGATAATCCTCATATGAGCTCATTCTAGTAATCTGATAATACGCCGTGCGGAATATCAATTCACACCATGAGAGTGAAATCGAAACCCTCCTGCATCCTCCTGCTAGTGGCGCTGAGCCCTTTACGGAGGTAAAGCTGATGGCAGCTTCCTCGTAGGGGTTCAAAGCATATGGTCGCCACCTGGGCGGTAGTCTTATCGGCACTGGTCTATCTCTGCTTTCTGTTCACCGTCGCCTATTGGGGCGACAATGGAGGCAGGCGCTTTGTCCAGGGGCCATGGCGCTCCACCATCTCTGCGCTGGCTCTTGCCGTCTACTGCACCTCATGGACCTTCTTCGGGTCCGTTGGGCTCGCCAGCCGCTCCGGGCTTGACTTCCTGGCGATCTATATCGGCCCCATCCTTGTCATTACCGTGGGGCACGCCCTCGTCGCCCGGGTCATCCGGGTGGCGAAGATGCAGAATATCTCCTCCATCGCCGACTTCGTCGCGGCCCGCTATGGGAAGAGCGAACGCGTCGCCGCCATCGTCAGCCTGATCGCGCTTGTCGGCTCCATCCCCTATATCGCGCTGCAGTTGAAAGCGGTCTCGGCCTCCCTCGACGTGTTCATCACGAAAGCCGACGGCATGCCGCCGCCGAATCTGCCCTTCATCGGAGATCTTGCGCTCGTCGTTGCCCTCGTGCTCGCGGGTTTCGCCGTCGCCTTCGGCACGCGCCACCCGGACGCCACGGAGCATCAGGACGGCCTCATCATGGCGATCTCGGTCGAGTCCATCGTGAAGCTCGTCGCGTTTCTGATCGTCGGCAGCTACGTGACCTTCGTCATGTTCGACGGCTATGACGGGATCAAGGAGCGCCTGACCGCCCTCGGCACGACGGACAGCCTGATGGAGAGAACCTCGGGCTTCGGCAGCTACGTCACTCTCATTCTTCTCTCGAGCTGCGCCGCACTGCTGCTGCCGCGCCAGTTCCATGTGACCGTCGTGGAGAATCATTCCATCCGGGACCTGAAGCGGGCCGCCTGGATGTTCCCGCTCTACCTCGTTCTCATCAATCTCTTCGTGATTCCGATCGCGCTCGCAGGCCTCGCGATGTTCCCGACCGACGCGATTGACCGGGACATGACCGTGCTGGCGCTGCCGCTCGCCGATCAGGCCGGCACGATTGCCGTTCTGACATTTCTCGGCGGGTTCTCTGCCGCGACCGCGATGGTGATCGTGGATTCCGTGGCCGTGGCCGTGATGATCTCCAACCATCTCGTCATGCCCGTCGTTCTGCGGCGGCGCGCTTTCGCCGGGATCGACCCAGGCGGCTTCGTCATTGCCGTACGGCGGATCTCGATCGTGCTCGTGATCCTTCTGGGCTATGCCTATTACCGCGCATCCGGCGAGGCCGCGCTCGCGGCCATTGGCCTTCTTTCCTTCGCCGCCCTCGCACAGGTGGCCCCTGCCTTTCTCGGTGGCCTGATCTGGTCGCGCGGTACGGCGCTCGGCGCGAGCGTGGGCCTTATCGTGGGCTTTCTCATGTGGCTCTATACGCTGCTCCTGCCGAGCCTCGTCTGGGACGGCGTGTTCTGGTCCGACATGGTGGTCTCCGGGCCGTTCGGCATCGAGGTCCTGAAACCGACCGCCCTTTTCGGCGTGGATCTGCCCCAGCTCACCCATGGCGTCGTCTGGAGCCTGACCCTTAACATCCTCTGCTACATCGGCTTCTCGTTGTGGCGCCCCGTGACGGCGATGGAGCAGATTCAGGCGAACGTCTTCGTCGGCGAACCGCATACGTCCGCGACCCCGAGCTTCCGTCTGTTTCGCGCCAGCGTGACCGTCGACGAGCTGCGCGCAATGGTCTCGCGCTATCTCGGCGAGGAGCGCACCACGCGCTCCTTCGAAGGCTTCAGCCACAGCCGGGGCCAGACCCTCGAGCCGCGGGCGGAAGCCGATATCCATCTCCTGCGCTACGCGGAACACCTGCTGGCCTCCGCGATCGGCACGGCGTCCTCGCGCCTCGCGCTGTCGCTTCTTCTGCGCCGGCGCACCGTCTCGACCGAGGCCGCTCTCAAGCTGCTCGACGATGCCTCCGCGGCCATCCAGCACAGCCGCGATCTTCTTCAGCATGCTCTCAACTATGCCAGACAGGGGATCACGGTGATCGACCGCGATCTGCGTCTGCTTGCCTGGAACCAGGCCTTCATCGACCTTTACGACATGCCGCCCAACTTCGTTCAGGTCGGAATCGGCATGGAGCGCATCGTCCGCTACAACGCCGCGCGCGGTTCCTATGGGCCCGGCAAGATCGACGAACAGGTGGCCGCGCGTCTGCACTCGTTTCAGCACGATGTGGAACCCGTGCGTCTCAAGCTATTCCCTTCCGGAAAGGTCATCGAGATCCGCTCGAACCTCCTGCCGGACGGGGGTCACGTCACGACCTACACGGATGTCACCGAAGCGGTTCTGGCAGAGGAGGAAAGCCGCCGTGCCAACGAGACGCTCGAACAGCGCGTGCGGGAGCGTACCGAAGAGCTGACGCGTCTCAATGAAGCCTTGCGCAGCGCGAAAGCGGAAGCCGACGAAGCGAATATTTCCAAGACGCGCTTCCTGGCAGCGGCCTCGCACGACATTCTGCAGCCGCTCAATGCGGCCCGCCTTTACGCGACCTCGCTCGTGGAGCGTGATCGCGATGCCGGCGATGCGACCCTCGCCGAGAACATCGACGCATCCCTGGACGCCGTTGAGGAGATCCTCACGGCCATCCTCGACATCTCCCGCCTCGACACAGGCGCCATGAAGCCGCAATGGTCGAGCTTCCGCATGGATGAACTTTTCCGTCAGCTGCAGCGCGAGTTCGATCCCATCGCGAAAGAAAAAGGCCTGAATCTCACATTCGTGGCTCCCTCGCTCACCGTCCGCTCCGACCGGCGTCTGCTGCGCCGTCTGCTGCAGAACCTCGTGTCCAACGCCATCAAATACACGCCGACGGGCCGCGTTCTCGTCGGCGCAAGGCGGCAGGGCACCCACCTGGTTCTCGAGGTCTGGGATACGGGCCTCGGCATTCCACCCTCGAAACAGCGGATCGTCTTCCGCGAATTTCAGCGTCTCGATCAGGGAGCGAAGGCGGCGAGAGGCCTAGGGCTCGGTCTTTCCATCGTGGAGCGCATCGGGCGGGTGCTCAAGCATCCCATCATCCTCAAATCGGAGGTGGGACGCGGATCGGTGTTCCGCGTCGAGGTTCCGATCGTCGCGGCGCTTCCCGAAACCGTCGCGGCTCCTGAACCGCCGAAGGCTCCGGCGACCGTTCTTTCGGGTCTGCACGTGCTCGTGATCGATAACGAGCCTGCCATCCTGGAAGGCATGCGGCTGCTGCTGTCGGGCTGGGGCTGCGACGTGTGGACGGCATCCGACCTCGAAACGGCCTATAAGGTCCTTCGAAGCAACAAGGCTCTGCCCGAAGTCATCATCGCAGACTACCACCTCGACGACACGGACGGCTTGGAGCTCATCAAGGCTTTGCGCTGGAAGACGCAGGTCGACACGCCTGCCGTTCTCGTGACCGCGGACCGGACGCCGGCCGTGCGCGACGCAGCCGCCGCCATGCACGTACATGTGCTCAACAAGCCGCTGAAGCCCGCGGCCCTGCGCGCATTGCTCACCCAATGGCGCGCCACCCGCGTGGCGGCGGAGTAAGGAATCGATGAGCGATCACGCGCCGAGCGCGCGATCGACGGCTGCGACCGCGTGGATCGTCGTCGTATCGAAGAGCGGCACCGCGCTGTCTTCGCCAGAAACCAGCAGCATGATCTCGGTGCAGCCGAGAATGATGCCGTCTGCGCCGTTCTCGATCAGGCGCGCGATGATGCCACGATAGGCTTCTCGCGACCGAGGATCGATCCTGCCGAGCACGAGCTCCTTGTAGATCACGTCGTGCACCACCTGGCGGTCGGCGGCATCGGGCACGATCACATCCAGATCGTGGAGGGATTGCAGGCGGCCCTTATAGAAATCCTGCTCCATGGTGAAGGCCGTGCCGAGCAGACCGACCCGCCGAAGGCCCGCTGTCCTGATCTTCTGCGCGGTCGGGTCGGCGATATGCAGAAGCGGAATGCTCACGGACGACGCGATCGCATCCGCGAGACGGTGCATCGTGTTGGTGCACAGCACGATGAAGTCCGCGCCACCCCGCTCCAGGCGAAGGGCCGCATCCTTCATGGCGTCGGCAAGCCTGTCCCAGTCGCCTGCGTGCTGGAGGTGCTTGATCTCGTCGAAATCGACGGACAGCATGAGACTGCGCGCGGAATGCGCTCCCCCCAGGCGCCGGTGCACCTCCTCGTTGATGATGCGGTAATACTCGGCCGAGCTTTCCCAACTCATCCCGCCGATGAGCCCGATGGTCCTCTGTTGCATGACGGCCTCAGGCAGTCGGCTTGTAGGGCGCACGCCCGCTGGCCAGGGCATCGTCGAGCAGCTCAAGCCGGTCCTGCCCCCAGAACACCTCGCCATCGAGGACATAGGCCGGCGACCCGAAGACATCGTTCGCCACGGCGTTCTCCAGATTGAGCGCATAGATCGCCTCGGTCGTGCTGCCGGTGGCGATATCCATCACTGCGGACGAATCCAGCCCCGCTTGCTCGGCGATTTCCGAGAGCACGAGGGGATCCGCAAGGTTGCGCTCCTCTTCCCAGATCGCCGAGAAGGCGCGGCGCAGGAACGCATCAGGGCTCTTGCCCGTCGTCGAGACCGCAATCACGTAGCGGTCGGCCAGGTTCACATCGAAGGGCCAGTGCTTCGGACTGATATTGAAGGACAGGCCGCGTTTCTCGCGCCAGCGCTGCAGTTCCACGAGGCGATAGCGCTGCCGGACCGGATGACGCTGCCCCAGCGGCAATCCGCCTGTCTCGGAAAAGACGCGGCCCAGGAAAACGGGCTTGTAGTTCACCTCCACCCCGTGCCGCTGCACGATTTCCATGAAGGGCACATGGCCGATATAGGCCCAGGGGCTCACAAGCGAGAAGTAGTAATCGATGACACGGGGCATGAGTCTCACGCTTCGCAGTTCAGGCTGAAGGGACTGGACCAACCTTGAACCATCACGCCGCTCTCTTCAACGTCTCTTCTGCTTGAAGGAAGGCCTTCACCTCGGGGCCCGCCTGAGGCGGCTCCGTCACGATGCCGGCTCCGTTCAGCACCTTCGCCATGGGAACGTAGCCTTTGAGGGCCCTGTCGTAGAGCCCGGCGCGGACCAAGGCGATGGCATTGAGGATCGAGCAGCCACACCCGGAATTTCAGACGCGAGACATCCCGCGACGGATCGATTTTCGGCCTGAAGAACGAAACAACGATGAGGGAAATCAGGCGCAGCCAGAGATTCATGCCATTCCCAATCCGCTGATCCTCTGAAAGGCGAGGAGATCGAGGACAGGCGCCTCGATCCCGAAACCTGTCAGGAGGCAATGGACCTGGCCCCGATGGTGCGTCTGATGGTTGAAGACATGCGCAAGGGCAGGACCGAGCGGCTGCTCGGTCTCGGTAGGGTTCGTAATGCCGCGATAGCGGATCCGTCCGGCGAGCTCCGCCTCCGATAGGCTCTCGACATAGCCGATGATCCGCTTGTCTTCATAACGGCGCGCCGCCCGAAGGTCGGAAAACCTTTCGAACAGGACCGCATCGAGCCGCTCCGGCGCATCGCCCTCACCCGTAAAGCGCTTGAGCCAGATACGGTCGGTGGCGAGAAGATGGTTCAATGTACCGCTCACTGACCTGAAGAACGCGCCCCGGTCCGCGTGGTAATCGGCTTCCGGCAATTGCGCCACAGCCTCGTAGATGCGTTCATTGCACCACGCGTTATAGGCCGCCATCATGGCAAAATGCGACTTCATGGCACTGGCTCCGTCGTGTCTGTCCTCGTGTCATGGAACGCCGCCGAGGGAGGGTCAAGATTGTCTCCTCCCCCTCCCTTCCGTCCGGGCAGCGCCGGACTCGACCCTGGGATCTCAACCTGTCATCACCATCGGACGAGTTCTGCGCCTCCCTGATCATCGCCCGCACGAAGCCGGGATGACGACGAGCGATGGCCTCAGGCCGCCTTTCTCGCCGCAGCCCTGCCGTAGAAGGTGTCCCCGGAATCGGCCATGTCGAGAAGGACGCGCGGCGGGGCGAATCGATCGCCATGCTTCGCTTGCAGTGTCCTGCACAGTTCCACAAAGGCCTTTGCGCCCATGAAGTCGATATAGGACAAGGCACCGCCCGTATAAGGTGCGAACCCGAAGCCCAGGACGGACCCGACATCTGCCTCGCGCGGATCGGTGATCACGCCTTCCTCGAAGGTCCGCGCGGCCTCGAGAGCCTGCGTGACCAGCAGACGCTGCTTCAGCTCCTGCATATCGACGAGTTCGGCCTCCACCTGTTTCGACTGCAGGTCCTTGAGGCCGGGCCAGAGACGCTTCTGGCCCGCTTCCGGGTAATCGTAGAAGCCTTTCCGGTTCTTACGGCCGAGGCGTCCCTCCTTCTCGACGAGACGGGAGAGCAACTCCTCCTGCTGTGGAATGACCGCCGCTTCTCCAAGCTGCGCTTTCGTGGCTTTCAGGATCTTGAGGCCGAGATCCACGCCGACCTCGTCGTTGAGCAAGAGCGGCCCCACCGGCATGCCGGCCTGCTTGCCGGCCTGCTCGATCATGGACGCGGGCAGTCCCTCCATGAACATGAGGTGCCCTTCGAGGATATAGGCCAGCACGCAACGGTTGGCGAAGAACCCACGAGAGTCGTTGACGACGATCGGCGTCTTCCTGATCAGGCGCACATAGTCGAGCGCGGCGGCGAGCGCCTTGTCGTCCGTCTCCTTGCCCCGGATGATCTCCACCAGCATCATCTTCTCGACCGGGGAGAAGAAATGGATGCCGATGAACTGAGCCGCGTTCTTCGAGGTCTTGGCGAGGCTTGTGATCGGCAGGGTCGAGGTATTGGAGGCAAAGATGCAATCCGGACGGATAGCGGCTTCGACCTTCTGAATCACCTCTGCCTTGACGGCGGGGTCCTCGAAGACCGCCTCGATCACGAGGTCGCATTCGGAAAGATCGTTGTAATCCGCGGTCGCCTTGATGCGCGCGAGCAGCGCATCGCGGTCCGCCGTCTTGGCGCGGCCCTTCATGATCTGATCGGACATGAGCTTGTGAGAATGAGCCTTGCCCTTCTCCGCAGCCTCGACGTCGCGATCGATCAGCACGACGTCGAGACCGGCATTTGCGGTCACGTAGGCCACGCTCGCGCCCATGAAGCCCGCGCCGACGACACCGACCTTCCTGATGGACGACGGGGGCACGTCCTTCGGCCGGCGCGCGCCCTTGTTGAGATCTTGCATGGAGATGAAGAGCGTGCGGATCATCGCCGCCGCCTCCTTCGAGCGCAGGATCTTGGCGAACCAGCGCGACTCGACCCTGAGCGCCAGATCCATCGGCAGCTGAAGGCCCTGGTAGACCGCCTCCAGGATCGCCCGTATGGCCGGGTAATTGTCCTGTGTCTCGCGACGGTAGATTGCATTGGCCGGTGGCCAGATCTGCATGCCGGCCGCGGAATAGACCTTGTTCGAGGGAAGCTTGTAGCCCTTCTGGTCCCAGGGGGCCACGGCCGAACCGCCGTTCCGGATCCAGTCCTTCGCGGCCTGCACGATCTGGTCCCGCGGGGCGACCGCGTGGACGAGACCCATATTGCGCGCCATCAGCGCGCGGATCTGCTCACCCTTGAAGAGCATCTGCAGGGCATCGCCGGTCTGCATCAGGCGTGCAACGCGCTGCGTTCCGCCCGCCCCGGGGAAGAGGCCGACCTTCACCTCCGGCAGGCCGACACGGGTCGCATCCGCATCGGAGAGAACGCGGAAATGGCAGGCAAGCGCCAGTTCGAAAGCTCCGCCGAGGCATACGCCATGGATCGCTGCCGCGAACGGTTTGCCGCAGGTCTCCAGGCGGCGATAGAGGAGCGAGAGTTTGCGCGATTCCTCGAACAGGAAGGAATTGGCGGCCTCCTCGCCTTCCTCCTTCGCGACGCGCATATACTCCGCGTTCGAGGCTTGGAGCCTGTTGAGGTCTGCGCCGCCCGAGAAGGACTCCTTCGCCGACGTGATGACGCACCCTTTGATGGTCTCGTCGGATGCGACCGTTTCGACGATCCGGGACAGTTCGTCTATCACCTGGGTGGTGATGACGTTCATGGACCGGTCCGTCATGTCCCAGGTGGCGAGCGCAATGCCGTCGGCATCGACCTCGAAGCGGAAATTGGTGAAGTTCGTCATGGTTTCTCTCCCGTCTCCGCTGTCCGTCAGACTCGCTCGATAATCGCCGCCGTGCCCATTCCGGCCGCAACGCACAGCGTGATCAGAGCCGTCTGCTTGTCGGTGCGCTCCAATTCGTCGAGCACCGTGCCGAGGATCATCGCGCCGGTCGCCCCGAGCGGATGGCCCATGGCGATCGCGCCGCCGTTCACGTTGACCTTTGCCGGGTCGAGATCGAGCGCCTGGATGTAGCGCAGCACCACCGCCGAAAACGCCTCGTTGATCTCGAAGAGATCGATGTCGTCCTTCGTCATGCCCGCCTTCCTGAGCGCAAGCTCGGACACGTCGATGGGCCCGGTGAGCATGAGAGCAAGGTCGGACCCGATAGACGCGAACCCTTTGATGCGGGCTCGCGGCTTGACCCCGATCCTCGCGCCGCCCTCCTTCGACCCGACGAGGACGGCGGCGGCCCCATCCACGATGCCAGACGAATTGCCCGCGTGGTGCACGTGGTCGATGAACTCCACGTCCGGGTGCGCCGCGATCGCCACCGAGTCGAAGCCGCCCATCTCGCCCATCTGCACGAAGGCAGCCTTGAGCTGACCCAGCGACTGCATGTCGGTGCCCGGGCGCATGTGTTCGTCCTTGGCCAGGATGGTGAGGCCGTTCACGTCCTTGATCGGGACCACGGACCTGGCGAAGCGGCCCTCATCCCACGCCCTCGCGGCGCGCTTCTGCGACTCGACCGCATAGGCATCGACATCGTCGCGGGTGAAGCCGTATTTGGTGGCGATCAGATCCGCCGAGATGCCCTGAGGCAGGAAGTAATTGGGGATCGCAATACCCGGATCGACCGGCCATGCGCCACCGGATGCGCCCATGCCCACGCGGCTCATGGATTCGACGCCGCCGCCGAGGGTGACGTCCTTCATGCCGGACATCACCTGCGCGGCGGCAAAATTCACGGCATCAAGTCCCGAAGCGCAAAAGCGGTTGATCTGAACGCCCGGCACCTCCTTGCCGAAGCCCGCCTTCAAAGCCGCTGCGCGTGCGATATCGCCGCCGGCCTCCCCGACGGGATCGACGCAGCCGAGGACGATGTCCTCCACGAGCTTAGGGTCGAGGTCATTGCGCTTGCGGATCGCATCGAGCGCCGTGACGGCGAGGTCGACGCTGGGAACCTCGTGGAGCGAACCATCGGGCTTGCCTCGCCCACGTGGCGTGCGAACTGCGTCGAAGATAAATGCATCTGCCATGGGAGCCTCCCGGTCTCTCTATCGTCCCGGACGCGCATCGCTCCGGGACCGTTTTCAGAGTTCCAGCGTCGGACGTGACATCGAACTCACGTCCGACGCTGTAATATTGTGATCCTGAGCATCTTTGCACGCGAAACCGGTTCCCACTTCCCGCGTTCGATGCTCTCCTTGCTTGAGCATCTTTGCACGCGAAACCGGTTCCCACTTCCCGCGTTCGATGCTCTAGGCTCTTCACTCGTCTCGCGTTTCCGGCCCTTCGCTTGGCTGCGGCCGGAAAGACGCCAATCCATCAGAATGCCTCCACCGACATCGCCATCGTGACATCCGCACCGGACGTGATGCGCGCCAGGCGCAGGCCGGTTTCCGGCATCATGCGTTCCATGAAGAACCGTCCCGTCAGCAGTTTCGCGTCCATTCTCTCGGCCGCGCCGTCTCCATGGGCTTTCTTGGCATGCGCGGCCTTCGCGATTCTGGCCCACATATAGCCCATCGCGACAGTGCCGAAGAGATGCATGTAATCGGTGGCGCCGGCGCCGGCATTGTCGGGCTTCGCCATGGCGTTCTGCATGAACCACATGGTGGCCTGCTGCAGGTGTTCGAGACCTTGCTGCAAGGGAGTGACGAAGCCCTTCAGGTTCCCGTCGCTGTTCTCCTGGCAGAACGCGCCGACCTCGTTGAAGAAGCTCATGATGGCGCGGCCGCCATCCTTCCCGAGCTTGCGGCCCACGAGGTCCATCGCCTGGATTCCGTTCGCGCCCTCGTAGATCATGGGGATGCGGGCATCGCGCACGAACTGCGACATGCCCCATTCCTCGATATAGCCGTGGCCACCGAACATCTGCTGCGCCTTCACGGTATTCTCGAAGCCGAGATCGGTCAGCACGCCCTTCACCACCGGAGTCAGGAGGCCCATATGGTCGTCCGCCGACTGACGCTCGGCCTCGTCGGCCGAACGATGCGCGATGTCGCTCTTCAGCGCCGTCCAGACGAGGAGCGCGCGCCCGGCCTCGTTGAAGGACTTGATGGACAGAAGCGTGCGGCGCACATCGGGATGCACGATGATCGGATCGGCAGGTTTGTCCGGGAACTTCGGGCCATCGAGGGAGCGGCCCTGCAGACGCTCCTTCGCGTAGGCGACAGCATTCTGGTAAGCGGCCTCCGATTGCGACAGCCCCTGCACGCCGACCGCGAGACGTGCCTCGTTCATCATCACGAACATGGCATTGAGGCCGCGGTTCTCCTGGCCCACGAGCCAGCCCACCGCACCGTCGTAGTTCATGACGCAGGTGGCATTGCCGTGAATGCCCATCTTGTGCTCGAGCGAGCCGCAGGACACGCCGTTCCTTGATCCCAGCGAACCATCCTTGTCGACGAGGAACTTGGGCACCACGAAAAGCGAGATGCCCTTGGTCCCCGCTGGCGCGCC
The DNA here is from genome assembly GCF_041276405.1 of Microvirga sp. TS319. NCBI lineage: Bacteria > Pseudomonadati > Pseudomonadota > Alphaproteobacteria > Hyphomicrobiales > Methylobacteriaceae > Microvirga > Microvirga sp. TS319. Next base: position 170,221 of record NZ_JBGGGT010000001.1, on the reverse strand, counting down.
CTCGATCCGGGCCAGCACCAAATGCACGATGTTCTCAGCCATGTCGTGCTCACCGGCCGAGATGAAGATCTTGGTGCCCGAGATCGCATAGGAACCGTCGCCGTTCGGGACCGCCTTGGTCTTGAGCAGGCCCAGATCCGTGCCGCAATGGGGCTCGGTCAGGTTCATGGTGCCGGTCCAGGCGCCCTCGACCATCTTCGGCAGATAGGTCTTCTTCTGCTGCTCGGTCCCATGAACCAGAAGGGCCGCGATGGCACCCTGGGTCAGTCCCGGATACATGCCGAGGGACAGGTTCGCGGAGGAGACGAATTCCTGCATGACGGTGTTCAGCGTCGAGGGCAGTCCCTGGCCGCCGTATTCCTCCGGCATCGACAGGCCCATCCAACCGCCGGCCGCGTAGGCCTCATAGGCCTCTCTGAAGCCTTTCGGCGTCGTCACGGAACCGTCCGGATTGCGGGTGCAGCCCTCCAGATCCCCCGTGCGGTTCAGGGGAGCGAACACCTCCTCGCAGAGTCTGGCTCCCTCGGAGAGGATCGCCTCCACCACATCCGGCGTGGCATCCGCAAAGCCCGGCAGATTGTTGTGACGCTCGAGCTGGAAAACGTCGTTCAAGAGAAACATGACGTCTTCGACAGGGGCCTTGTAAACCGGCATACACTCCTCCTCCAGGATCGGCCGCTGGCATCAGCTCGTCATGCGATCAGTCCAGCTCGTCGGATAGTTTAGATATAAACCATCAAGTTCTTTTGGAAAGAGGTAGGGCGCAAAATCTCCGTGAACACGGACAGAAGTTCAGGGCCTGGAAGGGGCTTCACGCACAAGACCTGGCGGAGGCACGCAATGGCGGCGCCCAGTCGATAGCCGTTTCCTCAAGCAAATGAGCCCGGAGGGACGAGGATGATCTTCATCCTCGTCCCTCCGGGCTCGTCGTCAATGCCTGAGACCTACCGGCTCTATGCCGCGATGGCGAGGCTGCTGCGGCGGGTTCTGAGTTCTTCGAGGGCCTCTTCGATCTCCGCCTTCTGCTGCTCCAGATGGCGGATTTGATCCTCGACCTGGTCCAACGACAGTCGGAGATTCAGAGCCGGACCGTTGACCGACCGTTCCTCCGCCAGCATGGCGCGGATCTCAGTAAGGGTAAATCCGAGCTGCTTGCCCTTCAAAATCACCGAGAGACGCTCACGATCGCGCGAATCGTAGATGCGGGCGGTACCGTCCCGACGTGGTGAGAGGAGACCGCGATCCTCGTAGAAGCGCAAAGTCCGCAACGTCACGCTGAATTCGCGCGCCAGATCCCCGATGGTGTAGACCTTGGCGCCTTCCCCCGACTCATTGTGACTGAAATCCGCTACAATTTGGCTCATCGAATGCCCCGTCAGTTATTGTTGATGTGCATCGGCACGTTGTCCGTAACGTTATGATAGTACATCAATCGTGTTCATTGCAAGAGCTTCAGGGCAAGTGCCGGCTATTGGCATTGCGGCCCGGTTTTGCTTGCCCTCTACCCAAGGGGAAACTGCCCGTTCAGAGAGGGGTGTAGAGCGCTAAAGCCCGTTCCCTTAACGGCTTTTTTACGACGTTGACCGAAAGTTGCATCGTCGCTCGAGTGCCCATGAGGCCATGTGATTCGCCTCGATCTCAAATGTCACGAGCGTCGCGGCAAGCATAAGCAGGGGGCTTAGGGCGGGCCAGAAGTTCATAGTATCCCCCGCGAGCGCGGCCATGAGACACCCTGTCCTTCCGAACCTCGACGAACCGGATCTCGACGCCCGGCAATGGGCCAAAGGTGCCGCCCGTCGCGCTGGATTGAGCCTCGAGGAATGGGCGGCTGCCATCCTGGTGGACAAGGACGCCAGGCGAGCGTCCCCTCTTCAGGAGCGCGAGCCCAATAGCCCTGAACCAGGTGGCGCTGCGCCTCGTCACGCCAGAACCGCGCGGCCGGAGCTGGAACGCACGTTCGAAACCCTGATGGCGGCCGTTGCGGCCCAAGGCGAACGCCAGGCGCAGGATCATGCGTCCCGCACCGCGATTGCGCTGGAGTCCATGGCGAGCTGGATCGAGCAGACGGAGGAACGGCTGAACGAGACCGCCCGTGCCTCCGCAGACCATCAGGACCGCATGGCAACCGCGCTCTCGCAGGCGCTTTCCACCTTGAGGAGCCGCCTTGACTCGGTCGAGCGCCAAGCCGTGGCCGAACGGCAGGCGCAGCCTGAAGCTCCATGGAATCCCGCTATCGATGCGATCCAGGCCGAAATGGAGCGGCTCCGCGCAAGCGTGGACAATCTTGCGACTCAGGAGGAACTTGCCTCGCTCGGCCGCGCCCTCAAGGACATCGCCAAGGAGATCGCCCATGGCCCCGCCAGCAAGGATCTCCTGATCCTCGCGCAGTCCACGGCAGCCATATATCGCCAGATCCGGACCCTCTCGGAGGATGTCAGCGGCGCCCTGAACGAGCGGATCGGAGGGGAGATCGACGAGCTGAAAGCCCGGGTCGAGCGGATCGCGGAAACCGGCATCGACCGCAGCGTCATCGATTTTCTCAGCAGTCAGATTGTGGACCTGCGCCATGATCTCTCGCACCGCGCAGAGCCACGCCAGATCGAACGGCTATCGAAGGAAGTGACGGCCATCGCCGACCAGGTCGCGGATCTCCGCGGCAATCAGGTCGAGCGCAGCGATTTCTCCGCTCTCAAGACATCGCTCGAAAATGTGTGCGCCGCTCTGAACCGCACCGCTGCGATGCAGGAAGCGTCCGACATGCCGTCGCAGCTCGACACCATGAGCCGCGACTTGGCGGCACTGGCGAGCCGCCCGGCGCCGGAAACCGCAGATCTCGATCCTATCGCCGATCAGCTGGCGTTCCTGACCGAGCGCATGGCCGAGCTGTCAGAGGACCGGTTCCGGCAGAACGATGCTCTCGGTGCCATGATCGAGCGCCTGTCGGCTCAGGTTCAAGTCGTCGCCGATAAGGAGCCTCTCCCACGAGAGGCGCTGATGCAGCGATTCGATACGGTCGAAGAGACCCTTCGTCAGATCGGCGAGCGGGCCGACATCTCAGTGGTGGAGCCCATCTTGCGCGGCATCGACGAGAAGCTCGATCGCACCTCGTCCGCACCCTTGAGCCTCGAGGCCCTCGATCAGCAGATCGGCGCCCTTGCAGAACGGCTGGCCGAGAGATCGGGAGAGCCCCTGCAGAAAATTCTCGACGAAGCCACGCACTATCTGCGCCATCTCCAGACCGACGCTGCCGAAATTGCAGAGCGCGCCGCAAAGACCGCCCTGAAGGATCTTCAGCCGAGCCTGCCCGTTGCGGCCGATATCGACGCGTTGAAGCAAGGATTCGTCGAGCTGAAGGCTTTGCAGAGCCGAGCCGACAAGAAAACGCAGGAGACCTTGCGCGCGGTCCACGGTGCCCTGGAAACGCTCATCTCCCGCTTCCCGGAACGGATCGCCGGAGAGCCCCGATCCGCCCCGCCCGGCCCGTCCGGCCTCGACCCCTCCTCTCGACCGATGCCCCCGACGGACCGTCTGGAGGCAGCCGTACGCCGCCTGCATGCGGTCACCCTGTCCCAGGTCGAAGAGGTCGCAACGACAGGTGCCGAAGCCCATGGTGGGCCGATCGGATCCGAGGTCATCACGCACCAGCCGGCGGATGAGGATTTCGGCAATGTGCGGGCGAGCTTCATCGCAGCCGCCCGACGCGCCGCACAGGTCGACAAGGCGGATGACTCCGCCCTCCCGTCCGAAACCGGGGAAGAGATGGCTCTCGAAGAATTCGGGGCCATGGCGGCAGAGCAAGGTTCGTCCGTCTCACCGGCCTCTCTCATGGAGCGTATCCGCCGGAGCTTCGACGCGCACCGCCGCTCGCTTCTTCTGGGACTGGGCCTTGTCGTTCTGGCCACGGGCGCCGTCCATGTCGTATCGAGCGGCCTCGTACCCTCCTCTCTCCCGCTGATCGTCTCGGGCAGCGCCTTGCGGGCCGATTCTCATCCCAAGGCGCGGTCTTCCGAAGAGACCACCGAAACGGGAAGTATCGCCGCACCTCTGGAGACGACGAACCTCTTCCAGCCATCGAGCCTGGCCACAACGATCGAACCGGCGCTCACCGCGCCAGGCGCCGACGCAACGCCGAAGTTCCTCATTGACCCCGCAACGGTCGGTGACATCCCCGTCACCGTTCCGGCCCCGCTCCGCGAGGCGGCGCGCGCAGGCGACGCGTCGGCCCTTTACGAGATCGCGTCCCGTGCCGCCGAAGGCCGCGGTCTTCCTCAGGACATGCCCCTCGCCACTCATCTCTATGAGCGTGCAGCCCAGGCCGGCCTCCCGCCGGCGCAGGAAAGGCTTGCGACGCTGATGGAAAAGGGCATCGGCCGCGAGCGCGATCCGAAGCAGGCGGCCATCTGGTACGAACGGGCGGCGCAGGGAGGCAACATCCATGCGATGCACAACCTCGCCACGCTTCTCGTGTCGGGGCTGAACGGCAAGCCTGATTATGCGACGGCTTACCGCTGGTACAGCGAGGCTGCCGAGGCCGGCCTCAAGGACAGCCAGTTCAACGTCGGCGTGCTTCTCGCCCGCGGCATCGGGACCAAGCAGGATTATGCGAAGGCCTATATGTGGCTCGCTCTCGCGGCCGCTCAGGGCGATACCGAGGCCGCCAAGAAGCGCGACGAACTCGCCGGACGGCTCAGCGCTGCTGAACGAAAGGCCACCCAAGCCTCGATCGAGCGGTGGCAACCCCGCCCGGTCGACCCTTTCGCGAACGGCGTGCCCGCTCCCTCGGGCGGACAGACGGCGGCGTTGAACGAGACCTCGGACAAGAGGAGTTGATGACTGAACCCAAAGCGGTCAGCTTACGTTCATCGCCTGTCCTTTAAATCGCCCCTCGCATCATTGTCACAAGCCGAGGCTGCACCGGCCAAGGGGATCCGGAGTGCAAATCTATCTGCCGATCGCTGAAATGCCTGTAAGCGTTCTTCTCATCCTCGGGATGGGTGCAGCGGTGGGCTTCATCTCCGGCCTGTTCGGCATCGGAGGCGGCTTCCTGATGACGCCCCTCCTCATCTTCCTCGGCATCCCTCCCGCAGTCGCGGTCGCCACCCAATCGGCCCAGATCGTCGCGTCCTCGACCACCAGCGTGCTCGGGGCGCTCCGGCGCAACGCGCTCGATCACAAGCTCGGCGCCATCCTGGTCGCCGGGGGGCTTGTCGGATCGGCACTCGGCGTCTGGTTCTTCGCCGCCGTCCGGCGGGCAGGTCAGCTCGATCTCGTGATTGTCCTTTCCTACGTGACGCTGTTCACGGTCGTCGGCAGCCTCATGCTGAAGGAAAGCATCCGCGAATTCTGGACAAGGCGTCGCGGCGGCGCCGTGCGCCCGCGGCGCCAGGCCGGCGAACACGCCCCTTATCTCGGCTGGCCGCTGCGGATGCGCTTTTATCGCTCCAAGCTCTACGTCAGCGTTATCCCCGTTCTCGGGCTCTCCCTGTTCATCGGCTTTGCCGGAGCCGTGCTCGGTATCGGCGGCGGCTTCATCGTCGTACCGGCACTGCTTTACATCTTCCGCGTACCGACCACCGTGGTCGTTGGAACCTCGCATCTCCAGATCGTCTGTACGACCCTCGTCGCCCTCATCCTGCATGCGGTGATGAATCAGGCAGTCGACATGGTACTGGCGATCCTGCTCATCGTGGGCGGCGTCTTCGGGGCCCAGTTCGGCGCCCGCATGGGCCGGAACCTGAGAGCAGAGCTGTTCCGTTTCCTCCTTGCCATCCTGCTGCTCGCCGTGGGCCTGCGCTTCGCCCTGGAACTCGTCATCCAACCCCGGGAACCGTTCTCGCTCACCGTGCAGGAACGGCGCCAGTGAGACTTTTCTGGATTCTCTCGATGGCGCTCGTCTCCCTGAGTCCTGCCTCGGCGGAAACGCTGATCACGTCCCTGTCGAACCATCGCGTTCTCATCAACTCGAACTATACGGGGACGTCCATTGCCGTGTTCGGTGCCATCGAGCGGGACGCGCAAACCATTGCCCGCGCCACCGGCTACGACGTAGTCGTCACGGCCCGCGGCCCGCGGCAGTTCCTCACGGTGCGCGAGAAGCAGAAAGTGGGTCCCGTCTGGGTCAATCAGGAGCAGCAGAAATTCCCGCAGGCACCGGCCTATTTGAGCGTCCTGAGTTCGAGGCCGATCGAGGAAACCACGAGCGACCAGTTGCGCCAGCGCCAGAAGATCGGCCTGAGGGCAATCATCAACGCCCCGGATTTCACGAATGACCGTGGCGATGGCGAAGACAAGGAGTTTCGCGAGGCTCTGTATCGCCTCAGAGCCCAGGAAGGCCTCTATCTGGAGGACGAGCGCGGGGTCACGTTCCTCACGTCCGACATCTTCCGGGCCAGCATCCCGCTCCCCGCGACGGCGCCGCCGGGCGAATACGACGTGCAGGTCGTTCTGCTCGCCGATACGGTGATCCTGGCGAGCACGATCACTCACTTCGAGCTGGTCAAGACCGGTTTCGAGGAGCAGGTCGGCGCCGTGGCTCGGGACTGGTCGCTGCTCTACGGCCTCGCCACCGCGCTGCTCGCCATCGCGTTCGGCTGGCTCGCCAGCGTCATTTTCCGGCGAGACTAAACCGTCAGTCCCGGCAGAGCATCGCCTTCGCGATGGCGAAGATGCGCTCGCTTCCGATGAGATGGGCCGTGAAACCTTTCGGGAAGAGCGGCCTGAAGGCGGCATCGCAGGCGTTGAGGCCTCCCGCATAGGCCCCGAGCGCGGGCATGATGCAGCGGGTGCCGTCCGTCAGGAAACAGCGGCGGCGCGTCGCCCGCCCCCGCATCACCACCTTGCCAACGGGATGCAGATGCCCCGCAATCTCTGCCACCTCCCCCGCAGCCGGCTCGTGCCGCAGGGTCAAAGAGCCAAACGTCATCTCCTCCACGACCTGCCCGCCGATGCTTTCCGGCAGAATGCGGTCGTGGTTGCCCGTCACCCAGATCCAGTCGCGACCGGTCTGAACGCTGCCCAGGGTGGAGCGTTCCTCCTCGCCGAGCCGCTCGGGTCCGCCGATGTCGTGAAAGCTGTCGCCCAGCGCAATGACGACGCGCGGGTTGAAGCGCGACACCGCGTCGGCCAGAGCGCTCAGGGTCTCGCGGGTGTCGTAAGGCGGCAGCATCATGCCGCGGCGCGCGAAGGACGAGCCCTTTTCGAAATGCAGGTCGGCAACCAGCAGCGCATCATGTGCGGGCAGGATCATGCCGCCGGACAGATCCAGGACGGCCAACTGCCCCGCCAGCTCGATCTCGTGGGTTGTCTGTTTGTTCTTTCGCAAAGCCGTCACGCCAAAGCCTCGTCGAGAAGCGCCGCTTCCGCCTCGGCCAGAATCTCGTCCGCATTGTCGCTATAGACGCGCTCGCGGCCGATCTCCAGCATGACGGACACGCTCAAGGGAGAAACCCGGTCGAGCGGTTTGTGGATGATTCGCCCCCGGATGCGCTGAAGCATCATGCCGAGGCGCCTCACGTCCAGGAGTCCCGTTGCCGCATCCGCCCGCGCGGCTCGCAGCAGGACGTGATCGGGTTCGTGCTTGCGCAGCACGTCGTAGACGAGGTCGGTCGAGATCGTCACCTGCCGTCCCGTCTTGTGCTCGCCGGGGAAGCGGCGCTCGATCAATCCCGCGATCACGGCGCATTGGCGGAAGGTGCGCTTCATCAGGGAGGATTCCGCCAGCCAATCCTCCAGGTCGTCGCCCAGCATGTCCTCGGAGAACAGCTCGTCCAGGAAGGCCGGCTCCCGCGCCGCCCGTGCGGCGATGTCGCCGGAGGCATAGACGGCGATGCCGTAATCGTTCGCGACGAAACCGAGAGGCTTCAGCCGCGCGCGCTCCAGGCGGCGGGTGAGCAGCATGCCGAGCGTCTGGTGCGCAAGCCGCCCCTCGAAGGGAAAGCAGGTCATGTAGAACCGGTTGCCGCGCGGAAAAGTCTCGACGAGAAGGTCGCGTGGCCCCGGGACGATGGAACGGCGGCGCTGCTGCAAGAGCCACTCTGTCATCTGCGGCGGCAGACGATCCCATTCGAAGGGATCCGCCAGGATTTCGCGAACGCGGGCTGCCAGAAAGGTCGACAGTGGGAACTTGCCGCCCTCGTAGGATGGGATCATCGGATCCGTTCCGGATGCCGCGCGGGTCACCAGCACCTCGTCCTCGGCGATCCCCTCGAAGCGAAGCACCTCGCCCGCAAAGAGAAAGGTGTCGCCGGGCGTCAGGGTCTCGGCGAAATATTCCTCGATTTCCCCGAGAATGCGGCCGCGCGGCAGAACGGTCCCGGGTCGTGCCCGCGAGGTCTTGCCGAGGCGGACCTTGATCATGGTGGATTCGACGATGGTGCCGACATTCAGGCGGTATTGCTGCGCGACCTTGCCGTCGCGCACACGCCAGAGGCCATCGTTGCCCTTCACGATCTTGGCGAAGCGCTCATAGGCGCGAAGGGCGTAGCCGCCTGTGGCGACAAAGGCGACACAGGCCTCGAAATCCTCCCAGGTCAGGTCCGCATAGGGTGCTGCCGAACGCACCTCCTCATAAAGATCCTCGAGCCGAAAAGGATCGGCGCAGGCCATGCCGAGAATATGCTGGCAGAGCACATCGAGCGCGCCGATCCGTGCGTCGGGCGTGTCCTGCGCGGCCTCGTGCACGGCGTCCAATGCGGCGCGACATTCGAGGATTTCGAAGCGGTTGGCCGGAACGAGATAGGCCTCGGACGGCTCGTCCATGCGATGGTTCGACCGGCCGATGCGCTGCATGATGCGCGACGCCCCCTTCGGGGCCCCCACATTCACGACGAGATCCACATCCCCCCAGTCGATGCCGAGGTCGAGCGTTGCGGTACACACCACCGCCTTGAGCCGCCCGGCCGCCATCGCCTCTTCGACCCGGCGACGTTGCGCCACATCGAGCGATCCGTGATGGAGAGCGATCGCAAGGCCATCGTCGTTGAGTTTCCAGAGTTCCTGAAACGTGTATTCCGCCTGCAGGCGCGTGTTCACGAAGACCAGGGTCGTCCTGTGCTCCCTGATGAGCCGATAGATCGAAGGCATCGAAAGAGAGGCCGTATGGCCGGCCAGCGGGAGGTGCTCGTCGAGCTCCAGCATGCGGATGTCGGGCTGCGCCCCGCCTTTCACCACGACGAGATCGGCAAGGTTCGCCTCCCGTTGCGGCACCAGATAACGCCGCAGATCGTCCGGCTCGCGGACCGTGGCCGACAAGCCGACGGCTGTCGCCTGCGGAGCGATGCTCAGGAGCCGCGCCAGCCCGAGTGACAGGAGGTCCCCGCGCTTCGAGGTCACGAGCGAATGCAGCTCGTCCAGGACGACACGGCGCAGATCCTTGAAGAATTCGCGCGCCTCACGATGGGCGAGAAGCAGCGCCAGCTGCTCGGGGGTCGTCAGCAGAATGTCCGGGGGGCGCTCGATCTGCCGCGCCCGCTTGTGGGACGGGGTGTCGCCCGTGCGGGTCTCGATCCGGATCGGAAGCCCCATCTCCTGGACTGGGGTTTCGAGATTGCGGGCGATATCGGTGGCTAGCGCCTTCAGGGGCGAAATGTAGAGGGTGTGGAGCCCGCGCCTGTCCTTCGCCGTGCCCCGGACCGGTTCCCGCTCCGCAAGCTCGACAAGGCTGGGGAGGAAGCCCGCGAGGGTCTTTCCCGCGCCTGTCGGCGCCACGAGGAGCACCGAGCGTCCCGCCTTTGCCTTCGCGAGGAGCTGCAACTGATGCTCGCGAGGCTCCCAGCCTCGGCTTTTGAACCAGTCCCGGAAGATTTGGGGGAGGAAAGATGAGGACGCTTTCGACATGCCCTGACAAGATAGGCGCCGGAGAAAGGTTTCGCCACGGGAAGCGAACTTCCCGTGTGAACCCGGGCCTCGACCGCTTGCTATCCGTCATGGGATGCCTTCACCCTAGAGCATCGGACGTGAAAAGTGGATTTGCACTTTTGGGATTGAATCCGATGCTCCCTCCTAAGGGAGCGCATCGTTTATGCGAAAAACCGGGTCCGCTTTTTCGCACGATGCGCTAAGCCGGCAAAACGACTACCACAGGAAGCGCCATGACCAGTTCGAACCAATTCAAGAACGCCATCGCCGTCGTCACGGGAGGAACCCAGGGCGTCGGGGAAACCATTGCCCGGACGCTTGCCGAGCGCGGCGCCGCGGGCCTCGTCATCTGCGGCCGCAACGCGGAACGGGGCGAGGCCGTGGCGCGGGCCATCACGGCGCAGGGCTGCCGCACGGAGTTCGTCAGGGCCGATCTTGCCGATCTCGACGCGGCACGCGCCGTGACCGCACGGGCGGACGACGTGTTCGGACGGGTCGACGTGCTGGTGAATGCGGCTGGCATGACCGACCGCGGCACGATCTTCGATACGAGCCCTGAGCTGTTCGACCGCATGTTCGCCGTGAACGTGCGCGCCCCCTTCTTTCTCATGCAGGAGGCCGCCAAGATCATGCGCCGCGAGAAGATCGAAGGCGCGATGATCAACATCCTTTCCATGTCGGCCCATGGCGGCCAGCCTTTCATCTCCGCCTATTGCGGCTCTAAGGGAGCGCTCGCGACCCTCACCAAGAACGCCGCCTTCAGTCTCATGCCGTGGCGCATCCGGGTGAACGGCCTCAATATCGGCTGGATGAGCACCCCGGGAGAGGATCGCATCATGCGCACCTATCACGGCGCGCAGGACGGCTGGCTCGAACAGGCCGCGAAGGAACAGCCCTTCGGCCGGCTGCTCGATCCCGCGGAAGTGGCGCGTGCCGTCGCATTCCTCGCCAGCGCCGAATCCGGCCTTATGACGGGCTCGATCATCGATTTCGATCAATCGGTGCTGGGCTGCTGGGAATCCGCGCCGCACCCGTCGATGCCCGACGCGTAACCGTTCAACGCTGCATCACCACCAGAAGCCCGGGAACCGGCACGCCACGGTCTTCCCGGGTCGAGACCCGTTCCAGGATCACGGCCATGAACCCGGTCTCGTCCGCCAGGCCGCGCAGATAGCGCTCGCTGTGCGCATAGCGCGCGTCGGCGCCGAGAACGAAGCCGTCTCCATCATGCGCCTGGACCGTGAAGGCGAAGAGCCCGTCACGCCTCAAGACGCGATGGGCTTCCCGAAAAACCTCGTCGAGCGCAGCCATGTAGACGAACACGTCCGCCGCCACCACGAGATCGGCCTCGCCATCCGGGCGCGTCTTCAGAAACGAGGCGAGTTCGCCCTCATGGAGGGCGTCATAGAGCTTCGTCCCGGCCGCTTTCTCGAGCATGCGCGGCGAGAGATCGACACCCACCAGCGACGCGCACGCGCCGTCGAGCGCCTGCCCCATCAGGCCCGTCCCGCAGCCGAGATCGATGCCTCGCCCGAACCTGTAATCCTTGATCCGCTCGGAACAGGCCCGGCGCAGCGCATCGGCGATAAGCTCCGGCCCCCGATAGGCCAGGCCTCTGGTGAGATGCCGCTCGAACTTGGGGGCATACTCGTCGAACAGCGCCCGCACATAGCTGTCGGTCATCGCCGCATCGGCCGGGACCGCACCGAGACGGGCAAGATCGAGGCGCACGCCCAGGACATCTTGCGGCTCGAGCTCCAGTGCTCGCCGCAAGGCCGCGACGGCCGGCTCCTGCGCTCCGAGCTCGGCCATTGCACGCCCCAGGAGAGCATGGGCCGGAGCAAAACCGGGGGCAAGCTCCAGGACCTGCCGGGCCAGGTCCGCGGCAGCCTCGAAATCGCGCTCCTCGAAAGCCGCGCTGGCATATTCGTAGCGTCGGTCGGCAAGGACATCGCCGGAGGAGCGGAAGGAGTGGGGCAACAGCATTGCTTTGCCATGAGGCAGCGCCGAAGGGCTGTCAATGCCGAAGCACGGCCCTTGCGCCGTGCACAGCCTTAATGGCCGACGCGGAGGATGACCTTGCCGCGGCCATGCCCCGAATCCAGCCGCTCATGGGCGATCGATACCTCGTCGAGCGGCAGAACCTCGTCCACGACGACCTTGGCCTGCCCGCGCTCGAAGAGCGGCGTCATCTCCCGCAACCGCGCCCCCTCGCGCATCAGGAACGTGCCGAAAAGGGTCTGGTTCTTGGTGTAGAGGGCGTTCAGATCGCCGTTCGGCGGAAGAATGGTGGCGATCCGCCCGAAGGGCCGGGTGACCAGCGTGCTCATCGGCACGTTGCCGCCTGCGGTATCGAAGGCGGCATCGACGCTGCCGCCTGCCTCCTTCATGATCCGCTCGACCGCATCGGGAGCGCGATAGTCGATCGCCACGTCCGCCCCGAGCTCGCGCAGAGCCGGATGGTTGGCCTTGCTGGCCGTCGCGATCACACGCGCACCGGCCGCTTTGGCGAATTGGACCGCAAAGGAACCTACGCCTCCGGCGCCCCCATGAATGAGGACGGTCTCGCCTGGCCTTACGTTCAGACGACGGATGACCGCCTCCCAGGCAGTTCCGCCTGCCAGCGGGATTCCGGCAGCCTCGACATGGCTCAGATTTGCAGGCTTGCGCGCCACGATGCCGGCGGAGGCGACGGTGTATTCCGCATAGCTGCCGAGCGGATTGCCGAAGATCTCGGGCGTATAGAACACCTCGTCGCCGGCCTTGAACTCGGTCACGCCGGGACCGACCTCCTCGATGACGCCGGACACGTCATAGCCCAGCACGGCCGGGAACGGGATCTGGGCCCAGGATCCCGCCTGCCGGATCTTGGCGTCGACGGGATTGGTTCCGGAGGCGATGACCCGCACGAGAACCTGGCCCGGCCCCGGCTCGGGGCGCTCGATATCCCGAAGCTCGAAGACATCGGGACCGCCGAACCGTGTGATCACCATCGCGCGCATGCCGTCGCTCCTCTTGCATCGCCTGCCATGTGGGCTTCTGCGAGGCCTGGATCAAGCCAAGCTCGACCGTGAGGGCCAGGTTCGACGGCAGATGGCCGCGCAACCTGACATTGCCGAACGGCATACTATATTCCCATCCATGGCGTTGCGCTCCACCGACATCCTTACCCAGACCCCGCAAGGACTCTACTGCCCTCTCGGGGATTTCCATATCGACCCGGTCCGGCCCGTGAAGCGGGCCCTCGTCACGCATGGTCATTCCGATCATGCGCGCTCGGGCCATGGGGCCGTCCTGGCCACCCGGGAGACCTTGCTGATCATGGGGGTGCGCTACGGCGGGGACTTTGCCGGAAGCCTGCAGGAAGCACCGCTCGGCGAGGGCATGCGGCTCGGCGACGTGACCGTGCGTTTCACGCCCGCCGGGCACGTGCTGGGCTCGGCCCAGATCTCCATAGAGGCGGGCGGCACGCGCGTCGTGGTCTCGGGCGACTACAAGCGCGCCGAAGACCCGACCTGCCTGCCATACGAACTCGTGCCCTGCGACATCTTCATCACGGAAGCCACCTTCGGGCTTCCCGTCTTCCGTCATCCCGATACGAGAGACGAAGTGCGCAAGCTCCTCGATTCCGTCGCTCTCTTTCCCGAGCGCACGCACATCGTCGGAGCCTATGCCCTGGGCAAGGCGCAACGGGTCATGGCGCTGCTGCGGGAAGAGGGCTACGACCCTCCGATCTATCTGCACGGCGCCATGGAAAGGCTGACGGAGTTCTATAAATCCGAAGGCATTCCCTTGGGAGACACGCCGAAGGTCGTGGCGTCGGAGCGCTCGAAGCTCGCCGGCGCCATCGTCATCTGCCCGCCCTCCTCCATTCAAGACCTCTGGTCCCGCCGCTTTCCCGATCCGGTGACGTGCTTCGCCTCGGGCTGGATGCGCGTGCGGGCGCGGGCGCGCCAGAAGGGCGTGGAACTGCCGCTGGTGATCTCCGACCATTCCGATTGGGACGATCTGTGCCGCACGATCCGGGAAACCGGCGCGGGCGAGGTCTGGGTCACCCATGGCCAGGAGGATGCGCTGGTCCATTGGTGCGGCACCCACGGCATCAAGGCGCGTCCCCTGCATATGCTGGGCTACGGCGACGAAGGCGAAGGAGAGGAAGCACAGCAGGCCGGAGGCGAGGCATGAACCGTTTCGCCGCTCTTCTCGACCGCCTGGCTTATGAGCCGCGCCGCAACGCGAAACTCCGACTCATCGTGGATTATTTCCGCCACACGCCCGATCCGGAGCGCGGCTATGCGCTGGCCGCCATGACCAATTCGCTGATGTTCAAGGAGGCGAAGCCCGGTCTGATCCGGGGTCTCGTGGAGGAGCGTACGGATCCGGAACTGTTCCGAATGTCCTATCACTATGTGGGCGACCTCGCCGAAACGGTGGCGTTGATCTGGCCTTCGCCCGGGCATGCCGAGGCGGCCCGCGTCGTCCACGATGCCCCCACGGCTCCCTCTTCCCCGGAAGGGACGGAGGAACAGGCTCTGCCCTCTGTCGGCCACAACAACCCGCCCCCGCATGTCCCCACTCTCACCGAAGTGGTCGAGACCCTGGCGACGACGGGCAAGAGCGATCTGCCCGCGAAAGTCGCAGGCTGGCTCGATGCCCTCGACGAGACCGGACGCTGGGCGCTCCTGAAGCTGATCACCCGGGAGCTGCGGGTAGGCGTTTCGGCCCGGCTGGCGAAAACGGCGGTCGCACAGCTCGGCGATATCGAGCCCGACGAAGTCGAGTTGATCTGGCACGGGCTGGACGCGCCCTATGCAGATCTCTTCGCCTGGGTCGAGGGTCTCGGACCGAAGCCCGAATCCGGCAATCCTGCTCCGTTTCGCCCGCCGATGCTCTCCCATCCGCTGGAGGACGAGGATTTCGAGAAGCTTGACCCTTCCGATTTTCTCGCCGAGTGGAAATGGGACGGCATTCGCCTGCAGGCGGTCGCAGGCCATGACAGCCACGGGCGACCGGTACGGCGCATCTACTCCCGGACGGGCGAGGACGTCTCGCGCGCCTTTCCCGACCTGTTGGAAGCCTTGGATTTCGAAGGCGCCATCGACGGCGAGTTGCTGATCGTGCGCAACGGCCTGGTGCAGAGCTTCAACGTCTTGCAGCAGCGGCTCAACCGGAAGGCGGTCACGCCAAAGCTCATCGCCGAGTTTCCGGCGCATCTGCGCGTTTACGACATTCTCACCGAAGGCGATGAGGACCTGCGCGATCGTCCCTTCGTCGAGCGGCGCAAACGGCTCGAGGCGCTCGTGGCCCGCATCGGAGATCCGCGCATCGACCTCTCACCGATGGTCCCGTTCGAGACCTGGGAGGAGCTGGCGGCCGCCCGCGCCGATCCGGCCTCCGTCGGCGCAGGCCCCGACGCGGACGCGATCGAGGGCTGCATGATCAAACGGGCGAACAGCCCGTACCTCCCTGGCCGGCCCAAGGGTTACTGGTATAAGTGGAAACGCGATCCTTACCTTGTCGATGCGGTGATGATGTACGGACAGCGGGGGCACGGGAAGCGCTCGTCCTTCTATTCCGACTACACCTTCGGCGTTTGGCGCGATGGCGCGAATGGGGAGGAGCTGGTGCCCGTCGGCAAGGCCTATCACGGCTTCACCGATGAGGAACTCGTGAAACTGGACCGCTATGTCCGCAACCACACGGTCAACCGCTTCGGCCCCGTGCGGGAGGTCGAATACGGGAGGGATCGCGGGCTCGTTCTGGAAGTCGCTTTCGAAGGCCTGCAGCGTTCGACCCGGCACAAGTCGGGGGTCGCCATGCGGTTTCCCCGGATCAACCGCATCCGCTGGGACAAGCCTGCTGCCGAGGCAGACCGGATCGAGACCCTGGAAAAGATCCTGGAACGGGGCGAAAAGGAAATTCACCCCCTCAAAAGTCAGGAGTCCTGACGATGCTGAACGTGGAAACCCTTTCCGAAGGCAGCGTAACCCAGCAGGTTAATGGGCGGCTCCTCGTGGATACCGAAGGCCAGGGTCTCGTCGACATCACCGACGCGGTTTCCCGCTGGGTCTTCGGCACGGGCATCCTGCACGGCCTTCTGACGGTCTTCTGCCGCCATACCTCCGCCTCCCTGCTCATCCAGGAGAACGCCGACCCCGACGTTCGCGTCGACCTGATGGCGGCCTTCGACCGGCTGGCGCCCCGGGACGCGGACTATATCCATTCCACGGAAGGTCCAGACGACATGCCCGCCCATATCCGCACCGTCCTGTCGGGCGTCTCCCTGAGCATTCCCGTCATGGAGGGACAGATGGCCCTCGGCACTTGGCAGGGCCTTTACCTCGCCGAGCACCGGGACAGCCCGCATCGACGGGACATCATCCTTCATCTCATCGGGGCATAACTCTACCCCCCGTATGTTTCCATATATTATCCGCCGATCTTTCCCGGTAGAATGAGCAGGGCCCGCGATTGCCGCCTTGCCATTTCGGCGAGGATGCGGCTAAGGCTCACAAAAGCTCTCGTGGGAGAAGGCAGCAGTGCAGGGTCAGAACACCACGATCATCATCGCCGATGACCATCCGCTGTTTCGCGGCGCGCTGAGGCAGTCCGTCGCTTCCATCATGCCCGAGGCCCGGGTCATCGAGGCGAGCGGCATGGACGACCTCAACGCATCCCTGGCCCAGGAGCGGGACGTCGATCTGATCCTGCTGGATCTGACGATGCCCGGCGTCCAGGGTTTTTCCGGGCTCATGTCGTTGAGGGCGCAGTATCCCGAACTGCCGGTCGTCATCGTGTCCGCCACGGAAGAGCCCAATGTGATCCGCCGGGCCATGGATTTCGGCGCCTCGGGCTTTATCCCGAAATCCATCGACATCGACAGTATCGGCGGCGCCATCCAGGCGGTGCTGGCCGGTGACACCTGGACCCCGCCGGATGTGGACCTCTCCGCCGCCGAGGACGTGGAGACCGCCGACCTGGTCCGCCGCCTCGGCACCCTCACCCCCCAGCAGGTCCGCGTGCTGACCATGCTCTCGGAGGGACTGCTCAACAAGCAGATCGCCTATGAGCTTGGCGTATCCGAAGCGACCGTGAAGGCCCACGTTTCCGCCATTCTCGACAAGCTCGGCGTCGACAGCCGCACCCAGGCCGTGATCGCCGCCTCCAAGATCGGCGTGACCCAGCGCCCCTCTCCGGCCGGCGCGGATTAGAGCGCCAAGATCCCGCACAAGATCATCGTCCCCACCCCGGACCTCCGCATGAGGGCTTCGGGTGGCGGCTCGGAGCATCGGACCCAAAAGTGGATTTGCACTTTTGGGTCCGATGCTCCCACGATGCGCTAAAGCGCCTCCAGGAAGGCATCGATCCGGGACAGCGCCTGTTCGCTCAGGGCGCTGTCGAAGCGGATGAACACATGGCATCCGCCCGGCCAGAGGGCGAGCTCCGCCCGATTGCCCGCCGCCGCCCAGCGCGAGGCCATGAAGAGCGTGTCGTCGAGCAGCATGTCCTTCGTGCCGGCCGAGAACAGCGCCGGTGGGAGCCCCTCCAGGTCCGCGTAGAGGGGCGAAACGTCCGGATTGGTCCGGTCGCTCATCCGACCGCAGAAATTGTCGGCGAAAACCCGGATATCATTGGTATTGAGGATCAGCCGTTCCGGGCCCCAATGCCGGACGCTCGGGGTCAGGTTCAGGTCGTAGCAGCCCGCGAAGAGGTTCGCGCCCCGGAACGGCGTAAGGCCATGCTTGTCGCGCAGACGCAGGAGCGTCACGGCCGAGAGATGAGCCCCCGCCGATTCGCCGCCGATGAACAGCCGGAACGTGCCGAAGCGGCTTTCAGCCTCGCGGATGACCCAGAGGGCGGCCGCCTCGCAATCGTCCGGCCCCGCAGGATACGGGCTCTCGGGCGCGAGCCTGTATTCCACCGACACGACGGCGAGCCCGCAGCGATCCGCGAGACGGTCGAGCCAGGGATCCTGCTCGGCAGCGGTCCCCCAGGTCCAGCCGCCGCCATGAATATGGAAATAAACACCCCGTGGGTTGTCGGGGGCGATGATCCGCAGCGGAAGCGGCCCGGCGGGCCCGGCGATCTCGATGACCTCGGCCCTGGGGCTCGAGGGCATCAGGGGAAACGGCCCGAGGCCCTGCGCGCGCCGTTCCCGCACGACGGACGGCGGCACGGACATGGGATCGGGAAGAGCCGCGAGCTTGGCCACGATGTCCGCGTTCTGGGCGCGGATCTCCTCGCTGACGGCGGCGGGGTCGAAGAGATGAGGATCGATCATGGGATGCTCGACAGGGTTGCGTTCATCATCGGCCCTTGCGATGAAGCACACGCGCCCCCCCGCGTCCAGTGACGCTTTCTGACGAGATGAGACGACATGTCCAACCTGACCCGGTTTCTCGGCGGCTCGCCCGGCTCCGTGCTGGCCAAGCTCATTTTCCTGTCGCTTCTCGTCGGCGCCTTCATGCATTATCTCGACATCACGCCGATCGGACTGATCCAAGGATTGTTCGACTGGATCAGTTCCGTCCTCGACCTGAGCCTGGATACGGTGAAGGAGGTCGGCCTCTGGGTCGTCTATGGAGCCGTCATCGTGGTGCCGCTCTGGCTCCTGACCCGGATCTTCGGCCAACGTTAATCGGACATCCCAGCCCATGGACGGCTCCCTGAAACTCCGGCGCCCGGAAGTCTCCCACCGGCGCATCCTTACCCTCGCCCTTCCGATGACCCTGTCGCACGTGACGACGCCCCTCCTGGGGCTCGTCGACGCGACGGTGATCGGGCGTCTCGGCGAAGCCCATCTCCTCGGCGCGGTCGCCTTGGGGGCCGTGATCTTCGATTTCGTATTCTGGAGTTTCGGCTCCCTTCGCATGGCGACCGCGGGCCTGACCGCGCAGGCGACCGGCGCGGGGAACCGGCACGAGGTCGACCTGGCGCTCGCCCGCGCCTTCCTGGTGGCGGGGATCACGGGCCTCCTGCTGATCCTGCTGCAATGGCCCATCGCGGCCGTCGCCTTTTCCTTCGCCGGCGCGAGCGAAGCGGTCACCGGCGCCCTCTCGACCTATTTCTTCATCCGCATCTGGGCGGCGCCGTTCACGTTGGCGAATTATGTGATCCTGGGCTCGACCCTCGGGCGCGGCCGGACGGATCTCGGCCTGCTCCTGCAGGTCGCGATCAACATCGCCAACGTCGTTCTGACGGCCGGCCTGGTGCTGATCTTTCATCTCGGCATCGCGGGGGCTGCCATCGGGACGGCCATCGCGGAGGTCCTGGGTGTCGGCCTCGGCATCCTGGTGCTGCGCCGTCTCGGCTCGAACCCGCTCGCCGTGACCTGGGCGGAAGTGATGCACCGGGCGGCCATCCTGCAGACGCTCGCCATGAACCGGGACATCATGGTCCGGAACGTGGCGCTGATCCTGGCCTTTTCGATCTTCAGCGCCCTCGGCGCCCGTGCGGGCGACGTGACGCTCGCGGCGAATGCGGTGCTCTACAACATGTTCCTGATCGGCGGGTACTTTCTCGACGGCTTCGCGACCGCCGCCGAGACCCTCTGCGGCCAGAGCATCGGCGCCCGCGACGAGCGCGGCTTTCGGCGCACGATCCATCTCAGCCTCGGCTGGAGCCTCGGGTTCGGTCTTGCCGTTTCGTCAATCTTCCTGATCGGCGGCGGATTGTTCATCGATTTCGTGTCGACCAATCCCGACGTACGCGCCTATGCCCGCGACTATCTGGTCTTCGCGGCGCTGTCGCCTTTCGTCGGCGCCGCCGCATTCGCGTTCGACGGCATCTATACCGGAGCGACCTGGACCAAGGCGATGCGCAACCTCATGGTGATGGCATTCGCCATCTATGGAGCCATCCTGCTGGCGCTGGGAAGCATCGGCAATGCCGGATTATGGATCGCGCTGCTCCTGTTCCTGGGCGCACGCGGAATCGGCCAGGCCCTGCTTTACCCGAGACTGGCGAGGCAGACCTTCGCCGGTCCCTGTTAAGCCCGCTCTTTCCAAGAAGGGAGCATCGGATGCGATCCCAAAAGCGGAGTCCACTTTTCACGTCCGATGCTCTCAGAACCGCCCCTGTGCGATGGCCGATGCATCGCGGCCGACAGCCTGCGTCAGCGATGTCTTTTCCTGGTCGAGCTTCTGCACGAGTCCGCGCTTGATGTCGCCGATCAGGCCCGGGCCTTTGTAGACCATTGCCGAGTAGAGCTGCACGAGGCTCGCGCCCGCACGGATCTTCGCCCAGGCGGCCTCCGCCGAATCCACGCCCCCGACTCCGACAAGCGGGATCCTCCGATCGACGCGCAGGAAGGTCTCCGCCAGGATCCTGGTGGATGGCACGAAGAGCGGCTTGCCGGACAGGCCGCCGGTCTCTGCGGCCAATGCCTTCTCCTTCAAGGTGTCGGGCCGCGCAACCGTGGTGTTGGAGACGGTGAGCCCATCGACCCCGCGCCTCAGGGCCGTCGCCACGATGGCATCGAGTGTTTCGAGCGAGATGTCCGGCGCAATCTTCAGGAGGATTGTCGTCTTCCTGCGACCTTCATCGACCTGATTGCGCGCCTCGATGCTACGGGCGAGCAGATCGTCGAGGAACGCCTCCCCTTGCAGGTCGCGAAGACCCGGCGTGTTGGGCGAGGATACGTTGATCGTGAGAAAATCGACGAGACCGCTCAACGCCTGGATGCAGGTGACGTAATCGGAAATGCGATCGTTGGAATCCTTGTTCGCCCCGATATTCACGCCCACCACGCCGGGGCGCCCGAAACGATGGGCGAGACGTTCGCGTGCAGCCTCCACCCCCTCGCTATTCAGTCCGAAGCGGTTGATGACGGCCTCGTCCCGCGTCAGCCGGAAAACCCGCGGGCGCGGATTGCCTAGCTGAGGCTTTGGCACGACACCACCGAGCTCCACGAAACCGAAGCCCAGGGATAGCAGCTGATCCGGCACCTCGCATTGCTTGTCGAAGCCTGCTGCAAGCCCTACCGGATTGGGAAAGTGATGCCTGAAAACGTCGATGGCCAAACGGGCATCGTCCTTCGACGCGGGTGCCGCCGGCATGAGAGTCAGACTGCGGATCGTCAGCTGATGCGCCGTTTCCGCATCGAGTGCGTGCAGTGCGGGTCTTGCCAGGGAGAAGAGCGCGCCGATCATGAATCGAGGTCCGGGAATACATGGCGGCCGTCTTGGCCGATCGGCAGCGGCTTTACCCACAGGACCGCCGACAATGCAAGCGGCGCGTAAAGGTGGGGAAAGAGATCGCCTCCCCGTGACGGTTCGTATCGCAGAGCCGGACCGAGCTTGTCGGCATCGATTGCGATCAGCAAAAGATCGCGCAGTCCCGCGAAGTGCCTATCCGCAGTTTCCCGCACCTGCCCCGCCGTGGAAAAATGGAGGTAGCCATCCTGTATATCTATAGGGGCTCCATCAAAGGAATGAGCGGATTCCGCCTCGCGCCAAAGGCTTTCCGGACAAATTTTATAAATGATGTGCATGGAATTCCTACCACTCGGCACTGCTTACGGAGCAACCCTTACTAGCCATGATGTCTCGGCGATTTTTCGCAGGTTGCAAGAGCCACAGAACAACCTTAATTCCTAGGCATAAGTTCGCTTTCAGTTTTATTTTTCGCTCCTTTGCGAAGGTTCCTAAAATGTTATCTCACGAGCGCGTTTGGGCTGCTATCGATGCACTCGCTGCCCGCCACGGAATGACCGCGTCCGGGTTGGCTCGTAAAGCCGGTCTCGACGCCACCAGTTTCAACAAATCGAAGCGCGTGAGTCCCGAAGGCCGGGAGCGCTGGCCCTCGACGGAATCCATCTCGAAGATCCTTCGCGCCACGGGGGCGACGCTGGAGGATTTCCTGCGCCTCGTCGAGCCCTCGGGCTCTTTGCGCCGGTCCATGATTCCGATGATCGGCATGGCGCAGGCCAGTTCCGGCAAGATCCTCACCGATGAGGGCCTTCCGGCAGGCGGCCCAGGTTGGGACGAGATCGAGTTTCCCGATTTCGGACAGGAAAAGGTCTTTGCCCTCGAGGTGACGGGCGACGCGATGGCCCCCCTCTATCGGGACGGGGACGTGCTCATCGTGTCGCCGACAGCAAGTCCGCGCAAGGGCGACCGCGTGGTCGTCTGCACCACTGCGGGCGAGATTATCGCCCAGGAACTGAGGCGCCGTTCCGCCAAGACTCTGGAACTGTCGGCCCTTACCAAGGAGAGCGAGGGCCGGGCGATTCCCGCCGAGGAAATCGCCTGGATCGCCCGTATCATGTGGGCCCGGCAATAGGGATCGATCACGTCTCTGGTCGATCCCCGAAGCGCATGACACGCGTGGGATCGATGCCTCAAGCCGCGCGCGAGTTCAGGAATGCCTCATGCTCGCGCACGAGGTCTCCGGCCAGCGCCTTCGCGATGAGCGCACGCGTTTCCTTCACACCATAGAGTGCGACGAACGAGCCGAAGCGGGGACCGCGCGGTTCGCCGAGCAGCACCTGGTAGATCGTATTGAACCACTCGATGGAAACGCCCGGGCGCTCGGGCGTCGCGCCCTTGGCCTTGAGATCCTGGTAGCGCGGCTCCGCACGGCCGACGTTGTAGATTTCCTCCTGAATCGCCTCTGCGGTGGCAGGGCGCGCGCCGCTTTCGAACGAGGCCAGCACATCGCTCAGCCGCTGGAGCGAGGCGGCTTCCACGTCGTCCGCCAGGCGATAGGTCTTCTGCGGCTTCACGAAATCCTCGAAGTAGCGCACGGCGCGCTTCACGAGGCTGTCGAGGCGCGGATGCGTCTCGGGTGACACGCCGGGCGCATAGCGGCGAATGAAGCCCCAGAGCACCGACGGGTCTTCTGAATTCGCAACGGCCACGAGGTTGAGAAGCATGGAGAACGAGATCGTCGTGCCGGGCTGATTGCCTCCGCCGGACGAAACGAGCTCCGGCGCGGGCGGGTCGCCCGCATGAAGGTGCCAGACCGGATTCATCAGGCGTGCCTTGGCATCCTGCCCCGGATACTTCTCCAGGAAGGTCAGGTAGTCGTCCACTTGGCGCGGGATGACGTCGAAATAGAGCTTCTTCGCCTCACGCGGCTTGTTGAACATGAAGAGCGCGAGACTGTCCGGCGTACCATAGGTCAGCCACTCGTCGATCGTGAGGCCATTGCCCTTGGACTTCGAGATCTTCTGGCCCTTCTCGTCGAGGAAGAGCTCGTAGTTGAAGCCCTCCGGCGGCAGGCCGCCGAGCGCTTTGGCGATCTCTCCCGAGAGCTTCACGCTGTCGATGAGATCCTTGCCGGCCATCTCGTAATCGACGCCAAGCGCCACCCAACGCATGGCCCAGTCGGGCTTCCATTGCAGCTTGGCATGTCCGCCGGTGACAGGCGTCTCGAAACGCTCTCCCGTTTCCGGGTCGCGCCAGACGATGGTCCCGGCGTCGAGCTTGCGCTCGTCGATCGCCACCTGCATCACGATTCCGGTCTTCGGATGGATCGGCAGGAACGGCGAGTAGGATTGCTGACGCTCCTCCCGCAGCGACGGCAGCATGATCGCCATCACCGCGTCGTAGCGCTCGAGCACCGTCAGAAGCGCCTTGTCGAAAACGCCTGACCTGTAGCACTCGGTCGCCGACTTGAATTCGTAGTCGAAGCCGAAAGCATCGAGGAATTCGCGCAGGCGCGCATTGTTGTGATGAGCGAAGCTCTCATGCGTGCCGAACGGATCCGGCACCTGTGTCAGGGGCTTGCCAAGAGCGGAGGCCACCAGCTCCTTGTTCGGAATGTTGTCCGGAACCTTGCGCAGGCCGTCCATATCGTCCGAGAACGCGACCAGATGGGTGGGAATGGAATCCCCCGTCAGCACACGGAAGGCATGGCGCACCATGCTGGTGCGGGCCACTTCACCGAAGGTGCCGATGTGCGGCAGGCCGGACGGGCCGTAGCCGGTCTCGAACAGAGCCTCCTTCTTGCCCGTCCGTTTGAGACGCTCCACGAGCTTGCGGGCCTCCTCGAAAGGCCAGGCAGTCGCGGTCTGAGCGGCTTCAATAAGGGCGGGATCGAGAATAATGGGTCGAGACATGGTCCTGAGCTTCGGGGAAAATGCTTCCGGAAGCGCGGCACACTAGGGGCGAGCCTCTCATGGGTCAATGCGGCTCGACACGGTTTGCGGCCCGGCGGGGCTCTGAATCGAGACTCTCGGGTTCTCAAAAGGGGCTGATGGGGAAGAACCGCAGGTATAGCTCGGCGTATTTGCCCTCTTTCCAGAGTTGCTGCAGGGCATAATCCAGCGCGCGGCGCAAATTCTCGTCCTCGTTGCGCGACACGAAACCGATCCCTTCCCCGAAGAACCGGCTCTCGAGATAGGGCCCGCCTGCAAAGACGCAGCATCCGCCCGCATCCTCGCCGCCGATCCAGAGGGCCAGGCTGAGCCCATCCGCAAAGACATAATCGATCGCGCCCGCCTTGAGCTCCGCCTCGGCGGCGGCGAGTTCCGGATAGGGCTTGAGGACGGACGTTTTCATAAAGGACTTGGCGAAAGCCTCATGCGCCGTCCCCTCGACGAGGCCGATGGTCTTGCCCTGGAGGTCCTTGGGCGAGAATGCCGGGAGATCCTTCGTCTGGGCGGACTTCGTGACGAGCCGCGCGGGAATCTTGAAATAGGGGGCCGTGACCGCGAAACGCCGGCGCAGGTCCGGGGTGACCGGGATGGCCGCAGCGACCACGTCGCCCTGCTTCTCGGCCAGGGCATCGAGAAGAGTATCGAAGCGGCGGACCTGGACGGTGCAGGTCAGACCCAGCCTCTCGCAGGCCGCCCGGGCGAGCTCGACCGAGAAGCCGGTCGGCGTGCCGTCGAGGCCGGGGAAGTGCAGGGGTGGAAAATCGTCGTCGACAAGGAAGCGGATCGTACGCGTTGCGGGGATCTCGGGTCGCTCGAGCTGCGCCTTCGGGTCCCAGAAATTGGGCACCATGACCGATTGGGCCTGAACCGCGCCGCTCGATGCCAACAGGATAAGGCTCCCCCATGCCGCTGCGGACGGCTTGATCTTGCGCGCAAAGCAGGCGACCAGTGACACAATATAACTCATCTTGAAGACGATACTCTCTTGTCGGTTGCCCTGCATCGTTCACACACACACACCAGGAGCGTGCCGGACGCATGAGGCAGGGTCTAGCGGAGCAAGCCCGACAGTCAACCGCGCTTCCGGTCGAGATCGGATTTCTGCCCCATCACGGCGTACGGCCGGATACCCTTGCGCGACGCGGCAATGACCGCCGAATTCAACCTATCTTTCCTCTCGTCCTCTCGCGTGTCGCCTGCTGCCCGATGTCCCGAGAGCATCCTGACCGGGCTCGCGCCCTTGGCCGTTGGCGCCTCTTCCCTGGGTTGCCGTGCTGCCGCTCTCTGCCGGCTTCGTCAGTCTCGCCGCATGGTGCGGCTTATGGGAGCGCGTCATGGCTTCCTTCCCGTGGAACAGGACGAGCCCTCGCCCGCACGTCGCGCTTCAGAAACACCAGGCCAGTGCGGCCGAGACCATATCGTTGAAGATGACGCCGCCATAATGCCACCAGAGCAGTCCGCCGGATGCCGTAAGACACAGGATCGCTGCCGCAACAAGTGCAAGGCCGGCGCGCCGCTCGGCGGTGGTGGGTTGTTCTGTGCCGATACTCATGCAGGCTCCGTCCTCTCATGCCGGGACGGTGCATGATAGAAAGAAATCGCATAAAAGACGAGGCGGCGTCAGCCGCCTCGTCATGAGCGGGAGACCACAATTAGGCGGCCGCCTTCTTGGTCGGCCACCCGAGCTCCACGAGACGCGCCTTGGCGAAATCGCGGATCTCGTCGCGAATGCCTTCCGGCATTGCCGAGAGCAGCTTCTGCGTGTCGGCATGAAGCATAAGGTCCGTGACGGCGTTGATGGTCTTGGCCTTCTTGATCTTCTGCTTCAATTCGTCTTCGCTGCGGCCGTCGGCCGTCACCTCGACCTTCGTCGTCTCGGGCTCGGCGCGCTCGACTTCCACCGCCTGCTCGGCAGAGCCGGGACGGCTCTGCTTGAACTCGTCGGCCTCTTCCTCTGAATAGACGAAGCCGTGGAGCTCGATGAGCTTGAGGATGACGCGGTCCTTCGCGCGCTTCTCGGCCATGGCATAGACATAGGCCGCCTGCTTGCCTGATACGCGATAGTTCACGCCCACCAGAGCCTCGCCGATCGACCATTCCACGCGTTCGCCCATGCGGCCCGTCACCTGAATGACAGCCTCGTCGCGTTCGGCCCGGATGATCTTCGGCTCGTCGAAGTTGATCCTGGCCTGGGCGGCGATGCGCTCGAGCGTCTTGTGATAGATGACCGCCGTGCCCTGGACGCGCCAGACATTGCCGGCGATCGGCTCATCGAATTTTGCAAGCACCTCGGCGATTTTCTTGTCTGCTGTATTCATCTCGATCCTATCTCTCACTGCCCGCAAAAATCGGTCCTGCGCTCTTCGGCGGCCTCTTCGGAGAGGTCTGCACGTTCTTCGTTTGTTCTATAGCAAATTCTGCTCTTGAGGTCCACTGAAGCGGCCGTGAGGCGCGCTTAAATGTGTATATCCTTCAGTCAGTTACCCCAGCGTCATTGTGTCCCAACGGCAGTTGCCCGTGGCGCCGCCGCATATTGCCCCCCACGGGTCGTTGCCGGGTTCATGGTGTTTGACACGAGCGATTATGTTCCCTATTTGTTCATATCTGTCGAGGGGAATTGCTCCATCGTGATGCTCCCCGCCCTCTCCTGCCAAACACCTCGTCCCAGGAGGCCCGAATGTCCGCGCCAGCGATCCTCGATCTGTCCGACCGCCGCCCGGAGCGGCGCCAGGGGCCCCGCCGTGCCGCCAGGAAGCCCACGGTGCCGCTGACGCGCAGCAGCCTCGTGGCCGATTTTCTCGCGATCTGCGAGCTCGACCCGGAGATCGAGAGCTTACGCGCACCGGCGGGAGCCGCCACGTTCAGGATCGGGGATTCCGCCATCGAGCACGTCGCGGATTTCGAGGTCGTCCGCGACGGGCAGGCCTGCCTCGTCGACGTGCTGACCGACGAGGACCTTCTCGCCCATCCCTTGAGGACGGCGGCGATCCATGGGCTCGTCTCCGAGGACGGCCGTCACTTTTCCATCGAGACCGCCGCGAGCATCCGCGCCGAGCCGCGCTTTACGACGGTGCGGCTCGTCAAGGCCTGCAGGCGCACGCCCGTGACGGCGGGAGACCGGGTCCGCGTCCTGCATCAGCTCGACGAGGCCGGCACGATGCGGCTGGTGGATTGCGCAGGCGCCGTGATGAACACCCAGGACGGCGTCGCGGCCGTCCTGGCGCTCGCCTGCGAAGGGCTCATTGCCGTCGATATCAACCGGCCGATCCTGCCTGAAACCCCGGTCCGCAGGCGGCGCCTGCCCTATGCGGATCCCTTCGCGTTTTAAGACCCCGCGTGCCGTTCCACGGCCTCGCTCAGGAGCGAGCGCACGATCGCGCGCACGGCATCCGGCGTGTCGTCCTGCACGAATTTCGCCTCGACCTCGTCGCGAACGATGGAGCCGTCGCCGCTGCGTTTCAGCTCGGTCGAGGATTCGGCCTGGAGCA
The DNA here is from genome assembly GCF_041276405.1 of Microvirga sp. TS319. Taxonomy (NCBI): domain Bacteria; kingdom Pseudomonadati; phylum Pseudomonadota; class Alphaproteobacteria; order Hyphomicrobiales; family Methylobacteriaceae; genus Microvirga; species Microvirga sp. TS319. The sequence continues at coordinate 142,777 of NZ_JBGGGT010000001.1, read as the reverse complement.
GCGTGACGAAGGCGCTCTCCACCTCGCGCGCCACCATGCCGCCGTCGGCCGCCTCCACGATCCGCCCCGTGAGATCGAACACGTCGCGCTCATGCGGCAGATCCTGCGCCTCGAGCCCGCCACCCGCGTCGAGAATCCAGGCACGGGGAACATGGTTCGCCAGATCCACCGACTGGCGGTTGATGTTGCCCGGGTTGAGCCAGCGGGTGCGCCCGGCCGTCACGGCCTTCTGGGTCTTGTGAATGTGCCCGTTGACGAGCACGTCGCAGCCCTCGACCGCGAAGGGCGGCACTGCGCCCGGATAGCCGCCGTCGAAGGCGATGTCGTGATGCGTGAACCAGGCGTTGAGATCGACGTCCGAGAAGGAGCCGCGCAGATCGGTCGGGATCGCCTGACCGTAGGGCGTCATGCCGACGCCCACGCGCCGCGTCCCGATGTGAAACTCGGTCACCGGACCGGATGCCGAGACCACGTCCACCACGTCGCATAGGCCGAGCAGCGCCAGCGTGTCGCCATCGGTCAGCATCGTGTGCTGGATATCGTGATTGCCCACATTCACGAGCGGACGGTGGCGGAAGCTCTTGAGCGTGCGGATGAGCTGGCTCTTCAGCGCCTCGTCCGGCTCCACGGGTCGGTCGAACAGGTCGCCGAGGATCACCGGCGCGAGGCCGCGCTCATTGGCGATGGCGACGCAGCGCTCGAGCTTGGCGAGCAGAGCCTGCGGCCAGACTGCATCCTTGCGCCGTCCAGGGCGCCGCGACCCCACGTGAGGGTCACCGATCACGAGAAGGCCGCTGCAGGAGAGAGGGGGCAGGCGGTTTCCGGACAGGATCATGCGATCAGCCGCTCCGACGGCGAGGAATGAGAGGAATGGGCGTGATGGTCCAGGAGGTTCTCCGCGCTCACGGGCGATCCGCAGGTCGGGCAAAGCCCGCCGGTCTCCGCGACGAAACGCGCCATTTCGGCCTGGACGGATGTCAGGCCCTCGTCGATCTGCGCCACGCGGCTTTTCGCGATCAGGGCGGCGCTCCGCAGATCGGCGATGCGCTTGGCCATGGCTTGCGCCCCCGACGGGTCTTCAAGAACCGGCGCCGCGTCGGGCAGCGACCGAAGCGCATGAAGGCGCTGCCTGCCCGAGGAAAGCTCCCTGCCGAGTTCGAGGACCCGGCGGCCGATGCGCTCGCGCTCGCGCGCCTGCCCGACCCGGCGCGCCAGCTCGGCGGCACGCTCCGCCTGCGGTAGAGCATCGGTCGCCGAAAGACGCGCCCGGGCGGCATCGAGCTGCCGCACCAGGCCTGTGAGCCGGGCCGCGTGATCCTGCCGGGTCCTCAGGGCCTCCGAGGCGGACGCGATCTCCTGCGCCTTGCCGCGAAGGGTGCTCAGCCGGGTTTTCAAAGCGCCGATCTCTTCGAGGCTCTCGAACCGTTCCCGCAGCGCGACGAGCTCCCGCTCGCCGTTGCGGACCACGGCGTTGTCGCGGGTGCAGCGCTCGCGATGGATCATCAGCATGTCGCGGATATAGCTCGCTTCCTGCCCGATGGAGAGAACGGCGGAGCGGCGCGAGGCGCTTTCGCCCAGCAGGAACACCGGGAACTTCTGGTGCGCGACATGGACGTCGAGATCCTCCACTTTGGTGATGCGCATCAGATCGCCCACCCAGTCCGGCACGTTGCGCCCGCCGGTCTCGTAGCGCATGCCCTTCTCCTCCACGACCGATCCATCGGCCTCGTGGAGGGACCAGACGTTCACCGGAGAACGGCGCGGCTGACGGGTGAAGCGCAACAGACGCCTGCCCACGACGCCGATCTCGACGATGGCGGATTTCGCGCCCGCACGCACGAGGCTGTCGCGCGCTTCTCCGTAGAACACGGCGCGCAACGCGCGGATGAAGGTGGACTTGCCGCGGTTGTTCGGACCGATCAGCGCGTTCACGCCAGGGCTCAAGGAAAGCGTCGCATCCTGATAAGCCTGGACATTGACGAGGCGGATGAAGCGCAGGCCCGGCTGCCCATCGTTCCAGGCCGCGCTGCAATCCGCCGACTGCACGCTCACGCCGCCGACCGGCTCTCCGGCGATGCGGGCGATATGAAACGTGCCGGAGAACTGCGACAGATCGTGATGGGACACGGCGAAACACTGCACGCCGAGACGCGCCGCGCCGTCCTCCAGAACCTTGTAGAACGAGGACACGCGGTCGGGCGCGATCCAGCAATCGGCCTCGTCGAGCGCGAGGAATCGCGCCACATCGGCCTTCACCACGGCAATGAGCCGCAGCGCCATGCCGACGACATTGGTGAGCGCGCCGCCATTGTCCTCGAGCACATCCTCGAGCGTCCCGTCCGGGCGGCGGACGCAGATGTCGAGGGACGCGAGACCCCGCTCCGTCGACAGCTCCAGCGCTACGGGCTTCTCGCCCGGCAGCACCTCCTGCACGAGAGCCGTGAGCAGGGTCTCGAAGGCTGCGAGATTGCGGCGGCTGGCATTGCCGTGCACCGCCTCGATGAAGGCTTCCACCTCGTCCTTGACCGCAAGGCGCCCCTTGGCGAGCTCAATCTCGCGCGTCAGCTCCGCAAGGCGCAGCGCGATCGCATCGCGCCGGCCTTCCAGCCGCGCGAGGGACGACTCGGCGCGGCTCAGATCGTGATCGGCGGAACGCTCCATCAGCGCTCTTCCCCGAGCTGGCGCAGACGCGCCTCGACTTCGCCGAGTGCCGCGCCGAACTCCTCGACGAGCGTCGCATTTTGCGCTGCGGCGGTCTCGATGAGGCCGCGGATTTCATCCTCGTCGTCGGTGCCCAGCTCGGCCTTGGCGAGCGCCTTCGCCTCGTCCAGGTCGCGCGCCAGTCGCTCGACTTCACCTTCCGCGCGGATGCGCTCCGCCCGGAGCTTGTCGAAGGTTTTGCGCAGGTCTTCGAGACGCCTGAGGCTGTCCGATTCCAGGCGTGTCCGACTCGTCATGAAAGATTGGCTCCGTTGCAGGTGAGTGGTCTAGCTTCAGTTTAGAACGGCGATATTTCGTCGCAACTTCTTCGCCTTATTTCGCTCTGGATTAAGGACCATCTCTTCAATCCTGCCGTCCAGACCTCCACATAATATCGGTTACTCCAAGATTACAGACCAAGACAACGAACTTTGCTTGACACCTTACCGGCCGGCATTATGTTCTTGTTTTGTTCGCGCATCAATCATGGACCTGATTCCCGCGAGTGATGAGCGTGATTCAGTGATGACAGTGATTCATGGGCGACGCCCCGGGGCCCGGGATGCCCTGGAGCCAAGTTCCTCTGGAGCCCAGCGGCTCCGCGCCGGAAGGATGATGGTATGACCGCCATGACGGACGTTCGCCCGATCTTCGAGAACCAAGAGTGGCTCGTGAGCGAGGATGGTCTTGAGCACAAGACGACCGGCTATTTCATCGAGCGCGAGAGTCTCGGCCAGCGGCGCGAGGACGGCCTGTGGACATGGCCGCTGCACATGGCGGAAAAGCAATGGTGCGCGATGACGCCCTTCGCAGAGGCGTTCTCGCGCGCGGCGTCCGCCTACCGTGTGGAGACGGATCCGGAATTCGCGCAGACCTTCAAGGTCGCGCGCTACGAAATCTCGGCTTGGCCGCAGGTCGCTCGGGAGCCGCGAATTCCTGCTCCGGCGATGGCTCCGATCTTGCGAAACGATGATCGAATTCCCATCTTCTGGGAGTCGGGTTCTTTCGAAAACTCCTTGGCAGACACGGGTTTTCGCAAACTTGACGATACCAAGCTCGACGATACCTGGCGCATGCGCGGTCAGACAGGCGCGCGCCCCTTTTCGACGACAACGCGTATCCGTTCCGCACGCTACACCATGGAAAGGGTTCCGGCCCCCGCATGGCAGGCACCTTATCGAATCCGCAGGACCGGAACGAAACTCGTTCGATTGCTTCAGGCAGCCTGGAACCTACGGTGATGTGAATGCCAGATCTAGGGCACGATGAGAGATCCTTTTCCGGTTGGAGCGCTGCGTTCGGCGGTGCGTCGGACCTCGATGTCTCTGCGCCCGAAACGGCGGAGGAATTTGCAAGAAGCGTCATCGCCACCATCTGCCGGGCGAGCGTTACGCCAGGCGCCGGCCGCCGCACGTTCGAGCGCTGCATGCGTGCGCTCTCGTGCGGATCGACCGCCCGGGTCGGCTTGCGTCATCCGGCCAAGGCCGCCGCCATCGACCGGATCTGGCAAGACCGCGACCGGCTTTTTCACGACTACGCCGAGAGCCCGGACAAGGTGCGTTTCCTGAGCACGCTTCCCGGGATCGGGCCGGTGACGAAACATTCCCTGGCGCGCCGCCTCGGCCTTTACGGCGATCTGCGCGACAAGGCCGTTGCGTGAAGAAGAAACAACAACAAGAAGAGGTTCAGCCCATGTCCAAGATCCGTGCAAGCGATGTCGGCTTCTGCGTCGTCGACGGCAACGCGAACGTCATCGCCGACAATCTCGTCCATCGCATCCGCGAAGCCGCGGTCGATATGGAAAGCCAGGTCAACCGCCTCTATCGCGGTCGGCAGGCCTATGATCTCAGCCAAGGCACGAAGGCCGATCTCGACAAGGCCATCGAGCAGCTGACCTACATGGCCCGCACCCTCCGCGAGATCCAGAGCGAGCAATCCAAGGTGGTCTATCTCCAGGCCGCCGAGTAACGCGCAATCCTCACAAGCAGCGAGCCGCCATCGCGGCTCGTTTCGCATGAGCTTTCGCTTCGTCCGGCGATGCATATCCGCGCCGTTCCACGAAAGAGCACGGCGGCGATCGCCCGCCTCATTCGTCACCGCCATCGGATACCGATCTCCATGCCTCCGACGTGGGTCTTCGGACGCGTCGCCGGCTGCGCTCATGGGCCGGCCCATTCCCTCCCGGATCGCCCTCGCCCGCGTCTTCGCCCTTGCAATTCGTTTGGAACAAAGATAGAACATTAGGTGATGCCCCTCATGGGCAGGAGAGTGCAACAGACCCGGACCGCGTCCGGGAGAGACGGACAGGAGAGTGCCCGATGGCAGGCAGCGTGAACAAGGTGATATTGGTGGGCAATCTGGGGCGCGACCCGGAGGTGCGCCGGCTGAGCAACGGCGAGCCGGTGGTGAACCTGCGCATTGCCACCTCGGAGACCTGGAAGGACAAGGCCACGGGCGAGCGCAAGGAAAAGACCGAGTGGCACTCGGTGGTGATCTTCAACGAGAACCTGGGCCGGGTGGCCGAGCAATATCTCAAGAAGGGCTCGAAGGTTTACATCGAAGGCCAGCTCCAGACCCGCAAATGGACCGACCAGTCGGGCCAGGAGAAGTACACCACCGAGGTGGTGCTGCAGCGCTTCCGCGGCGAGATGACGATCCTGGACGGGCGCTCGGGCGGCGGCGCGTCGTCGGAATACGGCGACGAGGAGCCGGGCCAGATCAGCCGCGGTGGCGATTTCGGCCGTTCCTCTCCCATGGAACGCCGGCCCGAACCGGCAGGCGCGAGCTCCCGCCGCAGCGATTTCGACGACGACATTCCGTTCTGATCGGACGGCCTGGAGAGAGCACCGCACGTCAAAAGCCGCTCCCGCTTTCGGGACCGGCCTGCTGCTCGCAGGCCCGTCACTGCTCTCTCGTCATGGCCGGGCGTGTCCCGGCCATGACGGCGGAGGGTGTCGTGAGGCGCCGCGTCATCCGTCCTCGCGCCCCTCCCCTTATGACCTTCAATCTCCAGCCCCTCGCAAATCCTTGTGCCCCGCATGGCGGGCGCGCTGCGCTCGCTCGCTCTGGCGCAGCCGGCGGGCCCGTTCCTGGAGCTCGTCCCGGCTCGGCCGCCACCAGCCTCGGCTCTCCCGCAGGGAGAGCTCTTCCGCGTCCCGGGCGGGCCGTGCCCGGTAGACCTCCTGCAGGGCAGGCATCCTCCAATGGGCCCAGACATGGCGCCCCGGATCCGCCGCCGCGTGCGGATAGAGGTTCGCGTCCAGCGCCTCCTCGATCACATGATCATCGATCTCGTCGAACACCACGACGCCCCAGGGAATCGTCATGAGCGGCGTTTCGACGGGCGGGAGGTCGTCCCCCAGAACCGGATAGCGCCTCCGGCGGCGTTCCGCCTGAGCCGGGTCGATCCGCGCCGCGCCGGCTTGCCTCTGCTCCTCGCGGCGCCGCTGCCTCGCGGCCGGCTCGTTGCGCCGGGCCGCTTCCTCGATCACGGACCATTTCTGCCGCAGCGCCTCGTAGGAGCGGAACGGCACGTGCCAGACCTTGTCCTCCGGGTTCCAGGAGGCCCAGGGAATGGAGCGCAGCGTCTCGACGACCGTCCGCGAGTAGGGCGTGCGGATTCTCAGGTCCTCGCCGATGCTCAGATACGGGCTTTCCAGGGGCTCGAAGAAATAGGCGTCGCGCCCCTTCGCGTCCGCGTGACGGTCGAGATCGGCGAGTTCCTGGGCCATCCAGGCATTGAGCCGCTGCTCGGCCGTGGTGCCCGGCACGAACCAGCCCTGCTCCTCGCCGCGCCAGCGCGCCCGCGGGAACGCCTCGCGAAACCGGCGCACGAGATCGCGGTCATAGGGAAACGCCGCGAAGGCGCCCGGGCGCTCGCCCTCCCCCCGAATGATCTGAAAGGCGGATACCAACTCCATCGCACGTCCCTGCGGGGGCCCTTGGAAGGCCCCGCAGGGACAACAGGCGATAACCGGAATGGATCCGGCCGACTCCGGTCAGGCCGGAGCGGAAACCGTCTGCGCGCGCACCTTCAGAATCTGGGACGCAACGACCGGGGAGGCGATCGCGAGGCCGACCAGGGTGGTGCGCAGATCGGGCGCGATGATCGGCAGGGCCGCGATGCCGATAAGCCAGCGCTCCCAGGCCCGCATCTCCGTCAGTGCGTAGCCGGCGAACGCCGCCGACAGGCACAGGATGCCGGCCATGGCGCCTGCGGTCACCAGGAAGAAGCTCGCCCAGGTGAAGTCCGGCGTCACCAGCAGCATGGCCGGGCCGTACACGAAGACGAAGGGCACCAGCGCCTTGCCGAGGCCGAGGCGGAACGCGGTGTTGCCGGTCTTGAACGGATCGGCCCCCGCCATGCTCGCGCCCGCATAGGCCGCCAGCGCCACGGGCGGCGTGATGTCGGCGAGCACTCCGTAATAGAACACGAAGAAATGCGCCACGATCGGAACCACCCCGAGCAGGCCGAGAGCGGGAGCCGCCACGGTCACCATGATGATGTAGTTCGCCGTGGTCGGAACGCCGCAGCCGAGAAGGATGCAGACGACCGCCGTCATCAGCAGCGTGAAGAACAGGGTCATGCTCTTCACGTCCATGAACCACACGGGCAGGATCTCGCTCATGGTCTGGGCCATCTGGGCGGCGAACGACGTCACGATGAAGGAGATCTTGAAGCCCACGCCGGTGAGCGTCACGATGCCCACGATGATGCCGACCGTGGCCGCCGCGGCGCCCACGCCGATGGCGTATTTGGCGCCGACCACGAAGGCGTCGACGAGATCGATCACCTTTGCCTTGCCGGCGTCGCTTGTGACATAGGCGTAGATCAGGAGCGCCACGACCAGGAGCAGCAGCGGCAGGACGAAGGCGATCTGGGTCAGGAGCCCGGCAGCGATGCCGACGGCGACGGCCGCGAGGAAGCCCAGCGTCACGGCGGGAATGCGGCTCACCCCGACCACGATGCAGGCGGTGATGCCCCAGAACGCCGCGAGATAGGGCGTGAAGCCCGAGAACAGCACCATCAGAAGAACGGCGAGCGGCATGATCGTCTGCCAGCCTTCGCGGATCACCTTGGCGGCGTTCGGAAGCTCCTCGGCCGGCAGCCCGCGCAGGCCCGCGCGCTTCGCCTCCAGATGCACCTGCATGAAGACGCCGAAGAAGTGCATGCAGGCGGGAACCAGCGCCGCGAGAATGACTGTCTGATACGAGACGTTCAGGAACTCGACCATGAGGAACGCGGCCGCGCCCATGATCGGCGGCGTGATCTGCCCGCCCGTCGACGCCGCGGATTCGACCGCCGCCGCGAAATGGCGCTTGTAGCCGACGCGGATCATGGCGGGAATCGTCAGGGAGCCGACCGTCACCGTGTTGGCGATGGACGAACCCGAGATCATGCCGAACAGGGCCGATCCGAAGATCGACACCTTCGCGGGCCCACCCGCATAGCGGCCCGCGAGACAGGTCGCGAGATCGATGAAGAGCTTGCCGAGCCCGACGCGCGTCGCCAGCACGCCGAAGAGCACGTAATGGAAGACATAGGTCGCCACCACGCCAAGCGCGATGCCATAGATGCCCTGGCTCGTGAGGTAGAGGTGGTTGACGATGTTCGACCAGGACGCCCCGGGATGCTGCAGGATGCCGGGCATGGACGGCCCGAAATAGGCATAGAGCATCATGCCGATGCCGATGACGGGGAGCGGCCAGCCGACCGATCGGCGCGTCGCTTCGAGCAGGAGCACGATCAGGATCGTTCCCATGACGACATCCGTCGTGGAAGGGTTGCCGACCCGGAAGGCGAGCTCGTTGAAAATCCACGGAACGTAAAGGCTCGCGATCGCAACCGCGACGGCAAATCCCCAGTCGACGAGGGAGATGCCGCCCGGCCGCCACAGGCTCGACGGGACGATCCGGTCCTGATTGGACTTGAAGGCGGAGAACACGAGGAAGATGAGGCCCAGCACGAAGGCCATGTGAATGCCGCGATGGGTGGCCTCGCGCAGCAGGCCGAATCCCGCCGTGTAGTAATGGAACATCGAGAGCGTGAGCAGGAGCCCCGCCACGAGCCAGGCCGTTCCCGGCAGAAGGGGACGGAAGCGCATCTCGGGATCGAATTTTTCCTCGAGGCTGCGGTTCTCGATCAGGGCGGACGTGTCTGGTGCGGACATGGGGGTTCCCGTGTGGAGGCGGCTTTCCCGTCGTGGCGGGCGCCGCTCTTCAGAACTGAGTGATGTATTGGAGTCCCCCGCGGCTCGCGGCGCGGGAGACCCTTTTCACAAGCCGTGAGGAACTCAGCCCTTGATGAGGCCGGCTTCCTTGTAGAAGCGCTCCGCACCGGCATGAAGGGGGAGACCAGCGCCGGCCACGGCGTTCTCCTTGCGGATCATCTTGCCCTTGGCGTGTCCCGCATCGAGGGCCGCGCGGGTCTTGTCGCTCCAGAGGCTCTTCGTGATCTCGTAGACGACCGCATCCGGCACCTTAGCCGAGGTGACCCATTGCGCGCCGACGGCGAGCGTCTTCGCGGCGCCGACATCCTTGTAGGTGCCGGCCGGGATCTCGTCGGCGGCGAAGAAGCTGTATTGCTTGCGGATGGCGTCCGCTTCGGGGCCCGCCAGGGGCACGATGTCGATGCCCCCGCCCGTCGCCGCGAGTTCCGTGATCGCGCTGGTCGGATAGCCGCCGACGAAGAAGAAGGCGTCGAGGCCCCCGTCGCGCATGCGTTCGGCAGCCTGGTTCGGCTTCAGGAAGTCCGCCTTCACGTCGCTTTCCTTGACGCCCCAGCCACCCATGATGATGCGTGCATCGACCAGGGTTCCCGAGCCCGGCTCGTCGAGCGACACGCGCTTGCCCTTCAGGTCGGACACGGACTTGATGTTGGCGGATTTGGCGGCGACCAGGTGAATGCTCTCGGGGTAGAGGGTGGCGATGAGGCGCAGATCCTCCATCTTCCCCTTGCCGTCGAACAGGCCGGTGCCCGCATAGGCCCAGGCGGCGACGTCGGCCTGGGTGAAGCCGGATTCGAGAGCGCCCGACATGATGGAATTGATGTTGGCCACGGATCCGTTCGAGGCCTGAGCCGTCAGGACGAGCTGCGGCGGGTTCGAAACGGCATTCGCGATCAGGCCACCGATGGGGTAATAGGTGCCTGCGGTGCCGCCGGTGCCAATCCGGAAGAAGGCGGGGGCCTGCGCAAAGGCGTTGCGGCCCAGAGCGGCAGCGGCGCCGACGCCAAGACCGAGCTTGGCCAGATCGCGACGGGTCAGTTTCATGGACATCTTTTCCCTCGTAAAGCATAACCGCAGCAATGCGATTCCGCGTCACTCTAACGAATATCTCCAGCCCGTCCATGCGGGGGGAACGGCAAGGTTCTGGATAAGTCCATGCCAGGTCGAGGGAAATGGCTCTCCGCAATCCGGCCGGTTGCGCGGCACACCACTGTGGCCCATCCCGGCTCCCGCGAAACCGCATGGCCGCGGAGGAAGGATTAAGTTCGTGTCCGGCTGGCGCATCGTGCGAAAAAGTGGCCCCGGTTTTCGCACGATGCGCTCACTCCAAGCACCGAGCATCGGATCGGACCCAAAAGTGGATTCCACTTTTGGGTCCGATGCTCTAGAGCCACAGCCGGCGCCAAAGGATCTCTTCATTCGTGATCGTGTCCCCTCATGTCATTCTCGACCAGGTGAGCTTCGCTTACGGCGAGCGGGTCGTCATCTCCGATCTGTCCCTTGCGCTGAAGGAGCGGCGGGTGGGCCTGATCGGCTCGAACGGCTCGGGAAAGAGCTCGCTGCTGCGGCTGATCCACGGATTGGCGCAGCCCGTGAAGGGGGCCGTGACCACATTGGGCCTCAGCACGAAATCCGACCGGAAAAAGATCCCGTCCCGGGTCGGCTTCCTGTTTCAGGACCCCGACCGGCAGATCATTTTCCCGACCGTCGGCGAGGAAATCGCGTTCGGATTCGAGGAGCAGGGACACACGCGCCGGGAAGCGCGGAACGAGGCGCTCTCCTGGCTGTCCCGCTACGGGAGAAGCGACTGGCTGGAACGGGGCGTTCAGGAATTATCGGAGGGGCAGAGGCAGCTCGTCTGCCTGATCTCCGTCATCGCCCTCGAGCCCGGCCTGATCCTGCTCGACGAGCCGTTCGCGAGCCTGGACCTGCGCACGCGCCTCGCCTTCGCGGATCAGCTGGAGGCCTTGCCTCAGCCTCTGGTCATGGCAAGCCACGATTTCGACTTCCTGACGCGGTTTGACCGCATCATCTGGCTCGAGGGCGGCCGCATCCAGGCTGATGGCCCCCCGGAAACCGTTCTGAGCGCCTATGAGGCGGCTGCGCGCGCGCGGCCGGAGGTCATGCCGTGATCTCCACCTATGTCTCCCGCGCCGGATGGCTGCATCGCTTGCCCGCAGGCCTCAAGCTCATTGCGATCGCGGTTTTGAGCCTCGTAGTTCTGCCCGTGTCCGATTGGCGCTGGCTCGCCCTCGGCTGCGCAGCCCTGCTGCTGGTCTATGCAAGCCTCGGGCGGGACATCTTTCGCCGGCTCGCCCTGCTCAAGCCGCTGCTGCCGTTTCTGATCGTGATCGCGCTGATCCAGGCCTGGATGGAGACGTGGTCGAGCGCCGCCGCGTCCGTTCTGCGCATCCTCCTCATGGTCGCAGCGGCCAACCTCGTCACGCTCACCACGACGATGCAGGACCTGATGGCGGCGGTTGCGCCGGCGTTCAAGCCTCTGGCATATGTGGGCGTCAATCCCCGGGCCCCTGCCCTGGCCATCGCCCTTCTCCTGCGGTTCGTTCCGGTCCTGCTGGAAGCATGGAGCCGGCGGGAGGAAGCCTGGCGCGCAAGGACGGGCCGTCCGGTCTCCATTCGGTTGCTCGCACCGTTCGTCGGAGAAACCATGCGCATGGCCGACCAGATCGCCGAAGCCCTCGAGGCCCGAGGCTTCGACCCATCCACGTCCTCGGACGGGAAACCAGGAAAGCACCTATGACCACCCGCAGCCTCGTTCGCATCGCCTTGTTCGCCGCCATTATCGCGGCTCTCGGCCTGTTGCCGAAATTCGACCTCCCCTTCGCGGGCGGCGTCCCCATCACGGCGCAGACGCTCGGCGTCATGCTGGCAGGCGTTCTCCTGGGGCCCCGGCAGGCGGCGGCGGCCGTTCTGCTCGTCATCTTCGTGGTCGCTCTCGGAGCCCCTCTTCTTGCGGGCGGCCGGGGAGGCCTGGGCGTTTTCGTCGGCCCGACGGTCGGCTTTCTTCTCGGATGGCTTCCGGGCGCCTATGTCACCGGCCTGATCTTCCGGTCGCTTCCCCGGACCCTCCCGGTCGGCCTGACGGCCGCCGTGGCGGCCTTCCTCGGCGGCGTGGTCGTGATCTACGCCTTCGGAATCGCGGGCCTGTCGCTGATCTCGGGAATGCCCCTGACGCAAGCGGCCGTCGCGAGCCTCGTCTTCCTTCCGGGCGATATCGTCAAAGCCGTCGCGACGGGCGTCGTCACGGCCGCAACGCCGGCGAACATCCGCATCGGCCGAGCCGTCTCGTCCGCGTGATCCGAGGGCGCGTGCGACGCCGCGCCGCCCTGCGGTGCTCCCGCAGACGGTGAGGATATCGGCATCCGCGTCCTTGCCGCAACAGCGGCGCTGCAAGGATACCCCGAAGTTGTTACATCGGCGGAGATTACGGGGGATTTGGCCCTCGGTCGTCTGATCTAGGTACCGGCGAGGAGGCCTCCACAGGCTTCGTCGGAGACTGTGATGCCGGCTGAGCGGACCACTCTCGATGCGACGCGCGACCCCGATGTGACGGGTCTGGTGGAGCGGTTTCGTGGCCGGCAGGCAACGCTCGGGATCATCGGGCTGGGCTATGTCGGCCTGCCGCTCGCGCTCACCGCCGTACGCGCTGGCTTCCGGGTTCTGGGCTTCGACATCGATGCCGCCACTGTTGCCCGCCTCAACCGCGGCGAGAGCACCATCCGCCATATTCCGGCCGAGACGGTCGCCGCTGCCGTCGCCGCCCAGGCGCTCGCCGCCTCGGCCGATTTCCACCGCCTCGACGAGCCCGACGCTCTGCTCATCTGCGTGCCGACCCCGCTCACGAAGCATCGCGAGCCCGACCTGTCCTATGTCGTGCAAACCGCCCGCGCGATCGCCGCACGGCTGCGCCAGGGCCAGCTGGTGGTGCTCGAATCGACTTCCTATCCCGGCACCACCACCGAGGTGCTCAAGCCGATCCTGGAGAGCGCCGGCCTGCAAAGCGGGCGCGACTTCTTTCTCGCCTTCTCGCCCGAGCGCGAGGATCCCGGCAATCCCGACTTTGCCACCGCGGCGATCCCCAAGGTGGTGGGCGGCGACGGCACGGCCGCGCGGGCGCTGACCGAAGCGCTCTACGGCGCGCTCGTGGTCGCGACCGTGCCGGTGTCCTCGCCCGCCGCCGCCGAGGCGGTCAAGCTGACCGAGAACATCTTCCGGGCCGTCAACATCGCGCTCGTGAACGAGCTCAAGGTGGTCTACGCCGCGATGGGCATCGACATCTGGGAGGTGATCGAGGCGGCCAAGACCAAGCCGTTCGGGTTCATGCCGTTTTATCCCGGGCCGGGCTTGGGCGGGCACTGCATTCCGGTGGATCCGTTCTACCTGACCTGGAAGGCGCGCGAATACGACATCACCACGCGCTTCATCGAGCTGGCCGGGCAGGTCAACGCGCACATGCCCTATTACGTGGTCGAGCGGCTGGCGGAGGCGGTGGACCGAAGCGGGCGGCCGCTCACCGGGGCGCGCATTCTGGTGCTCGGGGTGGCGTACAAGAAGAACGTCGACGATCTGCGCGAAAGCCCGGCCCTGAAGCTGATCGAGCTGATCGAGTCGCGCGGGGCCGAGGTCGCCTACCATGATCCTCACATTCCCCAGCTCCCCCGAACCCGCAAACATGGTGAACTCGCAGGGCTGCGCTCCATCGCCCTGACACCGGGAGCCGTCAGCGCCCATGACGCCGTGCTGATCGCCACCGACCACGACGGCGTGGATTACCATCTGGTAGCCGACCATGCCCGTCTCGTCATCGATACGCGCAATGTCTTCGCAAAGGCCGGCATCGTGAACGATCGCGTCGTCAAGGTCTGACGGCGCCCGATCCGCTCCGGACCCGGCGTAACCGTGTCGTCGAGAACAACAGCAGAGAGCCGATGATGAGCACCTCTCGCACGAACGCCTACCGGACAGAGCGGCAGCATCTGATGAGGGCTCCGCGACGATGGCTCGTGACCGGGGTCGCAGGCTTTATCGGAAGCAATCTCCTGGAGGCGCTCCTCGCGCTCGACCAGCATGTCGTCGGCCTCGACAATTTCGCGACCGGGCACCGGCGCAACCTGAACGAGGTGCGTGACCAGGTCTCGCCGGAGCAATGGAGCCGGTTTCGCTTCATCGAAGGCGACATTCGCGACCTGAAGGCCTGCCGGAGAGCCGTGCGGGCGGATCGCGGCCGCTCCTCCGCGGCGGTCGATTATGTCCTTCATCAGGCGGCGATCGGCAGCGTGCCGCGATCGATCGAGGACCCCCTCTTTACGAACGCGAACAACATCGACGGTTTCCTCAACATGCTCGTTGCGGCGCGCGATGCCGGCGTCCGGCGCTTCGTCTACGCGGCCAGCAGCTCGACCTATGGCGATCATCCCGGCCTTCCGAAAGTCGAGGACGTGATCGGCAGGCCCCTCTCCCCGTATGCCATCACCAAATACGTCAACGAGCTTTATGCCGACGTCTTCGCGCGGACCTACGGAACGAGCTGCATCGGGCTTCGCTATTTCAACGTATTCGGAAAGCGCCAGGACCCTGAGGGTGCCTATGCGGCCGTGATTCCGAAATGGATCGCGGCCATGATCGGTGAGGACGAGGTCTTCATCTATGGCGACGGCGCAACGACCCGCGATTTCTGCTTCGTCGAGAACGCCGTCCAGGCCAATATTCTCGCGGCGACCGCGGAGGCGGAGCATGCCGCCGGTCAGGTCTACAACGTCGCCTGCGGCGGCAGAACGACATTGAGCGAACTCTACGATCTCATTCGGGAGCTTCTCGAAACGCGGCACGTGAAGGTCCGGCAGGCGACGCCCCTTTATCGCGCATTCAGGACCGGCGACGTCCCTCACTCCCAGGCCGATATCGGCAAGGCCCGTCGGCTTCTCGGATACGATCCTGTCCACGACGTGCGCGAGGGTCTCGACGCCGCGATGGATTGGTATCTCGCCTTCGCCCGCAAGACATCGCCGTCGGTTTCGGCGCAGGCGCCGACCATTCCCGCAATCCCATAGCCGATGCGTCAGCGGCGCCCGGAGACGCCCTCCATGACCGTGAGGGAAAGACTATACCGGACGACCAGCGCGTTGCAGCGCCGGATCGTCCCCGAGCTGAAATATTCCCAAGCCTCCTACGAGGACGAGCTCCGCCGCCATCTCCCGCGCGCCCAGGCATGGCTCGATGTCGGATGCGGACATCGTCTGCTTCCGGAGTGGCGTTCGGAAGCGGAGGCGGATCTCCTCGCAAGCGTGCCGTTCGCGGCCGGCATCGACCGCGACTACGACGCATTGCGCAAGCACCGGACGATCCGGAACGTCCTCCAGGCGGATATCGGGATGCTGCCTTTCCAGGAGATGAGCTTCGATCTGGTGACCGCGAACATGGTCATCGAGCACCTCGACGATCCCCTGCACCAGTTCCGGGAAATCGGCCGCGTCCTCCGGCCGGGCGGGGTCTTTCTGTTCCACACCCCGAACCTGAAGAGCTATGTGATCCGGATCGCGAGGCTTCTCCCCGACCGCATGAAGAAGCCCCTGGCGCGCGTGCTCGAAGGACGGAAGGAGGAGGACGTCTATCCGACGCATTATCGCGCCAATACGGCCGACAAGGTCAGGTCCATCGCCGATCGTGCCGGGCTCGATGTCGTGTCGATCAGGTTCACGGCGTCGACGCCCGTCTTCTCCCTCGTCCCGCCGCTTGCCGTCATCGAACTGCTCTATCTGCGGCAAGTGATGCGGCGCCCGCACCTCGCATCGCACGGGCAAACGCTCATCTGCGCCCTTCGCCGCCCGGCCGAATGAAACGGTCCGGGCTTTGCCGGGTCAGCCCGTGGCCGCGGACGAACGGCGCGGCTTTCCGGCCCTTCCGTCGCCTCGGCCGATCGTCTCGTCCTTGTCGGGCACCACGGCCAGAACGGGAAGGCCTGTCGCTTCCGACGCCTCGTCCGCGTGCCGGATGCGCTGGTCGAGCCTCTCGGCGACGAAAGCGAGACCGAGGCCGATCAGCCCGCCGGCCGTGATGCCCGAGAGAACGTAGACGAAGCGCGAGCGGCTGGCGCTCGACGGATCGCGCGGCGGATCGACGATCCGGATCAGCTCCGGCGCCTTGAGAATGCCGACGCTCCGCACGGCATTCGTGCCCGAGAAGCGATTCCGGTAGTTCTCATAGGTCTCGCGCGCGACAGCGATAACCTTGTCCAGCGTGGCGATGCGTTCCTGGAGCTCACGGGATCGCGTCATCCGCTCGCTGAGCGCCGAGGCATTGGATCCCAGCCCCTGGGTCTGGGACGCGAGACTTTGCCGGAGAGAGAGCAGCGACCTGAGGGCGAACAGGTTCTGGATCCGCTCGTCATCCTGCCGTCCCGTTCCGGCCGGCGGGGCGGCCTGCGCGGCCCCTTCCCCGGGCAGGGCCGCGATGTCCTTCTCCAGTTGCTCGTCGCTCGGGTTGCCGAGAGCGCTGCGTCGGCGGGCGATCTCCGTTTCGGTCTGGTTGAGCAGATCGCCCTTGTCGCGCCGGTCGGCCTCGATCGCGGCGAGCTGATGCGCCGCATCCTCCGAGCCGCCCGGAAGGACGCCGGCGAGCTCACGCTGCGCCGTTTCCTTCGCCCGCAGCAAGGCATCGAGCTCCTGGCGGCGCGCACTCACCATGAGCTGCGCGGCCGTCGCACCGCCCTGCTCGGGAACGAGCGCCTCCAGGAAGCTCGCCATGACCGCTTCCAGCGTCTTGCCGAGGCCCTCGGGCGCCGCGCCGGCGAGCTTCACCTCGATGAAATCACCGCCGATGAGATCGAGCGACAGCGCCTGGCGCAGCTCGCCGATCCTCCCCTCTCTCTCGGCTGGCGGAAGGCTGCCTTCGCCCTCGCCGATCGCCCTGGCCAGAACGCTGTCGCTCAAGAACAGCGCCCGCAACCCCTCGAAGCGCTCCTGAACGCGATAGACGCCGCCGGCTTCTCCTTCACGGGAGAACGGGTTGTCGCGCCCGGCCTCCTGCAGCTGCATGAGAGACCTCGCCACATAGGCTTTGGGCAGGACGAAGGCCGCCGCGATGCCGATGGGCGTCATCAGGAGAACGGGAAGCAGGATCAGGAGGCGACGCCGCCATGCGCCCTGCACGAGATCGCGAAGGATGCGCGTCACGCGCTTGGGCCCGTCCGCTCCCGCCGGCCTGTCGGTGAGGGGGAGTGCCCTTCCATCCGGCTGTCCTGCTTGGGTTCTCGTCACCGAATGCATGCCGTCATCCTCGCTGCGCCACCATGCCGCCGTCGATGCTTGCGCGATACGGGGCCGGTGCCTGAACGGCCTCGTCGACATATCGCCCGACCGCGGCGGCAAGGGCGACGAGCACATAGATCGACCACGTGAATCCCTGCGACAGGAAGTTTCCCGATGCGCAGAATCCCGCGATGGCGGCGACCAGGCCATACGCCACGGCCTGGACCGGAGAGCGGACATTCGCCGCACGCAAGGTGCGGTGCGCGTGCAGACTCGTGCGAAACGCGCTCGCGATCATGAGGACGAACACGACGAAACCCGGAATGCCGACCTCCGCCAGGACCTGCAGCCACGTGTTGTGTGTGGTCATGTCCTGGCCGGTCTCAAGATAGTTGAACCACGAGAAGTTCGCGAGCCCGACCCCCGTGACTGGGCGCAGAAGAGCGGCCTTCAGGGCCGTGATCCAGAAGTCCAGCCGGCCCGCGGCGGAAGGATCCAGCCCGATGCCCGGGGCCGCGCGCGACATGCGTTCGGAGAGCCCCATCGCAAGATAGAGCGCCGCGACCCCGATGATGCCGATAGCGACCAGGGCCGCCTTCGAGCGCACGAAGCGAAGTCCGTAGACGACAAAGACCGCGAGAACCCCGAGGACGGCGCCCCGGCTTTGCGTGTAGACGATCGCGACGAGAACCGCCGGCACGCAGGCAGCTCCGATGATCCTGTTCGTCCACCCGGTCCTGCCCGTCAGAAGGGCCATCGAAAAGCTCAAGGTCGTGAGCAGCAGGAATGCGAGATCGTTCGGGTCCGACAGGGCCGACTTGATCTGCAGGCCGATGGTCACGCGGGTGCCCTCGACGAGATCGGTGCCGTTGAGTTTGTTGCGGATCGCGACGGCGGCCACCAGCAACCCGCTGATGGCGATCACCCGTGCGACAAGATTGAAATCCTCCTCCGTCCGCGTGAGCCATGTCAGCGCGAGCGTCATCAACGCGATCTTGACGTAGACCTCGTTCCAGAACTCGAAGGACAGCTTCGGGTTCAGGGCGAAGACGCTGCCGAGGGTGGCAAGGGTGAAGAAGACGAGGAAGAGCCGGATCTCAACGGGCCAGACGGCCTCGATGCGCCCGGCAAGAGCGTTGCACGCCAGGGCGATGGCCGTGAGCGCCGCCAAGCCGAGGGGCAATTGCAGCGGCATCAGGATCGGATAGGCCTCGTGGAGACGGAAGAGGGAAAAGGCCACGAACCCGATGCACACGAGAAGCGGCCACTGAATGGCGACCAGCAGGGCGACGAGGCCGACGGCGATCGCCAGGGGCGCGAAGGGCGACGAGGTCACAAGCCATGGCAGGGACGCGGCCACGCAGGCGAGAATGGCGACAGGGATCTGCCAGAAGCGGGCGATTATCGACATCCGCGCTCCACGGCACGGAATGCCGCGCTTGATTTTCCGCGGGAGAATTCAAGGTAGTCCCACACAGCGTCACCGCTTTCCGACTGGATGGATGCCTCATGGCATATAAGGGAAACGATTTCGGCGCCAAGATCGAGGCGATTATTGGTCTCGACCGTCGATCCCGAATAGGTATGCGCCGAAGCGCGATTCCGACCTTGGCCGTGACGGCGCTCCTCTGCGCGGCAGAGCCGGCCGCGTCCGAGCGCGCACGGGCCGTCGATACCGGAAGCCCCTCTCCGGTTGCGCAGAATGACGGCAGCTCCCGACGCGCCAGTGACGTGCGTGACACGGTTCTTCGCACGGCAGGCCCTGCCCTTTCCGTCCAGCAGGCGACGATTCTCGGCGAGCCGTTCCAGCGCTACGAGAATCGTTTCCGCGTTTTCGCGGAGCGTCACTGGCGCTCCGACGGACACGCTTGGGATGCGGCGAATTACTACGACCGGGCGAAGATCTTCTATGTCTGGTGGGCGCGAACGGGGGACGATACGCTTCTGAAGCGCGCAGGCGATCTCGCGGTTGATTACCGGACGAACTATCTTGAGGCGAACGACTACGGCACGTCGGCGCACTGGTCGCAGATCGCCGGCGTGGCGCTGCATTATCTCGCCACCGGCGACGAGGCCAGCCGCACCGCCGTCGGGCGCGTCGCCGACACCTTCGCGTTGCCCTACTACAGCGACAATGTCGGCAACGTGAAGGCCGAGATGGACCAGCGCATCCAGGCCCGCACCCTGGAATCGTTCCTCTACGCCAAGCAGATCAATGCCCCCAGCGCCGCCGGCAACAACTGGGACAAGCTGCTCACCTCCAGCCTCGACAAGATCCTGTCGGCGCAATCGGCCGATGGTGCCTGGCACTTCTCGAACTCGGACGGCGCGGTGGTGCCGTTCATGGCCGGCATGCTCAACGACACCCTGATCGACTACTACACCAACTACAAGGCCGATGCGCGCATTCCCGCCGCGATCAAGAAGTCGGTCGATTATCTCTGGAGCCACACCTGGGACGAGAAGAGCCAGTCCTTCAACTACATCGAGTTCAACGCCAAGGGCGAGGTCAAGGAGCCGGCGCCTGATCTCAACAACATGATCGTCGACGGCTTCGGCTTCGTCTACAAGATGACCGGCGACGCCACCTACAAGGAGCGCGGCGACAAGATCTTCACCGGCGGCGTCAATGGCGCATGGCTCGAAGGTTCAAAACAGTTCAACCAGCAATATACGACATCCTACAGATACGCATCCCTCCGCGAACAGGGTGAGGCGAAGCGCTAGGGCATCGGACATGAAAAGTGGAAACCGGACATGGCTTTCCGCAAGAACGATGCGCTGACATCAGCCGAGAATGCCGCTTGCCGTCGCCTTCCGGCCGATCCGCTTCGCAATCCACGGGGCGAAGAAGAACATTCTGCGCAGCGTGCGGGCGATCTCTTCCCCGGCGGAGATATATCCCCCCTGCGTCATGACGATGCCGAACGGTTTGCCGCCCGTGGCGCGCGCCATGTCCACCGCGTTCCTGAGTTTCTCCTTCGAGACCGTTCCTCTTCGGCAGACGAGAACGAGAGCATCGCAGGCCGCCGCCACGGCAAAGGGATTGACCGTATCCGCCGGCCTGTCGAACAGAGGAGCGAGGTCGAGAACGACGGTGTCGTAGGACGCCAGATCGTTGTCGAGCACCCGTCTGAACCACAGGGTGTTGTCGAAGAGAAAGCGGACATCCGGATCGGCCTGAACGGTCAGGCGTGCGAAGTCATTCTGCGGCGACACGATGACGATCTTCGGCTCCTCCCGGCCCGGCACCCAAGCCGCCTCGACGGGAGTTTCCTGGACACCTTTCGAGATGTCGAGCAGCATCGTCGGCTGCCCGGAGCGCGCCAGAACGCTTGCGGCAAGGGCCGCGAAAGCACTGGTGCCGGAGACGGGCTCGGGAGCAGCGAACGCGATCGTGCGCGCTTCCGCCCGTCTCAGGGCGAGGATCGTCTCCTCGGCGGCTCTGATGCGGGAACCGTCCATGCTCTCTCCTCGCGGGGGCGTTCCCTGGATCATTCTCCCTCCCTGAAATTCTGAGAGACGACCAGCACATCCCCAGGCCTCAACGGCGTGGACTGCCCCGCCCTCTCGGTCGTCTCTCCCGCCTCCTCGCGGCGCACCACCGAATAGACGATCTCGGTTTTGTCGCCCCGCTCCGCCTCGAGAGAAGCGCCTGCGAGCGTGTTGTAGGCCTGGCGTGCCGCAGCCGCCTCGTCCGCAAGCTGAGCCGCCTGTTTCTGAAGACGGTCGATCTCGGCCTCGATGGATGCCTTGCGCTCCTCGGTGAGGGCGACGGAGTCCCGCTGCATGGCGGCGATCGTCGCCTGCACGCGCGCGGTCGACACCGCGACGTTCGCGGTCTTCTCCTCCAGCTCCGAGACTTTCATGTCCTCTTCGAAGGCGCGCTGCGCGATCACGACCCCCCTTTGCTGCAACTCTTCGAACTTTTGTCGCGCCTCACGCCGCATCTGAAGCTGTTCGGCGACGCGCTTGCCTTGCTCGCGTAAGCCTTCCAGTTCCTGCGCCGCAAGCTCCATGCCGCGATTGAGCGTCGCCACCTGGTTCGACACCGATCTCTGCCGGGTCAGCAGCAGGTTCTTTTGCGCGGCGACGAGATCCTGCGCCTCCCGCTGTCCCGCAATCGCGACGAGAGCCTGAGGGACCTGGATATCCGTCGAATTCTCGCGCTCCGCCTGCAGCCGCGCAAGAGACGCAAGGGCCTGCTTGCGGTCCTCCACGGCGCGGCGGTAGCGAAGCATCTCGGCATCGCCCGCCGTGGGCCCGGCGATATTGGGACCGGTTGCGCGAAACAGCCCGCCCGAAAGAGCGACCGCCTGGAGCACGGTCATGCCGGGATACCATGGGACCGCCCCGGAGCGCGTCACCAGCCCCGTCACGAAGACGGGTTTGTAGGCGGCGATCTCGACGGTGACGGAATTCGGCCGCCCCGTCATCTGCTCCAGCCGTTTGGAGAGAGCATCCTCGAGCTGCGCCGAGGACATGCCCCCGACCGGCATGCGGCCCAGGAGCGGGATCGAGATCGTACCGTCGGCACCGATCCGGTAATCGCCGCTCATCTCCGGATTGCCGGGAAATCGCAAGGCGAGTTTCTCGGCATTCGCGACATCGACACTATCCTGTCCAGACGCGGGCGGCGCTGGCGGCGACTGAGACCATGCCGGAACGGAGAGACACAACAGAACGGTCAGGAGAGGCAGGCGGCGCATGCGGTCACTCATCTCGCGTTACTCTAAGACGTCATCGTCGCCCAGACAGGTTCGTGATGTCCGAGCCCTCACGCCTTGGCCTTGGCTGCAGCCGACATCTTCCAGGCCTGCCCTTGCAAACCGCAGAGCAGGATCAACGCTCCGATGAATCCCGCTGCATGACCCTGCACAAAATAGCCCGCCCACCGAGCGTGGCGAGGCATCGTCCTGGGTACTCCGAAATAGCCGGCGAAAGCGGCCGCGCCGATCACGGCCTCTCCCGCAGAAGCCGGGATATAGAAACCACCCTCCCGCATCGCGAGAACCGGAAGGAGGACGGCGGCCATCAGCAGGAGGAAGGGCATGAACGCGCGCAAGGCCTTGCCGGACAGAAACGCGAAAGCGATCCCCGGCCGGCGCGGATCGGCAAGGCCGGGAAGATGCAGGACCTGCTGGAGATTGCCCGCGCCGATGCGGATCCGCCGGCGGAAATCCTGCCGCGCGGTGCTGGTCTCCAGCTCCGTCGCGACGATGCCCGGATCGTAGACGGC
This sequence comes from Microvirga sp. TS319, assembly GCF_041276405.1. Lineage (NCBI taxonomy): Bacteria > Pseudomonadati > Pseudomonadota > Alphaproteobacteria > Hyphomicrobiales > Methylobacteriaceae > Microvirga > Microvirga sp. TS319. Next base: position 120,344 of record NZ_JBGGGT010000001.1, on the reverse strand, counting down.
ATCATATCCTCGCAGCACGATCCGCATCGGCAGAACGAAGTCGTCGTTGATCGTGTCCGGCGGGAGTGGCTCCCACATGTCCCGTCTGAAAAGATAGAAGGATCCATGTGCGCCCATCGGCGCGCCAACCGCGCCCTCGGCGGCCTTCACACGTGTCTGGTAAGCCCAATACGCTCGCTCTCCCTCGCTTCCGGGGCGGACGAGCGCGTAGGTCGGGCAGACCACGCCGACAGAGGATCTCCCGAAATGACGGACGGCCCGGGATAGGGCCTGCGGTTCGAGGAGCGCGGAGGCATCGCTGAGAGCGATGAGATCGGAACGGGCCTTACCGATCTGCTCGTTGAGCACCGCCACCTTGCCGATGTTGCCGGCATACTCGACGATGCGCAGATCGAGCCCATCCGTTCTCCCAGCAAAGCTTTGCGCGATGGCCGCGGTCCCATCGGTGCAACCGTCGAGAGCCAGCACGATGGTCAATCGGTCGCGCGGATAGTCGAGCCGAGAAAGGTTGCGGATTTTGGCGGCGATCACGGCCTCTTCGTTGTGAGCCGGAACGATGATCGTGACCGAATGCGAAACGGCGGGCTCCTCCGTCGAGACGGGCGGCTTCCGGCCGCACCGCGCCGCGATCGCCCGGATGGCGATGGGATATCCGACATGGTGATAGAGGATCAGGACGACGCACGTCCAGAAGACCAGCTCGATCATCGTTTCCCCAACAATGGTTGAGCCAGATAGGCTGTGTCGTGGGAACAGCAAGATACCTCGCAATTGCCGACCGCGTGCCTTGCCGGGCCATGTCACGCGCAACATCATGAGCGGCGACATGCTGACCATCATGCGCCGACCTGCTGCCGACGCGCATTGCGTGCCGGCTCCCGGGCAAGCCTGCAGAGAAAGCCCCCGGTATCCTCGCCCGCGAGACGGCCATGGAGACAAACGATGATGGCTCATGAGACATCTTCCGCCATCCTCCCGTCGAAACCGGCCTCCCCCCGCCTGCGCGTCGCCGCCGTCATGGACACGTGGATTGTGTCGGGTCCCGGGCGTCAGCTCGCGGCTCTCGCGCAGGCGCTGAAGAGTCACGATGTGGACCTTTGCATCTTCATGTTCCAGCGCACAGGGCGCGATCCGTCCCCCTTCATCGGCTATCTCGAGCGGGCCGGCGTTTCGCATGTGGTGATCCCCGATGGCGGTCCCCTGGACATGTCCCTTCCCGGGCGGCTCGGGCGGGCTTTTGGTGCGTTTCAGCCGGACATCGTGCAGACCCATGGCTACCGCATGACCACGCTGTTGTTTCTGCTGCGTCGCTCCGGCCTGAGGCTGCCCTGGATCGCCTTCTTTCACGGCGCCACCGACGAGAACTGGAAGATGCGGCTCTACAACCGGCTCGACGGGACGTTGCTGCGCCGGGCGGACCGGCTCGTCGTCCTGTCCGAGGAGAACCGCCGCGTGTTCGCCGATGTGGGAGGGCGGCTCAGGCTGATCCACAACGCGTCGTTTCCCATCCCGCCGGACGGCGAGCCGGTCCGGCTCGACCGTCTGCGCCGAGCGGACGAGCCCCTCATCGCCGCCGTATCCCGGCTCAGCCCCGAGAAGGGGCTCGACCTCCTGATCGAAGCCGTCGCGCGCCTTCGGACGCGAGGAAAGCCCGTTTCCCTGGCGATCGCGGGCGACGGGCAGGAACGGACGGCGCTCGAGAGGCAGGCGGCGGCGCTGGACATCGGCGACCGCGTCCACTTCCTCGGCACGGTCTTGAACGTGACGTCGCTCTATTCCGAGGTCGATGCCGTCGTCCTCCCGTCCCGCCCCGGACGGGAGGGGCTGCCGAACGTTCTGCTCGAAGCGATGCGGGCAGATGCGCCCGTGGTTGCCACCGCGGCAGGATCGGTCCCGGAGGTGCTCGCCATTCCCGGCTCCGGCGAGCTCGTCCAGCCCGGGGACGTCGACGCGCTGGTCGAGGGCATCGAGGCCGCCCTTGCGCATGGCCGCTCGCCTACGGCCGCCGCCGCCCGGGCGGCGGCGATCGGCCGGTTCTCGCTGGAGCGCCGGGTCGCCGCCCATCTGTCGCTGTATGCGGAGATGCGGCCCGACATGCTGGCCTGGGCCCCTGTCGGCCCGCCCGTCATGACTGCCCCATGACGGCGGGCGCCCCCCTTGCCATCGAGATGATCCTGCCCTCCCTCGCGACCGGAGGCATGGAGACGATGGCGACCGCCCTCGCCCGGGCCCTGGCCCGGCGGGGACACCGCGTCGGCGTCACGTGTCTCGAAAGCGAGGGAGATCTTGCGGAGGACCTGCGGCGGACCGGAATCCCGGTCTCGCTCGTCCCCTGCCCCGGAACGGTTCCACTCCTTCGCCCACATCCGGGGCTGCGGGAGCACTTCGCCGCGCAGCCGCTCGACGTCGTCCACGCGCATAACGGAGTCTGGGTCAAGGCCGCTCTGGCGGCCAGGGCCGCGGGCGTTCCGGCGGTCGTTCATACGGCCCACGGGTTCGCTTTCGGCGAGCCGTGGTTCGAGGATGCGTTGCGCTGGTGGGCCGGTCTGCGCACCGATATGGTCGCGGCGGTGTCGGCCCCCTTGCGCGAGCACCTGGTCCACAAGGCGCGGATCCCGGCCTCACGCGTGACCACGATCATCAACGGCATCGACACGATGCGCTTTGCGCCGCACGGTACGAGCGGGATCCTGCGAGGAGCCGTCGGAGTCGGACCGGACGTCCCCCTCGTCGGCTGCGTGGCCCGGCTCGATCCGGTCAAGAACCTTGCCCTGCTCATCGACGCGATGGCGCTCATGGTTCGCGATCTCCCCGACGCCCGGCTCGTGCTCGTGGGCGATGGCCCTTTACGCGAGTCCCTGCGCGAGCAGGCGCAAGTCGCGGGCCTTGGCGACAGGGTTCTGTTTCCCGGAGCCTTCGCCGACACGGCCCCCATCTATCGCGACCTCGACATCTTCGTCCTGCCGTCCGTGTCCGAGGGAACGTCGATCAGCGCCCTTGAGGCCATGGCGAGTGGAACTCCCGTGGTGGCGACGGCCGTAGGAGGAACGCCGCAGCTGCTCGGCGACGGCTGTGGCATGCTCGTGCCTTCGGGAGACGCCCAGGCTCTTGCAGACGCCATCCGGGGCCTCCTCGCCGACCCCACCGGGCGCTCCCGCATAGCCCAGGCTGCGCGCAAGCGAGTCCTGGACAGGTTCAGTCATGCGGACATGGTGCGCGCCTACGAGAGGCTCTACCGGCAGGTTGCCGGAGCGGACGCCGGCGCGACGCGAAGGAAGGCGTGACATGTGCGGCATCGCAGGAGGAGTCGCCCTTTCGACGAACTGCCGGCCGGATCCGGACAAGGTCAGGGCGATGGCCGGGCTTCTCGCCCACCGGGGGCCCGACGGCGAGGGCCTTTGGATCTCGCCGTCGGGGCGTGCCTGCCTGGCCCATCGGCGGCTCGCCGTCATCGACATCGCCGGAGGCGGCCAGCCCATGGTCGACGGCTCCGGCGCCCACGGCATCGTCTTCAACGGCGAGATCTACAACTACCTGGAGCTCCGGGACGCCCTGACGCGAAACGGCGAAACGTTCCGCACGGCGTCCGATACCGAGGTTCTCTTGCGCCTCGTCACCCGAGACGGCGAAGGATGCGTCAACGCACTCGGGGGGATGTTCGCCTTCGTCGCCTGGGACGACGAGAAAGGCACCCTCATCGCAGCGCGGGACCGCATCGGCAAGAAGCCCCTGTTCTTCGTGGTGGAGGATGGCTGCCTTTATTTCGCGTCGTCGCTGGGCGCTTTGCGCGCGGGCATCGGCGGGACGCGAGCCATCGACCCGGAGGCGCTCGATCGATACCTTGCTCTCGGCTACATCCCGGCGCCGCGCACGATCTATCAGGGCATTTGCAAGCTTCCTGCCGCGACCGTCATGATTTCGGATCGGGATTCGATCGCGCTGCGGCGCTATTGGGACATTGCCACGGAGCCGGAACCTTTCGAGGGCCCCTATGAACACGCCGTCGACCAGCTCGAGGAGCTTCTGGAGACAGCGGTGAGAATTCGTCTTCGCAGCGACGTGCAACTCGGAATCCTGCTCAGCGGCGGCATCGATTCCAGTCTCGTGACGGCGCTCGCCGTCCGACAAAGTGCGCATCCGGTGGACACGTTTTCCATCGGCTTCGGGGAAAGCAGCTATGACGAAAGCCACCAGGCCGCCGAAGTCGCGCGCCATCTCGGCGCCCGCCACCACGTCCTTCGTCTCGAAAGCGACCTGACCGACCTGATTCCCCGGGCCGTTGCGCATTTCGGAGAGCCTTATGCCGACTCGTCCGCGCTGCCCTCCTGGGCGCTCGCGGGATTGGCCCGGCGCCACGTGACCGTAGCGCTCGGCGGAGATGGCGGCGACGAGGGCTTCGGCGGCTACGAATGGTACGCGACGGCAAGCCGCCTGGGAGATTGGGCCGGCCGGATCCCGCGTGGGCCCGTTCGTGCCGCGGCCTCTGCCGCCACGGCCGCGGGGCTGCTCGGGAATGCACGAGGGATCGGGCGTTTCGCACGCGGGCTGGGCTTTCTCGCCGCGGAGGATTTCGGGGCCCGCTTTGCCGCCCTGCGTTGCTGTCTCGGAGCGGGAGAGGCAGCCTTTCTCTATCGGCGCAGCATTGCCGCCCGCGCAGAGCTGCGGCGGCAGGACTCGGAGCAATCGATTCGCGGTGCCTTCTGGCGCGCCTCGGGCTCGCCTCTCAGAAAGATGCGCTATGCCGACCTTGAGACCTATCTGGCGGATGATCTCATGCCCAAGATCGACGTGGCCTCCATGGCGCATGGGCTCGAGGTCCGCGCTCCTCTCCTCGATCATGCAGTGGTCCGGTTCGGGCTCTCGCTGCCGGACGAATACCTCGTCGACGAGCGCGGCGGCAAGCGCATCCTGCGCGACCTCCTGCTGCGATATCTGCCGCGCCCCTTGGTCGAGCGGCCGAAGCGAGGCTTCACGGTCCCTCTCGCGCCCTGGTTCCGCAGCGGCTTGCGCCCGCGCATCGAAAGCCTGGCAGGCAGCGAACGTCTGCGAGCCCTCGGCCTTTTCGATCCGAGCGGCATCCGCAGGCTCGCGGACGAACATATCGCCGGAACCCGCGACCACAGTCATCGGCTCTATGCCCTGCTGGTCCTCGATCAGTGGCTGGAGTCCTCGGCGGCAGGAGCCGTCGATCCCAACCTCGTCAGGGAAGCTGCGGAGTAAAAGCCGGCCCCGCTTACGAGATCCTCAGGCGGTGGATGAGGCTCTTGGCAGGGGCAAGGGCTCCGCGGCCGAGGAGGAGGATGGCGCAGGCGGGCATGTAGAGCGCCGCGTACAGCATCCCGTATCCGATCAGGGAGATCCACCCGCGAACCGGCCACTCGGCCGCCATCATCACGGTAAGGAGAATCGCGCCGCACCAACAGACGACGACCGGAGCGACGGCGTCGCGCAGATAGGCCAACGGCGCCACGCCGAGCAACCTGCAGGCGAGGAGCCACGGACACAGGCCGCGGAACACGGTCGCCGAGACCGCGATGGCGCAGCAGACGCCGAGAATCCCGAACGGCCGCATCAGGAGAGCCGCGAGACAGAGGGTGCCTATGCCCTCCATGATGGCGAAACGCGCCAGCGTCCGATGCCGGCCCATCGCGGTCAGGATGCTGTAGGTGACCCCCTGGGCCATGGGAAAGGCCTCGCCCAGCATGAGCACCACGAGCGGTGCGAAAGCGGCGTCCTGGCGTCCGCCCTGCCAGACGGAAATGAACGGGGCGCCCAGGCTCAGGAAGCCTCCGGCGAAAAAGAGAGCCAGCGCCGTAGCGGCGCGTCCGCCCCCGACGAACAGGATCTTCTGCTCGTCCCCATGTCGCCCGAAGAACAGGACAGCCGCTCGTGGCGCTGCGATCTGGGTCAGGGACAGCATCACCGTGGCGCAATAGGTGGTAAGCTGCCGGGCGATGGAAAAAGTCGCCACCGCGCGGTTGCCGAGGCTGTGGCCGACGAGGGTCGGCCCAATCTGCTGAGTGAGGGATCGCGCCATCGAGAGCGCGGAGAACCAGACGCCAATCGGATAGATCTCCTTGAGTGCGGCACGGCTCATGACACCGGGTATCGGCCTCAGGCGAGGCTCGACCCACCATGCGCACGCCGCCTGCAGGGTGACCATCGTGACGTTGGCGGTCAATCCGATGGCGGCCAGATGCGACAGAGGCGACCCTTCGTGGATCAGGAGAAGGATCAGACTCAGACGAAGGCCGATGATCGGCATTTCGATGAGGCTGCTGAGATCGAAGCGCTCGTAGCTCCACAGGACGACGTCGAAAACCGAAGTGGGAAAATAGAGAGCGGCCCAGACGCCGGCGATGATGAGGGCCATCCTGACATCGGCGAGCTGATGGTCGGGGACATGAAAGATCAGCGGGAAGATTTCGGCCAGGCCGACAGCCGCCAGCAACGTGACCGCCCCGGCGCCGGTGAGGAGCGTGAGAGCGGTCGACAGGGTTCGGTTGAATCCCTCGATGTCGCCGACGCCCCGATGCCCCGCGAGGAGCCGTCCGAGGGCGCCGACAATTCCGAGATCGAGGACCAGGAGATAGGCGGCCATCGTCGAAATCAGCGCCCAGATTCCGAAATTCTCGGCCCCCAGCACCTTGAGCAGATAGGCCACTGTGATGAGGCCCTCGCATGCCCGCAGGACGGCGACGCTCGCCGTCATCCCCACATTGACGATGGATCTGTGGCGCGTCCTGCTCATGCTCCTCCCTTGCCGTCGCGATCCCTGGAACCGTACGCCCGCCAGCCCTCTTCGTCAGCGAACCAGTTTGGGATCGCACAGGACCGAGAAGGTGAGCGCACCGATCCAGAGATCCAGGGAAGGACTCTGATGCACCAGGTAGAAGAGATCGTATTCCAGTTTGTGGCGCGTATCGTGGACCGTTTCCGCATAGCCGTAGCGAACCTGCGCCCAGCCGGTGAGCCCAGGCCGAACGAGGTGTCTCAGATCATAGCAGGGGAGCTTGCGCCGGTAGGCTTCCACTAGAGGAACCTGTTCGGGCCTTGGACCGATCAGCGTCATGTCGCCGCACAGGATATTCCAGAACTGAGGCAGCTCGTCGAGATGAGTACTTCGTAAGAAGTATCCGAGCGGGGTGACCCTGCTGTCGTTGATTGCGGTCGCGATTCCCGTCTGCTCCGGCGCCGGATTCATCGTTCGCAACTTCCAGATCCGGAAGATGCGTCCCTTGTATCCGACCCGCTCCTGAACGTAGAAGACAGGCCCTCCCATGCTGGTCCGGATCGCCAGCGCTGCGATGGCGATCACCACCAGGACGGCCGGTCCTGCAAGCAGGACGAACGCAATGTCGATGGCTCTCTTCACATGGCAATAGACGCGCTTCGAAGCAACGGCCTCCGTCACCTGGGCCGCCGTTGCTTTCGTGAGAGAAACCCTCTCGGGCGTAGCATATGCTTGCTTGGTATCTGCGGAGAAATTCGTAAGCACTCGACTTACCTCAAAGTTTCAGTGCTCCCCGTTCAATCTCTGGTTTATATTCTCAATTTGTCGATGGTTGTTCGTTGCACCGTCCGGCTTCCGTTTCCCCGCATGAGCGTGCTCTGTGGAGCCGCACCCCTGTTTCCGCAAACCGGCCTTGAGTATCGGGAATTACAGAATGCGCCCGCCGCATGGTCAACGGGAATAAAGAGATGATGGTGCATTGGGTGAGTGGCGGAACTTTTTTCGTGCAACCGTCTCGGGCCTGAGCACATTCGGCAGGCAACGCTGCGCTCCGCTTCTGATCATTCGGAAGCACGCATAGGAATAAGGAGCCTCGGCGACCCGCTTCAACTTAAGCGGAGGAAAATCTCTACGAGCCTCGTCTCTATATCGCCTTATTTCCCTTTTCTAAAGCCATGCCATGAGCCTGAGCTTGGGTGTTTGGGGCGTGTCAATTCTTCCACATCGGAAGATTGCAGGCACCGAACCGCAAGTCCGGCATGAGCCCAATTTTTCCTAGCAGCAACCGGTTCCGGTTGACCTTATTGCAACGACACATTTCACGCTGGCATGCCCGTTTTTGCACGGGACCATGTCGAGTCAACTCTGCGTCCAGGATATCGGACTGCACTCGATCGGCTTTAGGGAAAGGAGTCAGCGACTCAGACGGTTCAAATTTCAGTAAAATTAATAATTCTTCGCGAATTTAAACAATTCATATCAAAAACAATTCATTGTGGGCAGACCTAATGACTACATCTTCTCCTGCATTTCAGTCCCTCCTTGGGCCCAAAATCTCTGTCAGCTCAGTGGCATCGAAGGGCGGCGTCTACAGCACATACGAGTCCAATTTTTCCAAATATGCGGCCCAGCATTGGAGTGAGGATGGCTCCTCCTGGGAGGACGCGAACTACTACGATCGTGCTGAGATCTTCTACAACTGGTACAACCGGACTGGTGACAGCTCCTATCTCGCCAAGGCGAATGCCCTCGCGGTTGATTACCGGACGAACTATCTTGAGGCGAACGACTACGGCACGTCGGCGCACTGGTCGCAGATCGCCGGCGTGGCGCTGCATTATCTCGCCACCGGCGACGAGGCCAGCCGCACCGCCGTCGGGCGCGTCGCCGACACCTTCGCGCTGCCCTACTACAGCGACAATGTCGGCAACGTGAAGGCCGAGATGGACCAGCGCATCCAGGCCCGCACCCTGGAATCGTTCCTCTACGCCAAGCAGATCAATGCCCCCAGCGCCGCCGGCAACAACTGGGACAAGCTGCTCACCTCCAGCCTCGACAAGATCCTGTCGGCGCAATCGGCCGATGGTGCCTGGCACTTCTCGAACTCGGACGGCGCGGTGGTGCCGTTCATGGCCGGCATGCTCAACGACACCCTGATCGACTACTACACCAACTACAAGGCCGATGCGCGCATTCCCGCCGCGATCAAGAAGTCGGTCGATTATCTCTGGAGCCACACCTGGGACGAGAAGAGCCAGTCCTTCAACTACATCGAGTTCAACGCCAAGGGCGAGGTCAAGGAGCCGGCGCCTGATCTCAACAACATGATCGTCGACGGCTTCGGCTTCGTCTACAAGATGACCGGCGATGCCACCTACAAGGAGCGCGGCGACAAGATCTTCACCGGCGGCGTCAACGGCGCATGGCTCGAAGGTTCAAAACAGTTCAACGAACAATACACGAGCTCGTTGAAATATCTGGCCTACACGTTGGGCGACGGGAACGTCAGCGCTCCGACGCCTCAGCCCGTGCAGACTTCGCTCGTGAAAACCCACGTCAGCTACACCCTGGCAGCGGACGAGATCAACCTGACGGCCACCGGCTCGAGCGCGATCTCTCTGATGGGCAACGCGCTCGACAACGTGATCAAGGGCAATGCCGCCGCCAATAAGATCTACGGCGGCGCAGGCAATGACACGCTCAGCGGCGGATCGGGTAACGACAGGCTCACCGGCTCGTCGGGGAACGATACGCTGACCGGCGGCGCAGGCAAGGATGCCTTCGTCTTCAACGCCAAGCCGAACGCGAAGACGAACATCGACAAGATCGTCGACTTCAAGCATGGAGAAGACAGCATCTGGCTCGACAACGCGATCTTCACCAAGCTCGGCAAAGCCGGTTCGAGCAGCGACCCGGCAGCCTTGAACAAGGCCTTCTTCACCGTGGGAACCAAGGCGAAGGACGCCAATGACCACGTGATCTACGACAAGGGAACGGGCAAGCTGTTCTACGATGCGGACGGCTCCGGCCACGGAGCTGCCGTACAGATCGCGACTCTGTCGAAGGGGCTTGCTCTGTCCCATTCCGACTTCTTCGTCGTCTGACCAAGTCCCGCCCCGTGCTCTCCGCGATCCGCTTCGTGGAGAGCACGGGGAATTCACCTCAACCCGTAGAGAAGCTTGCCGAGCATTGCCCCGACCGGACTTGCGCATACCAGCGAACTCCAGAAATACGGGAGGTGGTGCATTCCCGGCGAGCGGAAGCGGCGCCTGAGATCGCCGGCTCGCTGGCGCCGCCCCCAAAGTCCCAGCACGCAAGCGGTCTTGTAGGCACGAATCGCCAGGATCTTGCTGAGGAGTGGCTTCAGCTCTTCGGGGCAGCATGCCTCGATTTCCTCGGGCTCGCTCAGGAACGGCTCGACCGGGCGCGGCGCGGCCAGGTTGCCGCTCAGCTGCGATGCGTCCCGGTGATATCGGACCTCCGGCTCCAGGTTGAACAGCACCGGCTCGTTCAGAAGGACCTTGAGCCACAGGAAGGCATCCTCTCCGTAGAGGCAGCGGTTCCTTTCATAGAATCCACCATGCTTCCGGAAAGTGCCCATCCTCACGACCGTCGACCATGGCGACATATAGGCCAGCATATGGACCGCCAGCATGGGAGCCGTCTCCGGCTGAAGTCGGTGAAGGCCCGAGCGGATTCCGCGGTCACGCCACATGTTTTCCGTCGGCAGGCCGCCAGGCATTTCGAAGTACCCCGAAGAAACTGTCGCGGCCTCGGGATGATCCGTGAGCAGCCGAACGCTGTCGGCCAGATAGGACGGCAGCCATTCGTCATCGGCATCGAGGAAGGCGACGAGGTCTCCGCGAGCGCTATCCACACCGCGGTTTCGCGCATGTCCGGGGCCACTGTTCCTTTGGGATATCACTCTGACCCGCTCATCGGGAAAGCGTCTGGCCAGCGTTGCTCCCTCGTCCGTCGAGCCATCGTCCACGACGATGACTTCGAAGTCGGCGAGCGTCTGCGATGCGACGGACTCGAGGCACCGGATGATGTGCGGGCCTTTGTTGAAGAGAGGTATGATGACAGAAACGAACACGGCGAGCCTCGTCGCAATCCCTGTGTCACATGGATAGAGCGCTGACCGCTTCGTACCAGCCCCGTTCGTGCGCGAAGCTGCGGGACAATCGGCTCGCGACGCGACAGCTCCGGGCTACCCCACCTGCCACGATGCCGCCGCTTCAACGTGTAGAATTAGCGGCCCAAGGGCGGTAACCTGCGCAGGATTGGCCATGGCAAGACCGGTCATGGGCGGAGCGGTTGCGATGACCAGCGAACCCAAGGCGGCGACCGATCGTCGTGACGTCTCAAGGAAGCCTCGCATCGCATCGAACATTGTGTTCGAATCCTCTCTTGCCGAGCGGATCGACCTCCAGTGTATCGTCCCACGGGAAGGCGCATGGACGGAGCGCTTGGCGTATTGGCGTCATGCTATGCGCCTTTGGAAGCAGTCCGATATCGTCTTCTTGGAAGCCCCGCACCGTGAACTGCTCAGCTGGTGCCTCATCGCCTCGCTCCTGCGAGGATTCCGGTGCAAGCTTGCTTGCGCCGACCTCAATCTCCCCAGACCCGTCAGCACGCGGGACCTGATCGTGGCGGCGATCACACGGGTGCTGCTGCAACGAGTGGATCTGTTTCTGCTGCTGCAGAAAGACTTCTCGGACTATCAGAAGTATTATGGCCTCAAGCCGGAACGGACCATCCATGTCCCGTTCAAGACCAATCATCTCGACGTGGTGAACGCCCTTGAGCCCTCCGAGGGCGATTATTATTGGTCCGGAGGAGTCACATACCGGGACTGGGCAACCTTGGCTCAAGCCGTCGAGGGCCTCGATGTCAAGATTGTCATTACGGTGCCCGAGGACGAGGAGCTCCGCCGCCGTGGGGAGAGTGACAGCAAGAAGCGGCGGCAACGCGGCGTGCCTCCGATCGTGCCTCGGAAGGAGATCTTCGGAGCCTCGAACGTACGGATCGTGCGCCATTGTGCGGACCCGCGCTCCTGGCTGAATTGGGTCGCCGGCGCGAGGGGCGTTATCCTTCCGATCCATCCCCGGAGCATAAGCCCCTCTGGCGTCAGTACCTACCTGACGGCCATGGCCCTGCAAAAGCCATTGATCATCTCGGAAGGCGCGAGCACTCTCGGTCTCCTCGACGAAACCACCGCCTTGATCGTCCCGCCGGGGGATCCGGATGCTCTGCGAAGCACCATCCTCCGTCTGGACGGCTCCGCGGACCTGCGGCGGCAGCTCGCACATGCGGGGCACAGACATGCTCTCGCCGCCGGAGACGCATCGCGCCTTCACACGGATTATCTGCGCCATTTGCTTCAGCTCGCGACCCGGGTGGCATCGCCCACCCCCGCCCGCTCTTCATAGAGCCCCGATCAGGATGCAGTCCCGGTTTCAGCCGGTGCGCTTAGAGCCTCAGACGCAAAAGTGGGAACCGGCTTCGCGTGAAAAGATGCTCAAAAACACAGAGTTACAGCATCGGATGTGGGTTCGACTTCACGTCCGATGCTGTAGCGGCACTGCGCCGGCGCGAGACCGTGTCAGGAGCCGGAATCAGCCAGTCCCGCAAGGCACCGGGTTCGCCGTCCAGTCCGGCCTCGGACGCGGCCACGAGGTTGTACATTTCCCGCGCTGTCACGTAGTGAAGTCTGAAACGCTCGCCGTCATTGTAGCGCGCCTCGGCATCGGAGAAGAGAGCCTCGAGATCACGGCTCAACAAGGCCTCGCGATCGCCGTCTCCTGCCCCGTGGCAGGATAGCTTGATGAAAAGCCAATCGGACCGCCCCTTGACGTGAACGCCCGCCCGAACCCAACGGTCGAAGCGCTCGGGCCGATAGCAGTGGTTCACCGTCAGCGTGCCATCGTCCATTCCCGGCCGGAGCATTCCGCCTTGCGCCCGCTTCAGATGCGGCACGAGAGGGCCCTCGATGAGAACGAGCCCCGACCTGCGCGGTGTCCCATGCTGCGCGGCGATACCCATGTCGTAACATTTAGGGCGTGTCGGATCCCCCGTCGCATAATAAATACTGTTCAACTGCCGAGGCTG